>DAITPO010000013.1:44893-49198 GCA_036833535.1 Candidatus Acidiferrales bacterium | reverse complement strand
ATGTAATCGAGAATTTCGAGATTCGGCCCGGCGAGATCGGGAGGAAACGCCGAAAAATCCGGATCCTGCTGCAAGACGGAAAACTGCACGGCAACGCCGGGCAAGCTGCGCATCACATCCGAAAAATACGCCACGGCCTCACCGTGCGAGCCCGCGACAAAGAGTCCAAGCGGTGCCTGGCTGGGCTGAAACGTTTCCCAGTAGCCCGGCTTTTTCTTGAGCACCAGCGTCATACCCGGCCGATCGGAACTCGTGTTTGCGCCGAGAAGAATATCCTGTGCTCCGAAATGACGCACCAGCGGTGCGATGAATCCGGAATCGAGCAGGATGTGATCGTGATGCGAGCGATTGATGGCGTCCCAATCGCTACGGGCCGCTTCGAAGGAAGATTGCGCGGGTTGGAATGTCCAGCTCATAGATTGCGCCGAGCGCGCGTCACGCTCTCGCGGAAACCGGCGCGATCTGATCGCGCAGATAGTCGTCCACTTCGCCGCGGCGCCGGATCAGCCGCGACTCGCCTTTTTCCACCCAGACTTCCGGCGGTGCCGGATGACTCAAGAAGCCAAGCGGGCTGGCCGCGCGCGCGTATGCGCCCGATTGAAATATGCCGATCAAATCGCCGATTTCGGCCTCCGGCAGCTCGGCATTTCGCGCGAGCACGTCGAGCGGCGTGCAAAGCGGGCCTGCAACTTCGACGGCTCCTGAGGCCGGGCGGTCGAGCTTGGTCAGAATCGCCACTGGATAATTCCGCTTGATCGTCTGGCCGAGATTTCCGGATGCGGCGAGATGGTGATGCATGCCGCCATCGCAGATCAGGAATTTCTTGCCGCGCGAAATTTTGATGTCCGTGATCCGCGCGACATAAACGCCAGCCTCGCCCACCAGATAGCGCCCCGGCTCGACCATGAATTTCGTTCCTGTGAAATCAGCGTCCTTCTCGATCGGTGAGAAGAGCGTTGCGAGTCCCGCTCGAAGCGCGACGCTATCGAGTTCATGCTCATTCGAAAAATACGGAATGCCGAGCCCGCCGCCAAAATCGAGCGTCGTGAGAGGATGGCCGATTCGTTTTACGATGCGGCGCGCGACTTCGAGGCCATGGGCATACTGGCTCACCAAAATGGCGTGATCGAGAATCTGCGTGCCGATATAAATATGCATCCCGCGAAATTCGACCGCGTCGGAGCCGAGCAGCGGATCGAGAACGGAATCCAGAGACTCTTCATCCACTCCAAAAGCCGCAGGCTTGCCGCCCATGCGCATGGCACCGCCTTGCACTTCGGACGCCGGATTCACGCGCACCGCAACGCGCGCGCGCTTGCCGAGGCGCCGGCTAATGGCGATCACGCGCTCCGCTTCGCGCGGCGACTCGATGTGAATCTCTCCGATTCCGCGCGCGAGAACGAACTCGATTTCCGCTTCTGTTTTTCCTGGCCCGGCGAAGAGGATCCGCTCGGCGGGGCAGCCGGCGGCGAGGGCTTGATGAAATTCTCCTTGCGATGCGACCTCGAGCCCCGCGCCCTTTTCAAGAAAATATTCAAGAAAGGCGCGGTTCGGATTCGCCTTCACGGAATAGCTGATGGCAAAGCGCGCGGGAAGCGCGGCGCGAAGCAGATTCCATTTGGCATCGAGAACGCCGCGGTCGTAGATGAAAAGCGGCGTGCAGTATTTTTCGGCGAGCGAGCGCACCGATAGCCCGCCCATTCGGAGTTCCGCGCCGGAATCTGGAAAATACTTCGCCGTCAGTTCTGCAACGTCTCCCAAGCTCTAGAGTCCTTCGCGCTTGCGCAGCGCCGGATAATCCACTTTTCCGCTCGAAGTCTTCGGCATCTCGCTCAGCACTTCGACCGTCTTCGGCAACATGTAACGCGGCAGCCGCGAGCCGCAATGCTCGATGAGCGCGTCCGTGTCAAGCCGCTCGCCATCGCGCGCCACGACGAACGCCTTGATCGTCTGGCCGAGAACTTCATCGGGGATGCCAATCACGGCCGCATACCGAAGTTTGCCGCTCGAAGTCAGTGCCTCTTCCACTTCCGTCGGGCTAATGCGGTAGCCCGACGATTTAATCATCGTATCGCGCCGGCCAACGAAGAAGAGGAATCCATCCTCGTCCATTTTCACCAGATCGCCCGAATAGCAAACGCGTTCGCAATCGCCGAGTTCCGGTGGCAGCAGCGGATTCGGCCGCAGGACGCGATTCGTGTCGTCCGGGCGATTCCAGTACCCCAGCGATACGGTGGGCCCGCGATGCACGAGCTCGCCGATTTCTCCCGGCTTGCAAAGTCGCCCGTGCTCATTCACGACGATGATTTCGCAATCCGGAATGGCCTTGCCCATCGAAGTCGGACGGCGATCGAGCTCCTCCGGAGGAAGATACGTCGAGCGGAAGGCTTCGGTAAGGCCATACATCAAAACTATCTTCGTGGTCGTGAGCGTTTCACGAAGCACTTTGAGCACGCTCTGCGGCATGGCGCCGCCGGTATTCGTGATGTAGCGCAGATCGGGAAGCGGCTGCTTTTGCAGCGTGGAATTGGGCTGCGAGAGCAAGCTCCACAACGTGGGCACTCCCGCGAGCCCGGTGATGCGCTCCTTCAGCAGCGTTTGTACGATTTCACGCGCGAAAACGAAATTGATCAGCACGATCGTGCCGCCCTGCTGAAACGCGGTCATCAATTGATTCATGCCCGCGTCAAAGCTGAACGGCAGCACCGCGAGAATGCGCTCCGATTCGGTAATACCGAGATAGGTCGAGACAATCGAGCTGCCCGCCATCACGTTCGCATGGCTGAGCATCACGCCCTTCGGCTTGCCCGTCGAGCCCGAGGTGTAAAGAATTGCAGCCAGATCTTTGGAGATGGATATCTCACGGAACGTCGAATCCGGCGGAAGCGCGCAGAGCGCTTCATAGTGATGAACCGGGAGCTTGACGACCGGCGTAGTGCCTTCATCAACCACGACCAGAAATTCAAGCGATGGAATCTCTTTGAGAGTGCCTTCGAGCGCCGCCAGCTTGGAAGCTGTGGTGATGAGACCTTTCATCCCGCAATCTTTCGCAATATGCGCGACTTGCTCGGCGAAGAGCTGCGCATTGATCGGCACATAAACGCCGCCCGCTTCCGAAATCCCAAAAATCGAGACGACCTGCGGCACTGAAGCTTCGAGATAGATGCCGATGCGGTCTCCGCGCTGCAGGCCCGCTTCGCGCAGCCCGCGCGCCAATCCCGCGGTGCGCCGCGCGACTTCGCTGTAGCTCAGCCGCTCCTTGCCATGAACCATAGCTTCCTTGTTCGGAAGCCGCTGCGCGCTCGACCGCAGCATGTGATGAATCAGAAAATCCATCCGCTGTTGCTCCTTGAAGGCTGCGTCTCTTGCTTGCCACATCCGTCGGGAATTCGCGGCAATCCGTCCGCGCTCGATGCGGGCTGGCCGATTATCGTCCTGCGTGCGCCTAGCTTAGTGCGAGGGTGCAGCCGAACTCTTTCTCCCCACAAACCCCGCGAGGTTGTCGACCGACTCGAAATTCTCGGGAACCAGTTCCTCGTCGTCCACGTGAATGCCGAATTCGCGTTCGAGAAAGCTCACCACGTCGAGCATCCCCAGCGAATCGATTATCCCGCTATCTAGCAGGTTATCGCTGTCTTTGACGTTCTGCTTTCGCGCCAGCGGAAATGTGTCCAGTATGAAACCGCGGATGCGTTCGTTCACTTTGCCGCCTTCGGAAATGCGCGTGCTTGCGTTTTCAACTTTCACGGTCTCCATCCATGATGAAAAGTCGCGTGCCCGGCGCCGCGCCGATCGTCACCAGCGGCTGCGCTTCGCGCGGAGAAAATCCGAGCGCTTCGAGTTGCGCCGCTCGCGGATGCGAAGCCAGAGCTGGAGCATTGATGATCGCCGCCCCGCGTTCGCGGTTCAGCGCAACGGCTCGAGCCAGAAGGCTCTGCCACAATTCGGGCTCATCCAATCCAAACAGGTCTGCAATCGTTGCTTCGTCGACGATCTGATCGAATACCAGGTATCCGCGGAGCTGGCCATCGTGGCGCGCCGTCAGGATCTCGAATTTGCGGTACGGATGCTCCAAGTATCGCCAATTCAAAAATTCCGCCGAGCGATGCACGAAAGTCTCGCCCGCCTCCGCCACTCGATTTGCCAATTCCGAAAACTCCTCGCCAATCTTGCCGTTGTGCAACTCGACCGTCCAGCCCGCCGCTTCCTTCAATTTCCAATCTCGCAATTCCAACAGCAGATTACCGGCAGCGCTCAGGCCTCGCGCCACGGTTTCGCTCTTCACTCGCTTGGCGATCTGTCGGT
>DAITPO010000013.1:0-44793 GCA_036833535.1 Candidatus Acidiferrales bacterium | reverse complement strand
TTCAAGTGCTGACGCAAAAACTCCGTCAGCACCTCGCGCTCAGTTTCCAGATTCGCGGTGCGAATGCTCAGAGACATCGGCTGCAATGCGCCTTCGGAAGACCATCAGCAATCAGAGTTGAGGCGGCGCAGCGCGGCATGCGCGCACTGATGCTCTCGGTAATTCTCAAGCGCGTCACAAATCGCATAGACACACGCTCGCTCTTATCTGTATAGACACGCAACAAGAACGAAGCAACCTCCCTGCCAGACACTGTGGTACGATTTAAATCATCTTATTTCAGCATTATATGGGTTTTTGCGACGCGATCAGACCGCGTTGAATGGAGCAGGTGTCGAAAGAGCCGATTTCGGTGCAAACGCTTGAGACGAGGCCCGGAGATCGATATCGCCGTACGGACTGTAGAATCAGTGGTTTACAGGATTTGGACGGGTCATGCGGGCGTCTTTGAGACGGAGAAAATTTATTTCTCAGTTGAGAAATGGCTTTCCTAAGTTCATCCGTCCTTAGTCCTCAACCGTGCACAGCAACTCCGGCAATCGTAGATAAACCTAAGTATTTCAGCGGTTAGCTCTCCGTATAACCGCGCGAGCTGCACGTCACTTTTGGACAGAAACGTGCATCTCACGCGACGGACCTCCAGGCGGATAGCTCAGTTTGGCAGAGCGCCCCCTTTACACGGGGGAGGTCGCAGGTTCAACCCCTGCTCCGCCTACCACGAGCACGAGTCCAAGAAGATGTTTCGGGTTGAAGACGCGCCCGGCGGCTCTGCGTAGCCGCGCTGCTGCCATCCAAAGGGAATTGCAAAAGTTATGCTGAAGATCGGCGGTCAAAAAGTTCCTCCGCGAACCCTGATGCTCTTCGCGTCCGATGGAATTCTGATCGCTTTGGGTCTGCTGTTCGCCATCACGCTGCGCTTTCATGATTTTCGCGCAATTTTGAATTATTTGCGGCCCGTTCACACCTACTCGCGGATTTTCCTGGTGGTGGCGGCTTGCGGCATCGCCCTCTATTACAACGATCTCTACAATCGCGAGGTCATCGCGCGGCATTTTGAATTGTTCCTGCGGCTCCTGCAGGCCCTGGGGACGGCGTGTATCGAGCTGGCCATCCTGTATTACTTCCTCCCGGAGTTGAGCCTGGGCCGCGGAATCGCGGTCTTCGCGGCGCCGGCAATATTGCTGCTGCTCTTCGGCTGGAGAGTTTTCTTGGAGCACGAGGGAGTTTTCCTCGGCGGCCTGGAGCGCGTATTGGTGCTCGGAACCGGCCCGGCGGGAATCTCCGTGGTGCGCCAAATCATCGCCAAGCCCGAGCTGCACATGAAGGTGATCGGCTTCCTCGACGAGAAGGGCGAGAATATCGGGAAGTCGCTCGTAAATCCGGGAATTATCGGCGCGGCCAGCGATCTGGAATCCGTGGTGGCCGCAGAGAGAATCGAGCGCGTAATTCTCTCCCTTAAGGAACGCCGCGGCCGCACTCCAATGCGCGAACTTCTGGCGCTCAAATTTGCAGGCGTCTGCGTCGAGGACGCGCACAGCTTCCACGAACGAATTACGGGCCGCATTCCACTCGAAAATCTGTCGCCAAGCTGGCTGGTGCTCTCCGAGGGCTTCCGCAAGTCTCCGTTTCTTCTGGCGGCCAAGCGCACGCTGGACTTCGTGGTGTCGGCCATCACGCTGATCGTGACGCTGCCGATCATGGCCCTCGTCGCGGCCGCCATCTGGTTTGAATCCGGCTCGCCAATCTTGTTCCGCCAGGAAAGAGTCGGGCTAGGCGGCCGCAGCTTCGAGATCCTGAAGTTCCGATCGATGTATCAGAACGCGGAAGCGAACGGTCCCTCCTGGGCGGCGAGCGACGACAATCGCATCACCAAAGTGGGCCGCTTCATCCGCAAGTGCCGCCTCGACGAGCTGCCGCAGCTCTACAACGTCTTCCGCGGCGAGATGAGCATCATCGGCCCGCGCCCCGAGCGCCCCTTCTTCTGCCGGCAGCTCGAGGAAGCCACCACCTACTACGTCCTGCGCCACACGGTGCGCCCCGGCATCACGGGTTGGGCGCAGGTGAAATATCAGTATGGCTCGACCATCGAAGAATCGAAGACGAAGCTGGAATACGACATCTTCTATATCAAGCACCTCTCGATCTTCCTGGATATCGCGATTCTGATTGAGACTGCCAAAGTGATTCTGCACGGGCGCGGAGCAAAGTAGAGATGGACTCGATGCGCAAACGGGCCCGGCAGTCGCAAGGCGGTCAAGCGTAGAGAATCGCGCCGCCCTCGTAGGATGAAACGCAAACACACCACCTCGGATGTCTTGCTTCTCGGTGTGTGGCTTTGCGCCTATGCCGTAATCGTGCGCGTCTTTCGCATGATGCGCTGGTTCGAATCGAATCGCGGCGCGCAAAGGGATTTGAAGGGCGCGGCATGAGCGGGCGCAAACTCACAATCTGGAGCGGCTCGCTTGCTGGAGCGGTCGGCTTTGCCGCGCTTTCGATTACGGCATCGTTGGGCGCGCGATCGGGTCACGGCACCGAGGCCAGATCATTGCCGGCGCAATCCGGCGGAAGCGGCGCATCTGCTTCAATTCCAGCGGCTTTGGGCTGGTTTGAACTCCCGGATTCGAAGCTTCAAGCCGCCTGCCCACCGAATGATTTCCACGGCACGAAGTACGCCTTCGCCTCGAACTGCTCCGCCGTCGTCCGCGCCTGGAGCGGAGGCATCGCCGACACGCGCCGCAACCGCATGATTCTCTGGGGCGGCGGCCATAGCGACTATGCCGGAAATGAAATTTATGCCTTCGATCTCGGCACACTTCGATTGACGCGCTTGAACGACCCAAGCCCCATTGCGGAATGTGCGCAAGCCACGCCGGACGGCCGCGCCAACACTCGCCATACCTACGGCGCTCTCGCGTATATCGCCCACGCCGACCGCATGTTCGTCTTCGGTGGCGGTTCCTATTGCCCGCGCGGCAATTCCTCGAGCGACACCTGGACGCTGAACTTCGAAACTCTGGAATGGAAGCGCATGGATCCAGTCCACGGAGGCTCGCCCAACGGCGAGAATCACGGCACCATCGCGGCCTACGATCCCGGCACGAAACTAGTCTACGTTTGGGACCGCGCTACGGGTTTCTGGTCTTACGATTACGATCGAAATGCCTATAAGTTCTTAAGCAGCTTCACGCCGCTGGGGCTTCACGCCAACGGAGTCGTCGATCCGAAGGCCGAGCTCTTCCTCGCCTTCGGCGATGGCCAAATCTGGGCCGTCCCAATCGGCCCCAAAGGGCGCCGTAGCCCGCAGGACAAATCAAAGGCCAAGGGGTGTGAATCCCTGGCGCGATCTTCTTCTCCCGGCTTGGCTTACGACCCAACGCTCGACCGCATCGTCGGATGGCCGGATTTCGGTCCGACCGTCTATCTCTACAATTCCGCGACGAATTCGTGTACCGCACAGACCTTCGCCGCAAACGCTCCGGAGGATTCCGCGCATGCAGGCTCAGGGCACACCTCCAACGGCACTTTCGGCCGGTTTCAGTATTTCCCATCAGCCGGCGTATTTGTGCTGGTCAACGATTCCAACATCAACACGCACACGCTGCGCCTGACGCCGCCGGCTGCTGTTTCAGCGGCGCCTCCGGCAGGAAGTGTGCAATGAGATTCAACCGTGTAACTCGAATGGACGCAGTGAATGTGAATCCGATTTCTCAATTGAGGAACAACCATTCAGAGGTTCCATTGACGGCGGCGTTTCGCCGGTTTAACTCTTTATAAACCGGGCTTTTGTGTGTGCAAACATGTGGTACGGCCCGTGCAAGCCACCCTACGATTTGAGCCCGTACTGAGGACTCAGAAGGAGAGACGAACCTTGTTCGCCCCCGCGCTTTTCACTAGATCTTTCAAATTCCTAACGCTATCCACTGCGGCGCTGCTTCTTGGTGCGCTCGCAATTCCGCAGCCCGCGCACGCTTCCATTTCTGCCGACGGCCGCTCGGGCGCTCGGCAATCTACGGCGCCGGCCACGAAGGACGAGACGCCGAAGAAGTCCGGCTCAAAGAAAACTCCGAAAGACACCGACTCGACGCGTACCGCCAATCCGAATTCAGCGGATCAAGCCTCCGCCGCCTATCGCATCGGCGTGGCCGACCAGATCCAGATTTCCGTATGGCGCGAGCATGATCTCTCGCTGGCGGTAGTCGTCCGCCCCGACGGCGTGATTACCATGCCTCTGCTCAACGATATCTACGTGGTGGGCATGACGCCGAAGGAGCTCGCCGATTCGCTCACCGAGAAGCTGAAGCCGTTCGTCAATGAGCCGCAGGTGACCGTCAGCGTGCAGCAAATTCAAAGCCGCAAGGTCTATCTGATCGGCAACGCGGCGCGCCAGGGCGCGTTTCAACTGAACGACAACAAGACCGTTCTCGAGCTCATTGCCGAGGCCGGCGGCGTGACCCAGTTCGCCAAGACCAATTCGATCTATATCCTGCGCATCGTCAACGGTTCGGAAGTCCGCATTCCCGTGCGTTATAAGGATGCGATCAACGGAAAAGGCAAAGACGAGCTGCTAATGCCGGGAGACAAAGTCGTCATTCCATAGGCCGTGTTCGGACGCCTGGATTGAAATGACCATCATGGAAACCCGCACACGAAACTGGACGCTTCGAGGGATTGCTGTGCTTGCGGCTTGCGCCTTTCTGGCGCTGCCGGCAGCGGCCCAAGCGCCGCAGCAGGGCTCCTCGTCCCAATCGGATCCGCAGAATCAGAACACTGGAAACACGCAGAAGCCGCCGAATCCAGACGGCACCGACAATAACGCGCCACCAGACCAGAACGAGCCGATTCCCCTAGTCACAGTTACGCCGCCGGAAACACAGATCACCCAGCTGGGTACAGCCAATTCTTTGCCCACGGCGGGACCGTTTCGCTGGGGCCCTCTTTATCTTGGGGCCTCGGATGTGCGCGGCGCTGTGGACCTCGTGCGGCCTTCGAACGCAGCCGAGGGTCCCGCGCAGAACAACGTTTTGAGCTTGATGGAGACAAGCATAATCCTCGACCAGCCGTTTGGACGCAGCCGCTTAACCCTCCAGTACGCCCCGCGCGTCGCAGTCACCAACGGCCAGGTGGCCTACGACTACATGAATCAGAATGTCGGCGTGACCACCTATTTCCAGCTCGGATCGCGCTGGACTTTGGGACTTTCCGACGTCTTTATGACCACCAGCAATGCCGGCCTGCAGGGTGGCGTCTTTGCTGATGCCAACGCTCTGACCTCAACCACTCTGCAAAACGACTTCCTGGATAATTCGGAGACGTTTCTTACAAACGTTGCATCTGCGTCTTTGACTTATGGAATCAGCCCACGAACCTTGATCACTTTGTCGCCGAGCCTCGACTATGATCGTACCAGCGGCTTAACCCCGGCCTTGGGCGGTAACATCTCAGGCCTCAACGCTGGCGTAGATGTTAGGGTCCGGCATCTGTTGAACGCGCGCACCACCATCGGGGCGTACGCGAATACACGATTCGTCCAGTTCAACGGATTGCTCCCGAGCTCCTCCTATTACACCCTGGGCTTGAGCGTCTCGCGGCAGCTCACCGCGACGACGGGCATCAATGCGGATCTCGGCGTAACTCAGTCCGTTTTTGTCGGTCAACAGAAGTACTGGGATATGAGCGGATCAATCTCGTTCTTCAAGACCTTTCAACGCACGCGATTCTCGATCTTGTATACGCGCGGACAGCCCACTACTGGCTACGTCACCAACTACCTGACCCAGCGCGTAGATGCCATCGTGCACTATCGCGCGACGGCCAGGCTTTCCTTCGATGGCGGCGTCGGTTACCAGTCCGAGCAAGCGAGTCCCGACCAGGTGTCGGGGACATACGTGACCGGTGAAGTCGATTACATGCTAGGCCGGACGTGGAGCGTCTTCTCAACCTACGCCTACAAGGTGCAGGACAGCAACAACGTACAGCTCTTTCAAGGCTCGCGGGACTTCGCGTCGATCGGCTTGCGCTGGTACCCGAATGCGGCCGGTGGCCGTTAAGTGTTCATTTTGACGCCATCGCAGCTCGGTCCTGGCTCCGTTTCGCGCTCAGCCACCATCCTAGCCCAGACGCAGGCCTTGGGTTCTGTCTCAAATTTAGACGCCATCTGGCCCAGCGCCGAGCGGAACGAGAAGTTAGATTTGAGAAATAAATTTCCACGCCGCGGCACGTTTGAGACAATCTCACCGGTAGCCCTGGTGTTTGGTTCTGTAATCGATTCAAAGGAAATAACTTAGCTATCTCTGTGGATTTCCCGGCTTGCCCTGATTTGGGCACCGAGTTGCATTAAGCTTCTGCGAAACAATTATTTTTAGGCCAGCACTGTTCGGGAGGACGGAATTGAGCGAATACGGACCAGCCAGCTCATCGGACCGCGGGATGTTCGGCGAGTTCGAACTGAAAGACTACCTCGATATCGCGCGCCGGAGGAAATTGGTCATAACCCTCACGGCCGCCGCCGTCGCCGTGATGATTGCCGTGATCGTCATGCGGCTCCCGAATTTCTACCGCTCTGAAACCGTCATTATGGTAGACGCGCAGCAAGTGTCGCCGAGCTTGGTGCCTTCCTCGGTTACCAGCAGCGTTCTCGACCGACTTGCCACGATTCAGCAGCAGGTCATGTCTCCGTCGCGCCTGAAGAAGGTCGCCGACACCCTGGGTCTCTATCCCGATATGCGCGGCAAGGTTTCCGACCAGGACATCATCCGCAAGATGCAGAAGGCCACAACCATTGAAGTTGTGAATGCCAACGGCCGCGCCATGGGTTCGTTCCGCATCGCGTTCCAAGGCAGCGATCCTCAGATGGTCGCGCGCACCGCCAACGAGCTGGCCAACCAGTTCATCGACGAAAATCTGCGCGCCCGCGAAGGGCAATCCAAGGGCACCACCGATTTCCTGAACAGCGAACTCCAAGACACCAAGAAGCAGCTCGAGGCGAAAGAAGCGGAAATGGGCCGCATCAAGTCCACGTACATCATGGACCTGCCCGAATCGAAGCAGTATCACCTCGAAGCGCTCACCACTTTGCGCGCGCAACTCCGCCAGAGCCAGGATCGCGTCACTTACGATCAGCAGCAGAAATCGGTCCTGCAAGCCATGCTGGCCACCTCGAAGCCGGCCGTGGATCTGGATTCGGATACCGTCGATAACTTTTCACCGCTTCAGACTCAAATCCAGAAGATTGAAACAAACCTTTCCGACTTGCGCACTCACTACGGCCCGAATTATCCCGACGTGAAAAAGCTTCAGGCGCAACTCGACGATTTGAAGGCCAAGAAGGCGGAAGAGGACAAGAATAATCCTCCGTCGCAGACGGCGATGCCTGTGCGCAAGACCGTCAAGAATCCCGTCATCGACGCGCAACTCCAGAAGCTCGACGAGGAAATCGCCACCGAGACCAAGCGCCAACCGCAGCTTCAGGAAGAAATCGACTTCCATTCCTCGAAGCTCGAGCGCGAGCCCGTCTTCGAGCAGCAGATTGCCGGCTTGATGCGCGACTACGATACTCTGCGCGGCCATTACAACGCTCTCCTTGACAAAAAGCTCTCCGCCGAAATGTCCACTGAACTTGATGCCAAGCAGGAAGGCGAGCGCTTCGTGATCCTGGATCCCGCTCCGGTTCCGGATTCTCCCGCCGGGCCGAATCGCAGCTTGCTCATTACCGTCGGCGTGGTTCTGGGTCTTCTGGCCGGCTTCGGCCTCGCAGTCGCCGTCGAAATGTCTGACGAAACAGTGCGCAGCGAGCGCGAGGCCGAGAACATCATCGGCAAAGGCATCCTGGTAGGCATACCGAAGATATTCACCAGGCAGCAGCGCACGCTGAAGCAGATTCGTTCCGCCGCCGCTCTGGCTGCCACTGTCGTGCTGGCCGCGGGGCTTGGCTACATGCTTTCCGGTGTCGCTGCGAGGTTCTTCTAAGATGTATTTGTCCTACTTCCAGTTGAAAGAACCGCCGTTCCGGCTCACCCCGGATCCCCGGTTCCTCCACCTCGCCGAGCCGCATCGCGTGGTGCTGACTTCGCTGGTCGAAGGTGTTCTGTTGCGCAAGGGCATCATCGTGGCGACGGGCCCCATTGGTACGGGCAAAACCACTCTCCTCCATGCCGCGCTGCAGCTTCTTTCCGGCCCGGCCATCGCCAAGTCGCTGATTTCTTCGGCGTTCATTCTAAATCCGGTGCTCTCGCGCGACGAGCTGCTCGAAGCCATCCTCGACGAATTCAATATCGCCGCGACGGGTAGCAGCAAGCCCCGGCGCTTGATGGCGCTGCATCAGATGCTTCTCGAAACGCAATATAAAGGCGGCACCGCCGTCCTGATCATCGACGAGGCGCACCTGCTCACTCCCGAGCTGCTCGAGGAAGTTCGCCTGCTCAACAATACCGATACCTACCACGAGAAATTGCTGCAGGTGATT
Source organism: Candidatus Acidiferrales bacterium (assembly GCA_036833535.1). Lineage (GTDB taxonomy): Bacteria > Acidobacteriota > Terriglobia > Acidiferrales > UBA7541 > Palsa-147. The sequence goes on along the minus strand of DAITPO010000013.1, from coordinate 36,332 downwards.
CTCTGCGGCCAGCCGGAACTCCAGCCGCTGCTGGCGCGGCCGGAAATGAGCGCGCTTCGCCAGCGCATCGCCAGCCGCTGCGTGCTGCGGCCCTTGAGCTCCGCCGAAACGCGCACCTATATCGCCGAGCGCTTGCATGCCGCCGGCCTGCGCGGACCTTCGCCGTTTACCGGCCCGGCGCTCGAGGAAATTCACAGCGTCACCAAGGGCGTGCCCCGCTTGATCAATCTGGTCTGCGACGGCGCACTCTCGTTGGGCTTTTCGCACCAGAGAAAGCAGATCGCTCCGGATCTCGTGGTCGAAGCGGCGGCGGTGCTCGAACTCACCGACGCTCCGATTGCGCCGCCTGCGCGAACCGGAATCCGGCCGGCGGGTGCGGACAGCACGGCGGTAAAGCCATCTTAGATTTCGTCTTGGGATTCGCGCCATTGCGCGGGAGCAAATGATGAGCAAATTTTTCGATCAAACACAGAGAGCGCAGGACTGGAGCACTCGCGAAGGACTGGCGAAGAAGCTCGAGATCCATCAGGTGCTCGAGTCGGTGAAGGACACCGTCCGGGAAGCCGGCTCCGTCACCACCGACATGAGCGATCACCGCCTCGATCGCTGCCGCAAGTTCCTGCTGCCTCGCCTCGAAGACGGGCCCGTATTGATGTCGCACGGGGAAGCGAATCACATGGCCGAGGAATGCTATCGCACTCTGCGCACGCGTTTGCTGCGGCTGCAGGCCACTTCCGGAATCCGCTCGATTCTCTTCAGCAGCGCTCTTCCCGGCGAAGGGAAAACGCTCACCACGATCAATACCGCGCTCTGCTGCTCGCAGCTTCATGAAATGCGCACGCTGGTGATTGACGGCGACCTGCGCACGCGCGGGCTTTCGAAACTCATCGGCGCTCCTTCCGGGCCGGGACTCTCCGAGATCCTTGCCGGCAGCGCTCGCTACGAGGACGCCATCTTGAGCACCGACCAGCCGAATCTGTTCGCGCTGGCCGCGGGCTCGCCTTCCGGCGCTCCTCCCGAGCTTTTCGCCGGAAATAACTGGAAGGAATTCCTCGGCTGGTGCGGCGAGACGTTCAAGCTCGTGCTCATCGACGCTCCGCCTATCCTCGGCCTTTCCGACATCGACTTGATGGCCAATGGCTGCGACGGCGTTCTCATGGTTGTGCGCGCCAATCGCACCAAGCGCCAGCTTCTCCGCAAGGCCGTCGCCACCCTCGACCCGAAGAAAAATCTCGGCGTGGTTTTCAATGCCACCGACGCCGAAATGCACAAGAGCTACTACCACACGTATTACGCAGGGAACGGACACAAGAAATGAGCCACGGATTTCACATCATCGCTGTAACGGATCGCGCTGCGGAGCCATCCGCGGCACGTCCGAATTCTGAGTCCAAGGGGGGCTTTGCGCTCCCCACACCGGGTCCTGGGAGTTTTTTCCCGGGAGCCCGCTGAGAGAGCGCAGGAGGACCAGCTTATGTATCCGAATTTAAAACTTGAAATTTTCAAGAAGGGCATTCATCAAAATCAACTCTCACGGGCGGTCGGCATCAATGAGGCCGTCCTCAGCAAGATCATCCGCGGCTACCGCGAGCCTTCCGCCGACGAGCGCACGCTCCTTGCGGGATACCTTCGCGCCGACGAGAAGTGGCTCTTCGAGCGTTTCGACGTCGCAGCAGCAGGCTCGAACGGCAACGGTAATGGCGGCGTAGGAATGCAGGAAGCCAAAGATGGGGAATCCTAGCCTCGCCACGCTCCCTCACATGGACGCAGGGAACCGAGAAGTATCCTCTCCCGTGCGTATCCGTGTGTTCGAACCCGAGCGCGCCGCGGAATGGGACCACTTCGTTCTCTCTGCTCCTGCCGGATCTCCGTTTCACCTCACTGGATGGATGCGCGCCGTGCAAAAGACCTTTGGCTACGAGCCGCGCTACGTCTATGCCGAGCGCGACGGGCAGATCTCGGGCGTGCTTCCGCTTTTTTCAATTTCCAACTGGGTGATTGGCCGCGTCTTGAATTCCGTTCCATTCGGCGTTTACGGCGGAGTCTGCGCCGCGGATGAAGCGTCGCGCGCCGCTCTACTCGAACACGCCAAAGCATCCGCGCAGGCCGCCAGAGTCGATTTCCTCGAATTGCGCGAGCGCAAGTGCGAGCCGCTCGCGGGCTTCCATCAGAATCCGCTCTACGTCACCTTCACAACCGAGCTAACCGCGAACCACGAAGCCAACCTGAAGAAATTGCCGCGCGACACCCGCTACATGATCCGCAAAGCCGAAAAAGCGGGCCTGCGCGCCCAGCACGGCATGGATCAGCTCCCAGAATTCTTCGATCTCTTTGCCATGAATCTCCAGCGCCACGGTACTCCCGCCTTCCCGCGCCGCTGGCTCGAGAATCTTCACGCCGAATTCGGCGACAAGATGGATCTGCTGATGATCCGTAAGGGCGATACCGCAGTCGCCGGGGTGATCTCCTTCTTTTTCCGCGACACGGTGCTCCCCTATTACGCCGGCGCCGGTCCCGAAGCGCCGCGGCTCGCCGCCAATAACGCTCTCTATTGGGAGCTGATGAAATTCGCCGCCGACGCGGGAATGCGCAAATTCGATTTCGGCCGCAGCAAGCTGGGAACCGGCTCCTACGATTTCAAAGCGCAGTGGAACATGGCCATCGAGCCGCTCGATTACCAGATTTTGCTCGTGCGCCGCAAGACGCCGCCCAATTTTTCACCCAAGAATCCGAAATTCGAACGTGCCACGCGCCTCTGGAGCCGCTTGCCCCTCTGGCTAACCAAGCAAGTCGGCCCGCGCGTCGTTCGGTGGTTTCCGTAGAGCGGTTGGCCCTGTAGTTGACTTTGTAGCGGAGGGCCGGGTTAGCCCTCCCGCGAGCGCCGAGTCGTGGCGCTCCTCACCGTCTGCGGTGCAGGCGTCGAAACAAGAAATTCCTGGACCTGGGCGCATCAATCGGACTTCGAGCAATGAAAGCAGTCGCTCCAACTGAGGCTTCCGCCGCGATTTCTCCGGTTGCCCGCGAGACTTCCACGTCCGCCGGGCCCGCGCCCTTGCGCGTTCTCCACGTAATCGATCGCCTCGATATGGGCGGCACGGAATATGTAATTCTGAAAGTGATCGCCGGCCTCGGCGGCGGCGAATTCGATCATCGCGTTTGCGCCGCGCGCGGCTACAACGAGAATCTCCCGCATCTCCAAAAAATGCAGGACAAGATCTTCGTCGCCGGCCGCAACGAATCCAAATTCCAGCTCCTACTCTTCCGCCTCGCGCGCATCATGCGCGAGTTCCGCCCGCACATCGTCCACTCGCGCAACTGGGGCGCCATCGAAGCGATTCCCGCCGCGCGCCTGGCCGGTGTGCCCGTAGCGATTCACAGCGAGCACGGCTACATCCCCGACATGCTCGCAGGCCTTCCCGCGCGCCAGCGCATAGTCCGCCGCGGCGCCTACGCCATGGCTGATGCCGTCTTTTGCGTCACCGAAGAGCTGCGCAATTATCACGCGCGCCAGGCCTGGCTGGCCCCCGAGCGAATCGGCGTCCTGCACAACGGCGTGGACACCGCGCGCTATTCACCGCAACCCGAGCTGCGCTGCGCCACACGCGATCGTCTGCAATTTCAGCCCAGTAGCCTGGTTCTCGGCATCGTCAGCCGCCTCGTGCCGATTAAGGACCACGCCACGTTATTTCGCGCCGCCGAACTCCTCGCCGCCCACAAAATAGATGTGCGCGTGGTGGTCGCAGGCTCAGGTCCGGAGCAAGAGCGCCTCGAATCGTTAGCGAAACTCTCCCCGGCATTAGTGGGCCGCGTTTCGTTTGTAGGCGCCAGCGAAAACGTGCCCGAAATTCTCAACGCGCTCGACGTCTTCGTCCTTCCCTCGCTCATGGAAGGAATGTCGAACACGATTCTCGAAGCCATGTCATGCGCGCTGCCCGTCGCCGCCACGCGCGTCGGCGGAAATCCCGAACTCGTGCAGGAAGGCCGCACGGGATTTTTGTTTGCTCCGGGTGACGCCGCCCAGCTCGCCGCCCAGCTCGAGCTTCTGGCGGGTAATGAAGAACTGCGCCGTGATTTCGGCGCCGCAGGACGCCACCGCGTCCTGGAAGATTTCAGTCTAGATAAAATGCTCGCCGCTTATCGCTCTCTCTATCGCGATCTAGCGGCGCGCAAAGGCTTGCTGAAAGAGGTTCGCGCGTAAGCTATGTGCGGCATCTGCGGCATTTTCGAATTCGACCGCCACGAGCCTATCGCGCAGGAGCTCGTCCATCGCATGAACGAAACCATCGTTCATCGCGGCCCCGATGACGAAGGCATCTTCATTGATGGCGGTCTGGGCTTCGGTTTCCGCCGCCTCAGCATCATCGATCTCAAAGGCGGCCATCAGCCGCTCTCAAACGAAGACGGCAAGCTCTGGGTCATGCTCAACGGCGAAATATACAATTACCCCGAGCTGCGTACGGATCTCGAATCCCGCGGGCATAAATTCGCCACGCATTCCGACACCGAAACCATCGTTCATCTCTACGAGGAATACGGCGAGGACTGCTTCCGCCGCCTGCGCGGCATGTTTGCCATCGCGCTTTGGGATTCGCGCCAGCGCAAGCTTCTACTCGCCCGCGATCGCGTCGGCAAGAAGCCGATTTTCTACGCCGCCACGAAAAACCGCATCGTCTTCGGCTCCGAGCTGAAATGCATTCTCGCCGCCGGCGACTTCTCGCGCGAAGTCGACCAAGAAGCAGTCTCCGACTATTTCTCTTTCGGCTATATTCCCGCGCCTAAGACGATTTACAAAGCCGCGCAAAAGCTCCGCCCCGGCCACTATCTGGTCGCTTCCGCGGAAGGCGTTCGCGAGACAGCGTACTGGGATATTTCCTTCGCCGAAGTCGAGCAACATTCCGAAGTAGAATGGTGCGAGCAACTGCGCCACGAACTCTGCACCGCCACTCGCGTGCGCTTGATGAGCGATGTTCCGCTCGGCGCGTTCCTCAGCGGCGGCGTCGATTCCTCTTCGGTCGTGGCCATGATGAGCCACCTCATGAAGCGCGCCGTCACCACCTGCTCTATCGGCTTCGAAGAAGAGGAATTCAACGAAGCGGCCTACGCCCGCGAACTGGCCCAATATTTCCACACCGACCATCACGAAGAATTTATCCGCCCAAGCGCCGTAGAAGTCCTCGACAAGCTGGCCTGGCATTTCGACGAGCCTTTCGCTGATTCTTCCGCGATCCCGACTTACTACGTTTCCGCCGTAGCCCGCCGCCACGTCACCGTCGCGCTGGGCGGCGACGGCGGCGATGAAAGCTTCGCCGGCTATCGCCGCTACTATTACGATCAGCTTGAAAATCAAATGCGCGGCTATCTCCCGCTTCCAGTCCGCCGCGGAATCTTCGGCCCGCTCGGCCGCGCCTATCCCGCGATGCCCCGCGCACCGCGTTTTCTGCGCGCCAAAGCCACGCTGCAGAGCCTGGCCCGCTCGCCGCTCGAAGGCTATTTCCACGAAGTCTCGCTCTTCCGCGAAGATCTCAAATCGCGCCTGTTCACCGGCGATTTCGAGCGCGGCCTCAATGGCTACAATTCCCGCGATGTTTTGCAGCACTATTACGATCGCGCCCAAACGGACGATCTTCTCTCGCGCATCCAGTACGTCGACATCAAAACCTATCTCCCCGACGACATTCTCGCCAAAGTTGATCGCGCCAGCATGGCCGTCTCTCTCGAAGTCCGCGCTCCGTTGCTCGATCACGTGCTGATGGAGCTGGCCGCGAAGATCCCCTCATCGCTCAAGCTGCGCGGCCGCGACGGCAAATACATTTTCAAGAAAGCAGTCGAATCCGTTCTGCCCAAAGGCGTCACCACGCGCAAGAAGCAAGGTTTCGCCGTACCACTCGGCGAATGGTTCCGCGGCGAACTGCGCGAAACCGCGCACGACGCCATCTTCTCGAGCGCGAACGACGACGGCATCCTCGACACCAATTCGCTGCGGAAAATCTGGGACGAACATCAGCGCGGCCTTTACGATCGCTCGCCGCAACTCTGGGCCGTTCTGATGTTCCGAAAATGGAGGCAGGCTTTCGGAGCCTAGACGCGCGATGAGCGGCATCTGCGGAATCCAACAACCCGGCGCCGATTTTTCACCGGCCGGCATCGAAGCGATGCTCGCCGCCCTGGCGATGCCGGGCGAGTCCGCCCGCGAAGGCGTCGCCGGAAAATCCGCCGCGCTAGGCGTGGCCCGCCGCTGGGATTTTCAGCAAGTGGCATCCGAGGACGACCTGCGCATCGCCGTTGACGCCGATCTGATCAATGTCAAAGATCTCGCCGCACAAATCGGCGAGCCGGGCGCAGCAGTTGCCGGACCAACCAACGCGTCACTAGCCCACTTAATCGCGCGCCTCTATCGCAAAGAGGGTCCCGCCTTCGTCTCCCGTCTCCACGGCGCATTTGCCATCGCCATTTTCGACGAGCGCGCCCAGCGTCTTCTGCTTGCCATCGATCGCCTCGGAATCAAAAGCTTCTACTGGAGCCGCGAGGGCGACCGCTTTCTCTTCGCCTCGCGCGCCCGCGGCGTAAGCGCCGCGCAATCGCATCCGAACGAAGTCAATCCCGCCGCGGTCATGCAATTCCTTCTCTTCAGCGTGGTGCCCGCACCGCTCACCAGCTACGAAGGCATCGAAAAACTCCGCCCTGGCCATCGCCTGATTCTCGAAAACGGAGAAATCCGCCACGAATGTTACTGGGATTTGAACTACGACGAAGTCCCCGGCAGCGAATCGCAATGGGCCGAACAAGTCCGCGAAGGCATGCGCGCCGCCGTCCACCGCCATCTCGAAGGCCTCCGCGCCGAATCCACCGGCGCCTATCTCAGCGGCGGCACGGACAGCAGCAGCGTCACCGCGTTCCTCTCCGAAAAATTCAATCCCGCGCGCACGTTCTCGATTTTCTTCTCCGAATCGCGGTACGACGAAATCGGCTACGCCCGCACCACCGCCGAGCTCTTTCACACGCAGCACAACGAGCTCTGCCTCAATCCCAGTGACGCCATCGAGGCAATCCCGAAGATCACCGACTACTACGACGAGCCTTTCGCCAATTCCTCTGCCATCGGCTCCTATCTCTGCGCGAAAATGGCCCGCGAAAAGGGCATCGAAACGCTGCTCGCGGGCGACGGCGGCGACGAACTCTTTGCGGGAAACGAGCGCTACGGCACCGACAAGCGCTTCCAGATTTATCACCGCATCCCAGCATTTCTCCGCCGCGGCCTGATCGAGCCGCTCGCCAGGCTTCTGCCCGATTCCGAAAGCAAGCTCGGCCTCCCGCGCCGCTACATCCGCCGCGCCAACATTCCCAATCCACAGCGCATTTTCTCTTACGGCCTATTTCAAAGCCTTCCGGCGAAGGAAATTTTCACCTCCGATTTTCTGGCCGAAGCCCCGGCCAATTCGTGGATGAATATCATCAACGCGCATTTCCAGCGCACGCGCGCCTCGAGCGAACTCAATCGCCTGATGTATCTCGATCTCAAACTCATCCTCGCCGATAACGACTTGCGCAAAGTAAGCGGCACCGCCGAACTCGCCGGCGTGAATGTCCGCTATCCGCTCCTCGACGATCAGCTCGCCGAGCTTTCGAGTCGCATCCCATCGCGCCTGAAACTCAAAGGCAGCGAAAAGCGCTACATTTTCAAGCAAGCCATGAAGCCCATCCTTCCGGAAAAGGTGCTCTACAAAACCAAGCACGGCTTCGGCGTCCCGCTCGCTCTCTGGTTCTTGCAGGAGCCGAAGCTCAACACGCTGATGCAGGATGTCCTTCGCGATCCGCGCACCCGCCAGCGCGGTTATTTCCGCCCCGAATTTTTCGACAAGCTCACGGAACTTCACCGCACCGGCCACACCGCGTACTACGGCGAAGTTCTCTGGTATCTCGTAGCTCTCGAGCTTTGGCACCGGCAGCATCTCGAAAGCCCGCGCGAAGTTGCAGGAGTCCGCTGAGAAAGCCATGAGCGCGCGCGAGATCATCGCCACGGGTCTGTACCGCACCGGCGGATTGCGCCTGCTCGAGCGCGTCGCGCGCTCCTACGAATTTCGCCTCGCCGCCAACTCGCGCCGCCGGCACTGGTCGCGCATCTCAACCGGCAAGTACGTCATTCTTTGCTATCACCGCGTCGGCACCGGCGGAATTCCCTATTACTCCGAGCTCGACGCGAAAGAGCTCGAAAAGCAGATGCGTTTCCTCCGCAGCCGCTATCGCATCCTGTCTCTCGAGCAACTCGTCCGCGAAATCGCCGATCCGCAATCGAAAGGCCAGGGTGTGGCCGTCACTTTTGACGATGGCTACCGCGGCTTGTACACCGAAGCGCTGCCGATTCTCGCGAAGTATCAGATTCCCGCGACCGTCTATCTCATCGGCAACTCCATGGAGACCGGCGAACCGGCTTGGTACGACAAGATTTTTCTCGCTTTGCAGATCTATCCGAAAGACACCTTTGTAATTCAGCTCGACACTCCGCGTCGTTTCACATTCACCTCGCGCGAGTCGCGCATCGCCGCAGCCGTCGAGATCGTCACGCATCTGCGCCGCGTCTCCGATGCCGAGCGCCGCGCTTGCTGTTTCGCCTTGGAAAACCAGGTCGCGCTCCCCGCCGACGCCCTCGCGAACCGGATGTTAAACTGGACGCAGGTCAAAGAAATGCAAACAGCCGGAGTCTCATTCGGCGCGCACACGATGACGCATCCCGTGCTAAGCCGTCTAGCGCTGTCAGAAGCCGAGCGCGAGTTGCGCGAATCGAAGCGCCTGATCGAAGACCGCCTGCAAACGCCGGTCCTCGATTTCGCGTATCCGTTCGGGCACGAGCATGATTGCAGCGCCGATGTCGAGCGCCTCGCCGCGCGCTGCGGCTTCCGCTCCGCCGTCACCACCACGTGGGGCGTCAGTCGCACGGGCGCGAACGTCTTCGCCTTGCGCCGTCCGCAAATCGGCCAGGATGGTTCGCTGAGCATGTTCGCCTTCCAGATGAATCAGCTCTTTCTTCGCAACGAAGAGCCGCTCAGCACAGATTCGCTATCGCACCAGCCCGATGCCGTGCCCGTCGCGAATGAATCCCGCACCTCTCGTGCAGCAACGGCCAGCGAGGTCAAGCAAGATGCGTGATTACATCGTCCTCGCGATTATTTTCGCGGCGATTCCGTTCTGCTTCTTCCGGCCCTATTTCGGCCTGTTGATGTGGACCTGGGTCGCGTATTTCAATCCGCATCGCCTCACCTGGGGCATCGCTTACGATTTTCCCGTGGCCATGTGCATCGGCATTCCCACGCTCGCCGGGCTGATCTTCACGCGCGACAGGAATCGCACCATCTTTACGCGCGAAACCGGAATCATGTTTCTGCTGTGGGCCTGGTTCGGAATCACTACCTGGTACGTTTCGAAGCAGGTCGTCTTCTCCGACCACATCCTGCAAGCGCAAGCGATGCTGAACCGCACCAGCAAGATCCTGCTCATGACCGTTGTTACCGTCCTGCTGGTCACCAGCGCGAAAAAATTGCGCTATCTCTGCTACGTGACCGTTCTCAGCATCGGTTTCTACGCCGTCAAAGGCCTGATCTTCGGCATTCGCACCGCGGCGGAATTCCGCGTTTGGGGTCCGCCGGGATCGTTCATCGAAGACAACAATTTCCTGGCCGTGGCCGTGAACATGACTTTGCCGTTTCTTTTCTTCTTGGCGCGCTCGGAAACAAATAAGAAGCTGCGAATGTTTTTCTGGTTCGTCTTCGTCTGCGGTATCGGCTCCGTGTTCCTCTCGTACTCGCGCGGCGGCTTGCTGGGTCTCGCTGTCGTTCTCAGCTTCCTGGCCATAAAGTCGCGGCACAAGATCATGGCCGCCACTCTGGTCGTCGCGCTGGCAGCGATCGTCGTTGCCTATGCGCCGGCCGCCTGGTTCCAGCGCATGGACCAGTTTGCGCACGGCAATCTCGACAATTCTGCCGAGGAACGCCTGGGCGCCTGGCATTTCGCCATTGTGCTGGCCTCGCATTATCCGGCCACGGGAGGCGGCTTCGAAACTTTCACTCACGACCTCTACGCGCGTTTCACGCCGGGCGTCGAATTCGCCGGGCCGCACAGCATCTATTTTCAAATGCTCGGCGAGCAGGGCTACGTTGGATTGTCGCTGTTCGTCCTGCTTTTGATCACTTGCCACATCACCTGTTGGAAGCTGCGCCGCCAGAGCCGGCGGCTTCCGCAGCTCGCGTGGATCGATCCCTACACGCAGATGATTCAGGTGAGCTTGCTGGCGTACATGATTTCCGGCGCGTTTTTGGCCATGGCTTACTTCGACTATTTCTGGCAGATCGTGGCCATGACGGCGATACTCAAGATTCTGTTCCGCCGCGATGCAGCGGTGGCTCTCGCGGAGGAAAAGCAGACGCCGGCGTTTGTGCCGGAAGTAGTTGAGTTGACGCTGTCTCACTAGTCGCCAGATTGTGCGCGTCTGCGCTGGGCGGCGGACGCCGGAAGTTCTCGAACTAAAGGAGCGCACTGTGCTCGTCTCATCCCTTCTCGTCAGGAAACATTTCCGGCGCTGCTGGTCCTGGATTCCGGTTGTCGTGGCAGCCATCGCGCTGCTGTCGCCGGGCGTAGCGCGCGCTCAAGTGTGGAACTGGAAAAGCGAAGACGTCGACAAATCTGCCGGCGCGACTTCCATAGCCGTGGATGCCGATGGCAACGTGCACGTCACCTACGGCACCGACGCCGCCGAATGGAAATATGCGTTCCGCCCGGCGGGCACGTCGCGATGGGACACCACCGTGCTCGCGCCGGGCGCTGTGAACTACGTCAATCTGGCGCTTGATTCGGCCGGGAATCCACACATCTGCAGCACGCTGCACCGCTTGAAGTACGCCGAATTCAACGGAAAAACCTGGTCGATCCAGGACGTCGCACCCGACGCTTCCGACATTCAGTATTCGTGCTCCGTCGGCGTTTCGCCCGATGGGACGCCGCATCTTGCGTGGTACAAAGTCGAGAATCCGGACAAAACTTCCTATGTGCATCTCAAATACGCCTCGCTCGTGGATGGCATGTGGGTGGCGCGCACGGTGGATTTCGATACGCAGACAGGCAAGTGGCATTCGATGGCGGTGGACTCGAAGGGCGTGCCGCACTTGAGCTACGACGCTTACGTGGACGGGCGCATGAAGTACGCGACCTGGCTGAAGGACGCGTGGAGCGTGCACGTCGTCCAGGCGCGAATTCCCGGCGATCCGGAATACAACATCGGCATGGGGAACGATCTCGTCCTCGACGCAGCGGGACACGCGCACATCAGCTACTACACCACGCACGAATTGCGCTACGCGAGCGAAGCGGGGGATCGTTGGAATGTGCAGACCGTCGACCAGGTTCGCTCCAATGGCGGCTGGGTTTCGTATCGCAGCGCCGTGGTGCTCGACAAGTCAGGCAATCCGCACATCATTTATCAGGACGGATCTTCGGAGAAGCATGCGTATTGGGACGGCAAGGCCTGGCACGTTCAACTGATCGTTCCTTCGGGGCCGGATGGGAATCGCTTTGCGTCGCTGGCGATCGACAAAAATGATGTTCTCTACGTGAGCTATCGCGACTCGAGCGACGGCTCGCTCAAGGTTGCCATTGGCACGCCGCGGGCAGCGCCGGCGCAGACGGCTGCGACTGCCTCGCCGCAATAGCATTGAGTAGTCAGCGCGTCGGAGTGTGAACCGCGCTCGGGGTTGCGGCTGCAGGCGCTTCGAGCGGGCGGTGCGCGACGCGTGCGAGAACTTCTGCGAACTGGCGTGCGACTGAAGTCCAACTGTAATTCTCTTCGACCAATCGTCTAGCCGCTGCCCCTAAACTTTCGCGTTCGCGCGAATCGCGGAGCAGCGCGACTACTCGCGCGGCGAAATCTTCCGGCTTGTCGGCGATGATGATGTTTTGCTCGTGCGTCACGGGCAAGCCTTCGGCGCCTAGCGTCGTCGAGACTACCGGCTTTCCTTCGGCCATCGCTTCGAAAATCTTGATGCGCGTGCCACCCCCGATGCGCAGCGGCACCACGTACACTGCCGCTTGATCCATGTAGGGGCGAATGTCGTCGACGGTTCCTGTCACCTGAATGTGCGAATCCTGCGCGGCGAGTTCGCGGACGCGTGCGGAAGGGCTGCGGCCCACGATGACTAGCTGCGCGCCGGATATTTCGCGGCGAATGAGCGGCAGAACTTCGGCGACGAAGTAGAGAATGCCATCTTCGTTGGGCATCCAGTCCATCGAGCCGGTGAAGACCATCACGTTCGATTTTTCCTTGCCGGGAGCGGGGCGGAAATATTCCACGTCCACGCCGGTTTGCACCGTGGTGATTTTGTTGCGCGGTACGAGCTTCGCGAAAGTTTCGCGATCGGTGTCGGACACCGTGAGAACCGCGTCTGCTTGCTCGAGATAGCGCCGCTCGAGGCGCGCGATGGTTTTGTATTCGCGCCAGGAAACCGCCTTCCAGATGGGATTTTTCGTGACTTCGAAATGCCGCTGCCAGATTTGCGCTTCGACGTTGTGGGTGAAGAGCACTTTCGGAGTCGAGATCTCCCAGGGAATCACCGCGCCGGTCAGAAAGAAGTCGCAGACGATTACGTCGTAGCGTTCTCGGCCGAGCAGCTCTCGCAACTGGCGCGCCACTTGTGGGCGGCAATACTTGGTCATCGAGTAGGGCTGCAGCGACAGAAGATTTCTCGCGTAGCCGACGTATTCGCCGATCCCGTATTTCTCCGGCATCGAAAGCGGAATGCAATGGACGCGGCGGAAATATTTGTTGAGCGCGGGATGGCCGTCGTTTTCGCGCTCGGGATAGAAGGTGAAGAAATCGACCTCATGCTGCTTGGCGAGTTCTTTGAGCAGATTGAAGCTGCGGATTTTTCCGCCGGTGTCGAGCGGCACCAGGTCGCCGGACTTCACCCACAGAATTTTCAACGGAGGATCCTTACCAGCAAATGCCTTCGTAGCGTTCGTGCTCGGAGACGCGGCCCTTTTTGTCGAGGTGCACAAGGTCGATCAGAATTTGATCGGGGCGCAGCGCGGACGCGAGAGTTTCTTTGTCGATGGCCTTCGTGCCGAGCAGAACGATTTCCGCCGATTGAATCACTTCGCGCGCGTCTTCGTGCAGCAGGCTGCCGACGTGCGGAATTACGTCGGTGATGAACTGGCGGTTCGAGCCAATCAGGCGGCCGAGGGCGACGTTCTGGTCCCAGATTTGAATCTGGCAGCCTTCGCCGAGCAGGCGCTTGACGAGTTGCACCAGCGGGCTTTCGCGCAGGTCATCGGTGCCGGATTTGAAGCTGAGGCCGAGGACGCCGACTTTTTTCTTGCCGGTGCGCAGTACGGATTCTACCGCTCGTTCGATGTGCTCGTTGTTGCTCGACAGCAGCGATTCGAGCAGCGGCAGTTTGAGATCGAGTTCCTTCGCGCGATACGTCAGCGCGCGCAGGTCTTTCGGCAGGCACGAGCCGCCGAAAGCGAAGCCGGGCTTGAGATACGCGGTGGAAACGTTGAGCTGCGTATCCGAGGTGAAGATTTCGGTGACGGCTTGCGTGTCCACGTCGAGTTCTTTGCAGATGGTGCCAATTTCATTGACGAAACCGACTTTCAGCGCGTGGAACGCGTTGCAGACGTACTTGACCATTTCGGCGGTGGCCGGAGTGGTGAGATAGATCGGCGTCTTGGCCCATTCGAAGAGTTCTCGGACCGGGCCCGCATCGCAGCCGGCGGCGGCGCCGATGATGGTGAAGGGCGGCTCGAAGAAATCGCTCACCGCCGTTCCTTCGCGCAGAAATTCCGGGACGAAGCAGACGGCGAAATCCGGCCCGACGCGTTTGCCGCTGGCTTTTTCGAGAATGGGCATGGCCACGGATTCGGTGGTGCCTGGGAGAATCGTGCTGCGCAGGACGACCCAGTGATAGGCGTTCTTTTTCTTGAGCGCTTCGCCGATTTCTTTGCAGACGTGTTCGATGCCGCCGAGATCGAGCTTGCCGTTGCGCTGGCTGGGAGTGCCGACGGAAATAAAAGAGATTTCAGTTTCGGAGATGGCGCGCTTCGAATCGCTGGTAGCGTGGAGGCGGCAGGCGCGCGCGGATTCCGCGGTCATCTCCTCCATTTTCGGCTCGAGGATAGGGCTCTTGCCCTTCTCGAGAGATTCGACTTTCGAGGCGTTGACGTCCACGCCGAGAATGTTGTGGCCTTTGTGAGCGAGGCAGGCGGCGGTGACCGCGCCCACGTAACCGAGGCCGAAGATGCTGACCGAGCGACTCATCTGGACTCCGCGGAGAAATCAGATTTTAGCATTGCACAGGTTTAATTTTAGCAATGCGGCGGGGATTGCTTCGCGGGAAAGATTGGGTTTGTGTGCAGAATGCCATTCGATTTCTGTTCGCTCTAATCGGGACAAGTGTCCGAATAGAAACGGGCGTAAGTTATTGAAAATAAAGGAAAGCGATCCGTTCTAATAGGGACAAAACAACGAGCTCGTTTTGGGTGTTTTTGGGAGTCTTGGGATTGTGCTTCCGGTGTGAATTGGACTCGAGTGCTCGGCACGGACTCGGCCTCCTCTTCTACCCTAGCGCGAATTGCGACGGAGTCCTATGGTACCGGGTGTGGAAATAGGGCGAAGAAATTGCGGCAGTTTGGCGGGATTTGCGTGGGAGGATTTGGGATCGCGAGGCAGCTTTGATTTGCACCCGCGGGTGATGGCGACGTTATCGAATCGTGCTTCACGAAAACGCCGGCTGGCAGCCCTTCGCAGATCAGGGCGAGCCGGCGCTACGGGGCTGGGATTACTGTGAACGATTTTGATTTGATATTTGTTTTGGCTGGGCGTCCTGTGCGGAAGGTTTATGGATTGGAATTGTTCCGGGCCGGGGTAGCGCCGCGGATACTTTTTAGTGTGGCGCGATTTGAGGTGCGTCGATTCCGGGAGTTGGCTTTGCCTGTGGAGTTTGATTTGTTGCCGATTGCTTTGCCGGTTCCGGCGGCGGAGAGGCATTTTTTTGTTTTGTTTGGGGATGGGGCGCCGGAGGTGGAGAGGATTGCGGTGCGGAGGTTTGGGACTTTGCGGGAGATTGAGGCATTGGCGGATTATTTGAAGCGGCACCGCGAGATTCGATCGGTTTTGGTGGTTACGAGCGCGGTGCATCAGCGGCGGGTGCGGCTGTGTTGCCGGGTGATTTTGCCGCGAGAAGTTCATTTTCAAATGGCGGCCACACAAACCGGGCGGGAGCCGCGAGCTTCGTTTTTGGAATTTGGGACGGAGATGGTGAAGCTGGCTGGGTATCGAGTGCTGCTAGGATTTCGTGGTCGGCCGCGAGTTTAGGATCGTGCGGAAATAATCCTCGATTTCTTCGGCTACTTTGTCCCAGGTGCGTTGCGCGGCGTAGGCTACCAGGGCTGGGCGATCCCATTCGTGCTTTAGGGCGGCGTCCAGGGCAGCGGTGATGGCTGGGACGTTGCGCTCGACTAGCGTGCCTAACGCGGGCGTCGCGATTACTTCGGCTATGCCGCCGGCGCGGGTGGCGATTACCGGGGTGCCTGCGGCCAGGGATTCTAGGAGAACGTTGGGCCAGCCTTCGCGTTCGCTTAGCAGGCAGGAGACGCTGGCGGCGTTGAACCAGGAATTTAGTTCGGCGTGCGGACGCTTGCCGATGAGCACGACTCGATCGGCGATTTTCTTTTCGCGGATTTGGGCCGTTAGCGCGGATTGATACGGGCCTTCGCCTGCTATATAGGCTTTCATGGCTGGGTAACGGCCGGTTAGTTCGGAGACTGCCGCGATTAGCAATTGGTGGCCTTTGTTGGGGTCGAGAGTGCCTACGGAGATTACGAATGGGCCGGGGCCTTCGATGCGGAGGGCGCGGCGGGCTTCGGTGCGATCGAGCGGGTGGAAGCGGGTGGTGTCTACGCCATTGCCGATTACGCGGATTTTATCTGCGGGTGCGCCTGCTGCGGCGGTGGTGGCTTTCAGGGAATTGGAGACCGCCAGGATGCCGTCGGCTTCGTTTAGGGCCCAGCGGATTTTTGGGGCTATGCGCTTGAATTTGGGGAAGACGTTTACGTCGGTGCCCAGGGCGGAGAGGATTACCGGGATGCCTAGCTTTTTGGCGATCAGGACGCCGGCATAGCCGTCGGGGTAGATGTATTGAGCGTCCAGGAGATCGTAGGGGTTTTCTCGGTGGAGCTGTTCGACGGTTTTGTGGGTGCCCAAGTACATCAGGCGGCCGTGCCAGGGCATGGAGATTTTGGGGATTAGGGCGTAGCGGGGGTGGAAGATGCGCAGACCCTCCATTGTCTCTTGGCTGGGGATGCAGGCGTAACGCGGGCGGGAGCCTTTGGGAAGCCAGGGCGGGGCGTAGGGGAGTGGGGCTACGAAGTCTACTTGGTTCCCTGGGCGGCGGGATAGGGCGCCTAGGCGTTGGAAGGTGAAGATGCCTTGGGTGGGTTGGAGGGAATTGGGGAGGATGGAGCTGTAGGTTAGGATGCGCATGGGTGAGTGAGATGGCGTGGCACGGGGGGAAGGATACCGGAAATTTCAAATTTGAAATTTAAAATTTCAGAGCGAGTGAGGAGCGTGAGGAGGTGAATGGCGGGCCTGTTCGCGACGCGAGTATGCGGCGGGCGCGGCCAGCGGCGCCCCTACGAAGGCAAGAACTTTCGGCGCGTTGGCGGCGGCTGCGTGGGCTTGCATGATTGGGGTCGGTGGCGGGTATCGGCGGCGACTTCGGTTGCTGCAGACGATATACTTGAGACTGGCCAGGAATTTACTTCGCTGAATTGTCTCCTATGAAAAACGCCCTTAGTTTTGATCTTGAGGACTACTACCACGTCAACGCGTTTGAGAGCGTGAACCGGGAGAATTGGGGACAGTACGCCAGCCGGGTGGTGCAGAGCACGCAGCGGGTGATGGGGCTGCTGGATGAGGCTGGACGGAAGGCGACCTTCTTCACGCTGGGGGCGGTGGCTGAGAATTATCCGGAATTGATTCGCGAGATTGCAGGGCGCGGGCACGAGGTGGCTTGCCATAGCGACAAGCACCGGCGAATTTTCGAGATGACTCCGGCGGAATTTCGCGACGATACGCGGGTGGCGAAGGACCGCCTGGAGCAAATTATTGGGCGGAAGATCATCGGCTATCGGGCGCCTAGTTTTTCGATTACGCAGGATTCGCTTTGGGCGTTTGAGATTTTGGTGGAGCTGGGGTTCCGGTACGACTCGAGCATTTTTCCTGTGGATCATCCGAACTATGGAATGCGGCGCGGGCCGCGGACGCCTTTTCGAGTGCCTACGGCGCGGGGGACGATCGTGGAGTTTCCGATGCCGACGCTATCGCTGGGCGGGGCGCGGTCGCCGTTTGGCGGCGGGGCCTATTTGCGATTGCTGCCTTACTGGTATACGCGCTGGGGGATAAGATTTTTGAACGAGAAGGAAGGGCAGCCGGCTTGTGTTTACGTGCACCCGTGGGAGATTGATCCCGAGCAGCCGCGGATGAAGGGTAGCGTGACGGCGCGGATGCGGCACTATTTGGGCTTGCGCGGGTTGGAGAATAAGTTGCGCGGGCTGTTGCGGGATTTTGAGTTTCAGACGATGGGGGAATTGATCGGGGAGATGGAGGAGAATTCTTCTTCGAATGGCGGGTTGCCGGAAATTCCTATCGAGCAGATCGGGAAAATAGCAGATCACGTTAGCGTTCGTTGACGGGGCGCGGAATTTGCGGTGGTGGGGCGTCTCGAAGATGCCGGCCTGAAAGGCCGGCGCCACACAAACCTGCGGCTTGCGAAGCTGCAGTTGTTGGCTTGGGAGTGCGATGGACTTTATTTCGTTTTCGCTGAATTACTGGGACGATTTGTGGCAGAGCCGCCATCAGATCACCTCGTTGTTGGCGAAGGAACACAAGGTTCTTTTCGTGACGCCGCCGTTTTCGCGGGCGCAGGTGTTTGGGCCGGAGCGCGCGGAATTGCCGGCTAGCGGCGTGGTGCACCGCACGGACAATTTGTACACCGTGGTATTTCCCAAGTGGATGTTTGAGATTTATCGTTACCCGAGGCTGGGGAAGCTTTTCCGGCATTTGCGGCAGCGGCATGTCGCGCGAATCATGAAGAAAATGGGATTTCGGGATACGGTGCTGCTGATTTGGCATCCGCGATTTGTGGATTTGATCGGAGGATTTCACGAATCGGTCACCTGCTATTACGCAGATGATGAATTTTCTAGCTTTGCTGGGTTGAGCGACCGGGACCGCAATCAGATTCTGGAGCAGGAAGACGATTTGCTGCGGAAAGTGGATCTTGTGTTTGTTAGCGGCCCGGCGTTGATGGACAAGAAGAATCGCTACGGCAACGCCATCAATGTGCCGATGGGGGCGGATTTCAATTTATTTTCAAGGAGCCGCGCGCCCGAGACGGTGGTGCCACCGGATATGGAGGCAGTGCCGCATCCGCGGATCGGGCATATTGGGGTGCTGAACGACAAGATTGATTTCCGGCTCGTGTATGAGATGAGCGTGGCGCGGCCGAACTGGTCGTTTCCCATGGTGGGGCCTTTGAATGTGAGGAGCGAGGCGTTTCGCGCGGATTTGGAATTGTTGCGCGGGCGGCCGAATGTTTATTTTCTGGGCGGGAAGATGCGAGAGATGCTGCCGAATTACATCAAGGGGCTGGATGTGTGCATGTTGGGGTACCGGACGGATGGATGGGCGAAGTATATCTATCCTTTGAAACTGCATGAGTATTTGGCGTCGGGGAAACCGGTGGTGGGACCGCCTTTGATGAGTTTGCGGGATTTTACGGATGTGGTGAGGATCGGGGATACGCCGGAGAAGTGGGTGGAGAATGTTGAAGCGGCGCTTGCGGATAAAGCTGAGGCGCTGGCGAAGCGGCGGATACAGATTGCTTATGAGAACCGGTTGGAGCAGAGGGTCGAGACGATCGTGCAGGCTTTGGAGCGGAAATTGAAGGAGAAGAAGGGCGGGGAGGGGTAGGCGCGGAGTTTTCGAAGGGTCTCTTCCGCGGTAGATCGGTGATTTAATTGAGTTATGGGTCGTCGGAGGGCGCGTCGATTGCTTTGCAATCACACAGCGATTGACCGGCGCCCCTACGGGAAAACAGCTCGCTGGCGCTCGCTAGGTGCGATGGAAGACGCGGAACATCGGGCCTGTTAGATTGGGCAAGTAAGCTTCACGCTCTTCGCGTACCAGGCCGAAATACCAGGCACCTACCAGGGCTGACGGGAGTACCGCGGCTACCTGCAGGAAGAAAATCATTAGATTCGGGGCTGGCGAGAGCTTGTCCACGACGTATGTGCAGATGGCGAAGGGAAGCAGCGCAACCACCGGATAGAACCAGATCGAGCGGGCGTATTCGCGTATGGGAATTCCCAGAGTGCGCTTCGAGTACCACGGCCAGTAGAGAATATCCACGACCATGTTGGGAATGGCAGTGCCCCAGGCGACGCCCACGATTCCCATCTTCTTCACCAAAATGATGCTGAGAATCAGATTGCAGACGCCTTCGGCGATGGCAACCGGAACGACGGGCTTGTGTTTGCCGATGCCGAGAATGGTGGAGGAAAGAACCGCGGCGCCGGCGCCGAAGAACCAGGGGATGCTGAGAATCCAGAGAACGTGGCCGGATAAATCCGCATAGGCCGGCCCCATCCAGAGGGAGATAAAGGAGTGGCCGCGGATGATGAAGGTGATGAAAATCGGCAGAATGGCCATGGCGCAGTAGCGCGCGGCTTTCAGGGAGGCATCGCGGATTCCCGCGGTACCCGTTTTTACCTCCATGTGGCTGGCCATGGGGGTCATGATGCGGCTGAAGCCGCCGACGAGGTCGCGGGCGTAAATGGTGAGATTGCCGGCGATCGCGAAGAAAGTGATCATGCTGACGGGCAGGAAGGCGCCGATGACCATGGCGTCGGTGTAATAGACCAAGTAAGTGGAGGCTTGGAGCAGTAGTGCGAAGACGCCGAAGGAAAAAATCAGGGCGACGTGATCGCGGTACATGTGTCCGATGGAAAAACGCATCTCGGGATAGAGTTTGCGCGTGAACAGGAAGCCGAGAATGAATTCGCCTACGGTGGCGCCGAGTTGAATTAAGGCGAGTGTGATGAGGCCTTTTCCGGAGCCCAGTGCGATAAGGATGGCGACGGCGCGGAGTCCGGTGCTGGAGAGGGCAACGGAATTGTGCAGATCGAAGCGCTGCAGGCCGACGAGGATGCCGCCGAAAATGCCGCTAATGATCGAAATGGCTACGTTTGCGCCGGCGATGAGCACGACGATTTGGGCGGCGCGGAGATAGGCGGGCGGAATCTCGAAATGCGGTACGGCGAGGAGAGCAAACGCGCCGGAGCCGACGATGGCCAGCAGGCCGCCTACGAGGAACAATCCAGAGGCTGAAGAAACCGTGCGGCTGGCTTGTTCGTGCTGGCCCTCGGCGTGGAACCGCGCGATGTAGCGGGTTACCGCGCCGCGAATGCCCAAATCCAGGAAGCCCAGATAGCCCGTCAAAGAAACCAACAGGACCCAAATTCCGTATGCGGAATTGCCCAAGTGGCGAACGATGAATGGCGAAAGAAAGAAACTGACGACGCCGCTGATTAGGTACGTTAGCCAGTTGGTGAGAACGCTGCGCGCCGGGTTAGGGACGCGAGAGACTAGTTTGGGACCGGCGGCCGCACGTGAATTTGTCGCCGTCTGCAGCACCTTTTGTCCTTCCGCGGGGACGTGGAGCGACGAGAAAGTGGCCCGATTTTCAAGTCTAGAGGAGGGTCTGGCGCGGCGCCACACGCGTGCGAGCAAGTGAGTCGAATGAATCACTTGAGAGTACTCCCCCCAATGAGAAAGCAGAGTTGCCCGAACAGGAAAGTTCCGATGGCGGGGCCGTGCTCCCCCATGTCATCGCGGACGAAATGCACCGTCGCGGTGACGAGCACGTATCACTGGCCCAGATTTTCGGACGCAACAACTCCGGTTCTCTTATACTGAAAACATGTAAGAGGCGCGGCGTTGCTGGGGACGCGCGTCTCGAAGGCCGAAAAGCCCGGAGAGTGTATCAGAGACCTGTGGAAATCGGGGCGAAATTTACAAAGCGACTTCCTAGTTTTTGCGAAACGGATTTCCGGGGTTTGTCAGTTATTTGGTAAGAATATGCAGGACGGGGATTGGGAGCGCGGTGCAGGTTGAAGTGCTCGCTTATATAGTTGAAACATAAAGGTTTATGAATTTGCTTGGGAATGGTGGATGGAACGCGACCTGCTGGATTCCGAGGTTCTTTCGTTCTAGTACGTCTGCGGCAATTACCGGGATTTGTGGCCGGGATCCGGGTCCGGGGGACGAGTTTTCCTTGAACTAAGCTTGGGTCGAGCTGTGGAAAATGCGAGAGGAGTCATCTCGCGAACTTCAGGGCGGAGAAACTAATGCGCGTACTTGTTACCGGTCATCATGGATACATCGGCGTTCTGCTGATCCAGATTTTGAAGGACGCGGGGCACGATGTCGTCGGGCTGGACACTGACCTTTACGTGAAGAGTTTGTTTTGCGGGACGGTGCCTAGTGTGCCGAGCATCCTGAAGGATATCCGGGATGTGGAGTTGGCCGACCTGAAGGGGTTCGACGCGGTGGCGCATTTGGCGGCGCTTTCAAACGATCCGCTGGGCGACATCAATCCTGAGTTGACCTACGACATTAATTACAAGGCTTCGGTGCGACTGGCGCAATTGGCGAAGCAGGCCGGGGTGTCGCGGTTTATTTTTTCGTCCTCTTGCAGCACCTATGGAGCAGCGGGGCAGGAATTTTTGACTGAGGAAGCTACTTTCAATCCGGTGACGCCTTACGCGCATTCGAAGGTGCTGGTGGAAAAAGAATTAGCGCCGCTGGCGGATGCAAAGTTCAGTCCGACCTCTTTGCGTAACACGACGGCTTACGGAGTGTCGCCATATTTGCGGTTCGACATCGTGCTCAATAATTTGGTGGCTTGGGCGATGACTACCGGGCGCGTGTTGATCAAGAGCGACGGATCGCCGTGGCGGCCGATGGTGCATATCGAGGATATTTGCCGGGCGTTTCTGGCTGTGATGGAGGCGCCGCGCGAAGTGATTCATAACCAGGCGTTCAACGTGGGGATTACTGAGGAAAATTACCAGATTCGCGATATGGCTGAGATTGTGCGACAGACCGTGCCGGGTTGCCGGATCGAATATTCGCCGGATGGCGGGCCGGACACGCGTTGTTACCGCGTGGATTTCAGCAAGATCAAACGGATGCTGCCGAATTTCAAGCCGCGCTGGAATCTGCGGATGGGCGCACAGGAGCTATACAAGGCCTGCAAGGACGCGGATTTGAAGCTCGAGGATTTTGAGGGGCCGCGCTACAAGCGCATTGACCATATCCGGCGGCTGCTGGCGACCGAGCAGCTGGATGCCAATCTGCGGTGGCAGACGCCGAGCCGCGTCTGAGGCGCGAGCGCTGCGGGGATTGAGGGCGCGGGCGGGCTAGGGATTGATATTCACTGAGACATATTTGAAGGGCGCGTTCGTGATCGAGGCGGATCGACGCGAGGACGATCGGGGATTCTTCGCGCGCACGTTTTGCGAGAAGGAATTCGCCGAGCACGGTTTGAAGACGCGCGTCGCGCAGTGCAACATTTCGTTCAACCGGCGGAAGGGGACGCTGCGCGGGATGCACTACCAGGCGGCGCCGTTTGAAGAGGCGAAGCTGGTGCGGTGCACGATGGGTGGGATCTACGACGCGATTATTGATTTGCGCCGGGGGTCGCCGACTTACAAGAAGAGTTTTGGCGTCGAGCTGACGGCTTTGAACCGGCGGATGCTGTATATCCCGCGGGATTTCGCGCACGGGTTTCAGACGCTCGAGGACGATACCGAAGTTTTCTACCAGATGTCGCAGGTGTATTCGGCGGAACATGCGCGAGGCGTGCGCTGGAACGACCCGGCTTTCGGAATTAACTGGCCCGCGGATGAAAGAACCATCAATGAGCGCGACAAAAACTACCCGGACTTCCGCTGAGCGGGAGGCGCAGGCCGAATTGACAAAGACGCCGCCGACAAGCGTCTTCGATCTCGGGCCGGGGACTGATTCGGCGGAGATTGGGACACAGATCTACGAATTGATTGCGGAGCTGTATCCGATTTGCCGGAGCATTACGGGCAATGGATTCCGCAAGACGATGTCGCTGCTGCAGAAGCAGATTCCGCTGACAGTGCATGAAGTTCCTACCGGGACGCAGGTGTTTGATTGGACTGTGCCGCGGGAGTGGAATATTCGCGATGCGTATGTGAAAAATTCGCGTGGGGAACGCGTGATCGATTTTCAACGCTCGAATTTGCACGTGCTGAATTACAGCGTGCCGATTTCCCGGAAGATGCCGCTGGCGGAATTGAAGGAGCATCTTTTCACTTTGCCGGACCGGCCGGACTGGGTTCCTTATCGCACTTCTTATTACAAAGAGAATTGGGGATTTTGTCTCAGCCACAACCAACTTCAGAAGTTGCCTGAAGGCGAATACGAAGTGTGCATCGATTCGTCGCTTGAGAATGGATCGCTGAGTTATGGCGAATATTTTTTGGCTGGCGAGTCGACCGACGAGATTTTGATTTCTTGTCATTCTTGCCACCCGTCGCTCTGCAACGACAATCTTTCGGGCGTTTCGATTGCGGCTTTGCTGGCGAAATCGCTTGCTGGCGCTTCGCGGCGGTATTCGTATCGTTTCTTGTTTATTCCCGGAACGATTGGATCGATCACCTGGCTGAGCCGGAATGAAGAGGCGGCGCGGCGGATACGGCACGGATTGGTGCTGGCATGCCTGGGCGATCGTGGCGGGATGTCTTACAAGCGCAGCCGGCGTGGCAATGCGGAAATCGATCGCGCGGTAGTGCAGGTGCTGCAACATTCGGGGAACGCATTTGCGGTGCGGGATTTTTCGCCTTATGGGTATGACGAGCGGCAGTATTGCTCTCAGGCGTTCGATCTGGCTGTGGGATGTATTTCGCGGACGCATCATGGGAAATTTCCGGAGTATCACACTTCGGAAGATAATTTGAATTTTGTGTCGCCGGCATCTCTGGGAGATTCGTTCAGCAAGATTCTTGCGGTGCTCGGGGTTCTCGAGGAGAACCGCGTTTACGTGAATCAGAGCCCCAAGGGCGAGCCGCAGTTGGGGAAGCGCGGGCTTTATCGAAATATCGGCGGGCATGTGGATGCGGAGGCGCGCGAGATGGCGATGTTGTGGGTTTTGAATCAGTCGGATGGAAAGCATAGTTTGCTCGATATTGCGGAGCGGTCAGGAATCGTTTTCGATCAGCTTCAGCGAGCGGCTCGCGATCTTGAGGAGCATGGGCTGTTGAAGAAACAGACTTGAGGTTGCAGCGTAGCCCGTGGATAGTTTTGAGGATGGATTTACTTGGGCGGGCGCAGCAAGCGGCGCCCCTACGACCGCGGAGGGAACGAATCCGAAATACTTGCGTGCGTGAGACGAGACTAGAGGAGAACAGTTACGGTGGCGTCGCGAATTAGTGAAAAGGCTGAGATGAAATTTGCCAAGTCAAAGGAGCTGCAGCCTAAGGCGCATGGGCGCATTCCTGGAGGGGCGCACACTTACGCGAAGGGCGACGATCAGTATCCGGTGCTGGCGCCGGGATTCATCGCGCGAGGGCAGGGATGCCACGTGTGGGATGTGGACGGCAACGAGTTCATTGAGTACGGAATGGGATTGCGCGCGGTGGGGCTTGGCCATGCGTACAAGCCCGTGATCGAAGCGGCGTACCGCGCGATGTTGCTGGGGAATAATTTCACGCGGCCTTCGCCGTTAGAATTGGACTGCGCCGACGAGCTGGCGGGATTGATTGAAAGCGCCGAGATGGTGAAATTCGGGAAGAACGGCTCGGACGCGACGAGCGGTGCGGTGAAACTGTCGCGGGCTTACACCGGCCGGGATCTCATTGCGCGGTGCGACCAACCTTTCTTCTCGGTGGATGACTGGTTCATTGGCAGCACGCCAATGTCCGCTGGGATCCCTAAGGCCATCCAGGATCTCACTCTGCAGTTCCACTATAACGACATTGCCAGCCTGCGGAATTTGTTCGAGCAGCATCCGGGAAAAATCGCTTGCGTGATCATGGAGGCGGCGACTGCCGTTGAGCCACTGCCGGGATTCCTCGCGGACGTGCAGAAAACCTGCAAAGAGAACGGTGCCGTCTTCATTCTCGATGAAATGATTACGGGATTTCGCTGGCATCTCGGCGGCGCGCAGAAATATTACGGGATCACGCCGGACCTATCGACATTCGGAAAGTGCATCGGCAATGGGTTTTCGCTCGGAGCGCTGGTGGGAAAGCGCGAAATCATGGAGCGGGGCGGGATCGAACATGCGCACGAACGCGTGTTCCTACTGTCGCTCACGCACGGGGCGGAGAGCCATTGTCTGGCGGCAGCGATCGAGACCATGCGCACCTACAAGCGCGAAAAAGTTGTGGAGCAATTGCACAAGCAGGGCGAGCGGCTGCGGAATGGAATCAACAAGATCATCCAAGAACTGCATTTGGAGGGCTATTTCGAGGTTTTGGGGAAAGCGCCGAATCTGGTGTACGCCACCCGCGATCGCGAGAAGAATCCTTCGCAGCCTTATCGCACACTTTTCCTCCAGGAAACAATCCAGCGCGGGTTGGTGGCGCCGTCACTGGTGGTCAGCTATTCTCATAGCGATGCGGATATAGACCGGTCAATAGAGGCCATCGGCGAAGCTCTGGTGGTGTATCGCAAGGCGCTCGAGGACGGCGCTGAGAAATATTTGGTGGGCCGTCCAGTGAAGCCGGTTTTCCGTAAATTCAATTGAGCGGGTGGAAGTTTCTGCCGGATCCCACTGCATTTTTGGGGCGGAATTAGCCATGGTTATGAGCAAGACGCGCATTCCCAGCCGGGCTTCGTCTTCGCGGAAGCGAAATGGCGCGAGCCCTGCGGCGGGTGCGGCGGTGAAAACGCGGTCGACGGGCTCCGGAGAAGCACGGGGCACGGGGGAGCAGAATTGCTGCCGTTTTTGCGGGAGCTCGCTGAATCATACGTTTGTGGATTTGGGAATGTCGCCCCTGTGCGAGAGTTTTCTTGCCGCCGATCAGGTGAATCAGGGAGAAGTGTTTTATCCGCTGCACGTGTATCTCTGCGACAAATGTTTTCTCGTCCAGCTTCAGCAGTATGTGAGCGTGGCTTCGATTTTCGAGGAATACGCTTACTTCTCATCGTACTCGGATAGCTGGCTGGCGCACGCGAAGAAATATACCGAGGAGATGATCGCGCGATTCGGGCTGGGCAAGAAGAGCCACGTAGTCGAGTTGGCGAGTAACGACGGATACCTGCTGCAATATTTTGTCGAGCGTGGAGTTCCGGCGCTGGGGATCGAGCCGGCGGCGAATGTGGCTAAGGCGGCGGTGGCGAAAGGCGTGCCGACGCTGGTCAAATTTTTCAATGAGGGATTGGCTGCGGAGTTGGCGGCCGAGGGTAAGCGCGCGGATTTGCTGTTGGGGAACAATGTTCTGGCCCAGGTGCCGGATTTGAACAGCTTTGTGGCCGGGATGAGGATTCTGCTGAAGCCCGGCGGCGTGATTACCATGGAGTTTCCGCATCTGCTGCGGCTGATCGAAGAGAATCAGTTCGACACGATTTACCACGAACATTTTTCGTATTTTTCGTTTTTCACGGCGGAGAAGATTTTTGCGGCGCATGGGATGAGGCTTTTCGACGTGGATGAAATTCCCACGCACGGAGGATCGCTGCGAATTTATGGTTGCCACGCTGAGGACGGATCGAAGCCGGCAAGCGCGCGAGTGAGAGATCTGCGAGCGCGCGAAGATGCGGCGGGCATCAGCGGATTGAAGCTCTACAGCACGTTCACTGAGCAGGTGAAGGAGACCAAGCGGGCGCTGCTGGAGTTTCTGATTGACGCCAAGCGCACGGGCAAGACGATTGCCGGCTATGGCGCGCCCGGCAAGGGGAACACGCTTTTGAATTATTGCGGGATTCGCACGGATTTCGTGGATTACACAGTGGATCGGAATCCTTACAAGCACGGGCGCTTTTTGCCGGGGACGCATATCCCGATTCATCTACCGGAGCACATCCGCGAGACGAAGCCGGATTACGTGCTGATTCTGCCGTGGAATCTCAAAGATGAAATCATGCAATTGAACGGGTATATCCGCGAATGGGGCGGGAAATTCGTGGTGCCCATTCCGCGGGTGAAGGTCTATTCGTGAGGCGAGGAGGACGGCTGTGAAGGTGGTTCTTTTTTGCGGAGGGCTCGGGCTTCGCATCCGGGATTACTCGGAGAGTATTCCGAAGCCGCTGGTGCCCATCGGGACGCGGCCGATTTTGTGGCACGTGATGAAGTATTACGCGCACTACGGGCACCGGGATTTTATTTTGTGCCTCGGGTACCGGGCCGAAGCGATCAAGGAATTCTTTCTCAATTACGACGAGTGCCTCTCGAACGATTTCGTTTACTCGGAGGGCGGCAAGAAGCTGCTTCTTTCCCACAGCGACATTCACGATTGGAACATCACGTTTGCGAACACGGGGATTGATTCCAACATCGGGCAGAGATTGAAAGCGGTGAAGAAATATCTGGAGGGCGAGGAAGTTTTTCTGGCGAATTATACCGACGGGCTTACGGATTTGCAGCTTCCGTCGATGATCGAGCAGATCGACAAGCACAAGGCCATCGCGACGTTTTTGAGCGCGCGGCCGAATCTGAGCTTTCACGTGGTGACGGCGGCGAGTAACGGAATGGTGGACGGCATTCGGGAGATGACCAAGGCGAACATCCGCATCAACTCGGGCTATTTCGTGCTGCGCAAGGAGAT
The DNA here is from genome assembly GCA_036833535.1 of Candidatus Acidiferrales bacterium. Lineage (GTDB taxonomy): Bacteria > Acidobacteriota > Terriglobia > Acidiferrales > UBA7541 > Palsa-147. Next base: position 8,432 of record DAITPO010000013.1, on the reverse strand, counting down.
TTTTGATTACATCCGTGAAGGCGAGGAGTTGGTGCAGGAGCCGTTCCAGCGGCTGATTCAAGAGAAGAAATTGGCCGCGTATGAGTACGACGGATTTTTCCATGCGATGGATACGTTCAAGGACCGGCAGGTCTTGGAAGATTTGCTGGCCTCGGGCCACGCGCCGTGGGAAGTATGGAATTTGCCGGCTGCAAAGAAGGAAAATTCGGCGCCGCGGCGCGATACGAAAGAGCGATCGCAGAAGCCGCGCGGGCGGGCTCGCCTGAGGGACGGGCGTGCTTAAACTGAATTTCGGCGGCCGCAAGCAGCAATTTCGCAAGGTGCTGTGCCTCGGAGCGCACTGCGACGATATTGAAATCGGCTGTGGCGGCACGATTCTGAGGCTGGCGCGGGAAAATCCGGGCCTCGAGTTCACCTGGATCGTCTTCAGTTCGAATCCGAAGCGGAAGCGCGAAGCGCTGAAAGCCGCGGGACTTTTTCTCGAGGGAGTGCGGAAGCGGACTGTGGAAGTGAAGAGTTTCCGGGATGGGCATTTTCCGTTTGTGGGATCGAGGATCAAGGAGTACTTCGAGCAGCTCAAGCGCCGCATCTCGCCCGATTTGATTTTCACGCACTACCGCGACGACCTCCATCAGGACCACCGGCTGATCTCCGACCTGACTTGGAATACTTGGCGGGATCACATGATTCTGGAATACGAGATCCCGAAATACGACGGCGATTTGGGTTCGCCGAATTTGTTCGTCGATTTGGATGAGGCGCTGTGCGCGCGGAAAATTCGAGCGATTTTTGCTGCGTTTGACTCGCAGACGAATCGCGTTTGGTTCACCGAAGATACTTTTCGCGCGATGCTGAGGATTCGCGGAATGGAATCGCGGGCCCTGGGCGGTTGCGCGGAGGGATTTTATTGCCGGAAGGCTCTGCTGTAGAGCGAGTGTTCGGTGGAGTTGCGCGATTGGGAATGCATTGGGACGAGATTCGCAATTGACGGCATCGAGGCAAAGGCTGGTTGGAAATGTACAAGGGAATCCTGGAACTGATTCAGCGGGGCGATCTTCTCTACATCATCACGTGGAGAGAGATCAAGATCCGCTACAAGCAGTCGGTGATGGGATTTTTGTGGGCGATTTTGCTGCCGGCGGTGATCGTGGCTGCGGGAGTAATCGTGCGCTACGGCATGTCGGCGCTTTCGGGGAAGCCGATTGTGGCGGAGGAAATCGCGGGAGTGACCGTGAAAGGGCTGGTGTGGGCGTTTTTTGCCAGCACGATGCGATTTTCTTCGACGAGCCTGATCGGAAATCCCAATTTGATCACCAAGATTTACATGCCGCGGGCGATATTTCCGATCGCCGCCACGCTCTCGCAGCTATTTGATTTCGCGATCGCGTCCACCTGCTTCGGAATCGCTTTGCTGGTCATCCGTTTTCGCGTGAGCTGGGAATTGCTGTGGGTGCCGGTGCTTCTGGCGATTGTTGTGGCACTGGCGATCGGCTGGGCGCTGATTGTGTCGGCGGCGTCGCTTTTCTTCCGCGATGTGAAATATCTCGTGGAAGTGGTGATCACGTTCGCGATTTTTATCACGCCGGTTTTCTACGACGTAGAAATGTTCGGAAAATGGGCCAACTATCTGCTGGTGAACCCGCTGGCGGCGCCGATCGAGGGCCTGGAAAAGTGCATCGTTTACCGCAGCGCGCCGGATTTGCACTGGCTTGCGTATAGCGCCGCATTTGCAGCAATCAGCTTGCTCGGAGGCTTCTATTTGTTCAAGAAATGGGAGCCGATGTTCGCGGAGAGCATCTAGTGGGGGCGAAGGACACAGTTTTGCGCGTGGACGATGTCTCGAAGAAGTTTATTCGAGGGGAAATCCACGATTCGCTGCGCGATTTGGTGCCTGCATTCTTTTCGCGCGTGACCGGGCGCAGCCGCGCGGATGCGGCGAAGCGGGATTTTTGGGCGCTGCGGAACGTGAGCTTCGAGCTGGCACGGGGCGAAGCGTTCGGAATCGTTGGCGCGAACGGAGCGGGGAAGAGCACGATCTTGAAGCTCATCAGCGGCGTGATGTCGCCGACGAGCGGAAGGATCGAAGTGAATGGGAAGCTATCTGCGCTGATTGAAGTGGGCGCGGGATTTCATCCCGATCTCACCGGCCGCGAGAATATTTATTTGAACGGGGCGATTCTAGGGATGACGCGAGCGGAGATCGCGCAGAAATTCGACTCCATCGTGGAATTTTCAGGGTTGGCGGATTTTATTGATACACCGGTGAAAAGATATTCGACGGGAATGTACGCGCGGCTGGGGTTTTCGGTGGCGGCGCACGTCGACCCGGATATTTTGATTGTGGATGAAGTTCTGAGCGTGGGCGACATCGTGTTTCAGAACCGCTGCCTGGAGAGAATGAACGCGATCATTCGCGGCGGGGCGTCGGTGATATTCGTGTCGCACAATTTGCGCGCGATCGCCGAGCTTTGCCCGCGGAGTATTTTGCTCGAGCGAGGAAAAGTGGTGGAAGCGGCGTCGAGTTCCCAGGTGATCCGGATGTATTTGGAGCGGAGCGGGGCGCAAGCGCGCGAATCGGAATCGAAGGCCGTGCGCGTGGCACAGGTAAGAGTAAGGGGAGTGGACCACGAAAATGTCGCGTTCGAGTCCGGGGAAAAGGTCTATGTGGATGTGGAAGTGGAATGTGCCGGAGAAAGCGAGCCGTTCTCCGTGGTGCTACAGGCCAACGACGACCGGCAGTATGAAATCTTCCATACTTCGACGGAGTATCTGGGATTTCCGCCGATTGCGATGAAGCCGGGCGAGCGATTCGCATGCACGTTTGAAATGGACCTGAACCTTGCGGGAGGCACCTACTATTTTGGCATCGTGCTGTTTCGCTTCAACAACGAAAAGGTCGTGGACAGGCTTTATCCCGCGGCGACGATTTTTGTGAATTCGAGTCCGGGTGCACGCGGCGTGATGAATCCATTTCCCAAGGTCACCGCATTCGGCCCGGTGACCGCTCCGATGGAAAGGTCCGTTAGATAAGGCCCGAGATGCCCAACCGGAATACGAAAACGCGGCCGCTAAATCTCCACGCGGGAGAGATCGTCGAAGTCCGCAGCGAGCAGGAAATTCTGGCGACGCTCGATGAGCGCGGCGGAATCGACGGCATGCCGTTCATGCCGGAGATGCTGGAATTCTGCGGGAAGCGATTCCGGGTTTTCAAGCGCGCCGACAAGACGTGCGACACGATTAATCTCACCGGCTCGAGGCGCATGTACGACATGGTGCATCTCGAGGGTTTGCGATGCAACGGCGGAGCTCATGCCGGATGCCAGGCGATGTGCCTATTTTTCTGGAAGGAAGCGTGGCTGCGGCGGGTTGACCGCGATGAGTCGCGCTCGTTTGCCACGGACCGCGCCGATGCTTCGGCCGCTGCTGCTCCGGTGCGTTGCAATCACGATCGGCTCATCCAGCTAACCCAGACGCAAGGCGCGGCGAACAACGGCGAGATTCACTATCGCTGTCAGGCTACGGAACTGCTGCACGCGTCCGAGCCGCTGCCATGGTGGGACGTGCGGCAGTACGTGCGCGAAATTCTTTCGCAAAACGTGGGAGTGCTGGACGTCCTAAAATCGCTGTTCTTCCGGGCATTCTACCGGTCGGTGCATACGGTGGGTTACCGCGCGCAGCTGGCGATGTACAACACGGTGCAACGATGGCGCGGTAGTGAGCCATTTCCATTCCTCGCCGGAACGCTCGACAAGACGCCGCGTGAAACGCTCGATCTTCAGCCAGGAGAATTGGTGCAGGTGAAGCCTTATAGCGAGATTTTGACGACGCTAAACAAGCGGAACCGCAACCAGGGGCTTTCTTTCGACGCCGAGATGGTGCCCTACTGCGAGACGAAGCGGCGCGTGCTGGCGCGAGTTGAGCGCATTATTGACGAGCGTACCGGGCGGATGGTCACTTTTACCAAGGACTGCCTGATTCTCGAGGGCGCGGTGTGCTGTGCGAAGTATAGCGACCGTCGGCTATTTTGCCCGCGAAGCATTTATCCTTATTGGCGGGAGATTTGGCTGAAGCGAGTCGAAGAAAAGCCTGTGGAGAGCCGCGAAGAGCTGGCCGGCAGCCGCAAGGTATGATTTTTTCGGCGGCGTAGAAAACAACGGACGGCGGCAGGTGGTTTCGTTTTGCTCGTCGCCGCACAAAGACGCCGGCTGGCAGCCGGCGCTACGGCTGCTCTAGTGATTGGCCGGTTGCTTAGATTTCTTCGCGGTGTTTGACGGCGGCAGCGCGAACGCCATAATGCTGCGGCCTGCTGCAACGGCCAGATACTGACGCCCCGCAATCTCATAGCTCACTGGGCCCGCTTGAACTACTCCGCCAACCTCGAGATGCCAGAGTTCTGCGCCTGATTCGGAATCGAGGGCGAAGACAGTTTCAAGATCTCCGCCGAAAACGATCTTTCCTGCAGTGCTCAGCAGGCCGCCCATCTGTCCGGGTCTCTGCCGCGGCGGTCGAAAATATTGCCAGCGCACGCGACCGGTGGCGGCATCAAGCGCCTTGACGGCAATTTTCATGTTCTCGTTGGGGAGCATCATGGCGTCGCCGCCAAGATTTTCGCCTTGATCGTCGACCGGCAGATCCGGACGCGCGTAAAAAATGCTTCCCCGATCGATGGTAGGCACAAACATCGCCTGCAATTCAGGATCGTAGGAAGGGGACCACCAGTTGGTGCCGCCGGTGACGCTGGGATAGACGACGGCGCCAGCGCGGCTCGGTATCGATTCCGGCCGGACTTTCGGGCGGCCTTTTTCGTCCAGGCCGCTGGCCCAGGTTTGCTTCACGTAAGGCGTCCCGGAGAGGAATTCTCCAGTAGCGCGATCGAGAACGTAGTAAAAGCCATTGCGATCGGCTTGGGCGATGAGCTGGCGCTTAACCCCATTGACATCGGCATCGAAGAGGACGGGAATCTGAACGGCATCCCAATCGTGCAGGTCGTGCGGAGTGAACTGGAAGTACCAGCGCAGCTTTCCAGTGTCCACGTCGATCGCCAACATGCAATTGGAATAAAGATTGTCGCCCTGGCGCTTTTCGCCGTAGTAGTTCGGCGAAGGATTTCCGGTGCCCCAATAGATGAGGCGCAAGGCGGGATCGAACGATCCTGTGAGCCAGGTGGGCGCGCCACCGTCTCCGCCGGGATCGCCGCCCCAGGTATCGATGCCGGGATCACCAGCTACGGGCACGGTATAGAAACGCCAGCGGCGGCGGCCCGTCGCAGCGTCATACGCGTCGATAAATCCGCGAATGCGATATTCTCCGCCCGCGACGCCGGTCAAAACCATGTCGTCGATGGCGAGAGGCGCGCCGGTAATTGAGTAACCGGTCGAATGGTCGGCGGCTACTACGTCCCAGAGTACGCGGCCGGTCCCCGCATCCAGAGCGAGCAGGTGCGCGTCGAGAGTTCCGACAAAGACGCGGTCGCCCATGACCGCGACGCCGCGATTTACGGGCCCGCAACACAACAGAATGGGCGACGGAAGATCGCGCGTATAGGTCCAGAGCACGCGGCCCGTCGCGGCGTCCAGAGCCAGGACGCTGCCGGGAGGCTCGGTGACGAACATGGTCGAGCCGCGAACGATGGGAGAAGTCTCGACTTTATCTTCCGAGGTGGGAAGCTGACGTTGCCATTCAACGCGAAGTTGATCGACATTCTCACGAGTGATCTGGCGCGAATGGGTGTAGCGCTGGCTCGAATAAGAGCCGGAGTAGATCAGCCAATCGGCGGTCTGGTTCCCCGCGTCGCGCAGCTCCGCCGGGGCGACAGGCTGAACTGAAGCGGGTGCAGAGCCGGACTGGCCCGCAGCTCCGTTGGCATTGTGCTGGATCAACTCGTTGCTGAGATAGGCGACGATCCGCCAAACGTCTTCGCGAGGCAATTTCCAGGCAGGCATTGCCGTGCCGGGTAGACCGAGAGTGACGGTCTGGAAGAGCGCCCAATCGCTGCGGCCGCGCTTGAAGGCTCGGTTATGCAGATCCGGACCGCCGGGACCGCCATGAGCGGCGTCCCCATGGCACGAGCTGCATTTCGCGCGGAACAATCGTTCACCCATGCTCAGGTCGCTTTGCGAGTGCAGGGGATTGGTAATCGCTTCGAAAGGATTTTGCGAGTCGGCCAAGACCTCGAGATCCACGCTGCTTCCGGGGCGGAACATCCAGCGCAGATCGGACCACTCGATATCGTTGAGGCGGCCGGTGGCTTTGTCGAAAGCAATGATCGCGCGCCAGCGAAGCGGGCGAAGGGAGGCGACCGCTACCAGGAACACGATGGCGGCCAGAGCTGCGGCCACGATTATTTTTCGAAGAATCCGCCTATTCCCCATCACCAATCTCGATTCGCAACCCCATTCGCAGCACACGCGCCGTCATCCGGCGCGAAAAGTCAGTCTCAAGTCCGTTCGTGCCTTCAGCCGTGACGATTATCAAGTTTCAGCGGGAAAAAAGCGGCCGCAGAGTCTCGTGCGCGGCCACCCGGAGATCCGTCGCCATTCTGGGCCAATACGTCGCGGCCCATTTCAAGAGGGCCCAGTCGCAGCCCATTCTCTCACGCCAGGGCAAATTCACCCGGCTCGCCGCAGCCCAAAACTCGCGATATTCGCGGAAATGCGGGAAGACGATGGAGCCTTTAAGTTTTCGGTCGAGCCATCCAGTGCGCTCAAATCGTGTCGGATGCATATAAATGGAGCGTCCTTCGTGTTCGCGGCGAAAGAAGAGCGGCTCGGGAATCTCGACGAAGCGTCCATACAAACCCAGCTCGGCGATCATCACGCGATCATAATCCGCGAAGCTTCCGTAGAGCGGGGTTTTCTTCAAGATGTCGGATCGCGTGACGCCGCACCACGGCTCGCAGAGATGATCGAGGCTTATAGCGGCGCGGAATCTCTCCACGCGGTCCGGAGAATCCATCACCACGCGGCTTTTCTGAGTGAAGCGCAGATGCCCGGCGGAATCAATCTCGCCCCAATTGGAAAAGCAGAGAACGACGTTGGGGTCTTCCTCGCAGGCCTTCACGCAGCGCTCGAGATAGGTGGGAGCGATCACGTCATCGTGGGAGAACCACATGAAGTATTTCTGGGAGGACAGCTTGAAGACCTCGTTGTAATTCCAAACGATTCCTCGATTTTCGGGGGCGCGGAAGTACTTGACGCGGCTATCGCGGGCTACGTATTCGCGGCAAATCTCCTCGGTTCGATCGGTGGAAGCGTTATCGGAGATGAGGACTTGAAAATCCTGAAAGGTCTGCGCCAGCACGGAATCGATGGCCGTAGCGAGGAATTCCTCGCCGTTGTAAACCGGCAGGCCGACGCCGATAAGCGCATTCACTCCCATGTGCTTTGAGAGCCTCTTTCAAGCCCTGAAAATGTCCCCACGGCGTTGCCGTCGCGACCTGAATCAACGCCACCTCTCCGGGGAAGCCGTATTTTGCAGCTTCGGAGACGTACCAGGAGAGAGTGGCGTGCAGCGCGAGCTTTAGTGCGTTCCGAAAGTCCTGAACGAGACTAGCAAGCGCGCCTGTGGGGATGCAAGTATCTCGACGGAACGGCGTATCCTATCCCTCAGCCGAGATGCGCGGGCAGCAGGGTCCGGGAGACTCAACTTTTCCGGCGCCGACAATCCAGCCCGCTAGGGGTGGAGTGGAATTAAGTGCGGTCGAGGGGTGCGGCGATGGCCAATCGCCCGGCGGGTCGCAGACGGCCGGCCGTCTCAGTGAAACGCTGCGCCGACGGACATCCAGTCGCCGACGCCGGGATCATTCGACTCATCCTGCGTCCAGGTGATTGTGACTGCGGACGTGGACGAGTGGTTGTAATACAACATCCAGCCGCCGTTGAGATCGTCGTGGCTGGAGTTCGATTCGGTTGCGTAGTGACTCGAGAGCGACTGGCCACCGGACGGACTGGTGATACCGGTGAACGTGTTCCAACCGGCGCCCACGGTCACGAGGATGACTTCGTTGGCTTGTGACGGAGTGGCGGTGATGGTCGTAAGATTCCCGCCGGAACCGCCGGTGGACTGGTCTCCGGTGCTGCTGGCAAGGCCGTTCGAGCCGAAAGAAGTGTCGAGTGGATCGCTCGACGCGCCGGAGATGTCGTACAGGAACATGGTGTTTCCGTTGCCGCCCGTTGTCCGCGGATGCATCGTCCAATTCGGGAAGTAGGTGCCCGGCGAGACGCCCTTGGCGTACCACACCGAGCCGACCGAAGCGCCGCCATCACTGGCGGGACTAATTACATTCCCGCCGACCTGGATGTAGTTATTAGCGCCGTCCGAGACCGAGGTGGGGTAAGCGCAGTTCGTAGTGCTGGGGTCTTCGCAGCCGGAGCCGAAGAGGATGGCGAACATGTTGCCGGTGATGGGCATTTCGAGCGGAACGGAACCGGCTT
>DAITPO010000012.1:0-49483 GCA_036833535.1 Candidatus Acidiferrales bacterium | reverse complement strand
GTGGACAGCTTCATCGCTGTGCAGGTCCGCCCAACGCGACTGAAGCGAATGTCCACACCACCGAGTCGAAGCTTTTCAGCGGCCGGTGATATACTCCCGCCCAATCATGAGTTGTCCCGCCTGTGGAAGCGAGGTTCCTGGCGCAGCGCGCTTTTGCCCTTCGTGCGGCAGCGCGATGGATTTCGGGTCTACGCCCACGCTGGGGCTTGATGCCGTTCACCCCATCCCCGGCACGCCGCCTGCTTCGTCGCCCAAACGCGAATCCTCTTCCAGCGCCAGGAGTTCTTCTTTTACCGGCTACGAAGCGCGTTACGTTCCCGGAACTACGCTTGCCGATCGCTACCGCATCGTCTCGCCTCTCGGCAAAGGTGGAATGGGCGAAGTCTATCGCGCGGAAGACTTGAAGCTCGGCCAAACGGTGGCGTTGAAATTTCTGCCGAAGTCACTGGCACAGACCGAAGAGGCGCGCGAGCGTTTCACCCGCGAAGTTCGGCTGGCGCGCCAAGTCTCGCATCCGAATGTCTGCCGCGTGTTCGACATCGGCGAAATCAGCGAGACCAGTGATGCCGGTAAGACCATCACCCACACTTTCCTGACCATGGAATTTGTGGACGGCGAAGATCTCGCTTCGCTGATGCGCCGCATCGGCCGGTTGCCTCCGGACAAAGCCGTAGAAATCGCGCGGCAAATGTGTGCCGGCCTCGCGGCCGCCCACGAGCACGGCATCATTCATCGTGACCTGAAGCCCGCGAACATCATGCTCGATGGACGCGGCCGCGTGCGCATCACCGATTTCGGCTTGGCCGGGTTGGCCGCTGAAATCGGAGGCGCCGATGCGCGCGCCGGAACTCCCGCCTACATGTCGCCGGAACAATTCGCGGGCGGAGAAGTGACGCCGAAAAGTGATCTCTACTCGCTCGGCCTCGTACTCTACGAGATCTTCACCGGCAAGCGGCTCTTCGACGCTTCCTCCGGTGCAGAGATGGCTCGGCAACGCGACACGAGCGCGCCGACGCATCCTTCGCAGATCGTCAAAGATATTGACCCGCTCGTGGAACGCGTGATCCTGCGCTGCCTGGAGAAAAATCCTGCGAAGCGTCCAGCATCGGCGCTGCAAGTTGCGGCCGCACTGCCGGGCGGTGATCCGCTCGCGGCAGCGCTGGCCGCCGGTGAAACGCCATCGCCCGAAATGGTCGCGGCTTCGGGGGAAACCGAAGGCCTGCGTCCAGTGGTCGCGTGGCTTTTGCTGGCGGGAGTGATCGTGTCAGTCGCCGCGTCGATTCTGTTAAGCGCGCAGGCCAAGCTCTACCGCCGCGTGCCGCTCGAAAGACCGCCCGAAGCCCTTGCCGAGCGCGCCCGGGAGATTCTGCAGAGCGTTGGCTACTCCGAGCGGCCGGCCGACACCGCGATGGGGTTTTACGAGGGGATAGGTTTTCTGCGCTACATCGACGCACACGACAAGTCGAAGACCCGCTGGGACAACCTCGAGACCGGCGCGTTCGTGTTTTGGTATCGCGGCAGCCCTCGGCCGCTCGAGTCTTATAGCTCCACGTCGAATGCGCCCATGGCGCAGTCCGTATGGACGAACGACCCGCCACTGGATATCTCCGGCATGACGTTGGTCAAACTCAATCCACTCGGACGCCTGACACAATTCGTCGCCGTTCCTGCGCAAGTTGAGGAGCCGGCACGCGCTTCGCAGTCACCAGACTGGGCGCCGCTGTTCTCTGCCGCGGGGCTTGATCCATCCAAGTGGCTGTCTGCACAGCCAACCTGGACGCCTCCTGTTTACGGTGACGCGCGCGCGGCGTGGACAGGCTCGCTCGCCGAGCGTCCTGATATCCCGATGCGAATTGAGGCCGCGGCCTACCGGGGCAAGCCCGTTTACTTCGAGTTGATTGGCCCGTGGACACGTCCCGAACGCATGCAGCCAGACCAGCCGAGCTCCGCCGAACTGGCAACTTCGGTGTTTTTCGTTGTTCTGTCGATTTCACTCCTAGTGACCGGCCTGCTGCTCGTGCGGCGGAACCTTCGCTTGGGCCGGGGTGATCGTCGTGCGGCTTTTCGTCTGGCAGTTGTTGTTTTTTCGGCCTGGGGGGTCGCGTGGATTTGCGGCGCGCACCACGTCCCGACTCTCTACGAATTCGTGCTCTTCGTCCAGTTCTTGAGCATAGGGCTTCTGTTCTCCTGTATCTCCTGGGTTTTCTACGTTGCAGTTGAGCCCTATGTGCGCCGCCGCTGGCCCGCTACGCTGGTCTCTTGGAGCCGCTTGATCGCAGGTGGATTTCGGGACCCACTGGTGGGACGCGATGTGCTGGCCGGTTGTCTATTGGGTTCGTTTTCCATCGCTCTCGTAAGACTTGGATGGTTTGTGCCCTCCTGGTTCGGCCATCCTCCCCCACAACCATATTCGGGACCGCACTGGCAGTTTCTCGGGGCGCGTACGATCATTGCTTCGATATCTACCAGAGTGATCCTGGAGCTTTTTATTTCGCTTCTGTTCCTGTTTTTTCTGTTCCTACTCAGGGCCTTGCTGCGGAAGCAGTGGGCGGCAGCGATCGTATACGTTGTTGTGACCGCAATTTTCTATACAACAGGGAATCAAGCTGATTATGCTCCCGTTGTTTTGGTGTCCGGGCTAATCACTAACGCCCTGACTGTGTTTCTATTGATCCGCTTCGGCTTGCTGGCTGTGGTGGCTGCTGGCGTCTTCAACGATATCCTGGGGAGCTTTCCACTTACCACCCAAATGTCCTCCTGGTATGCGGGCATGAGCCTCGCCGGGATTCTCCTCATGGCCGCGATAGCGTTCTACGCTTTCTACACCTCCCTGGGCGGCCGGCCGGTCCTTGGAGGAGCAGTCCTCCAGGAGTGAGCGGTCGTCGAGTCGTGGGTAGGTCGCCCAGGCCGGTCGGGCAGCCCTTGCGGGCGGGCTCGCTCTTGCGCCGGTTCTTAGTAGGGGACGGATTTACCTATGCCCCCGGGGTGGCTTTGGGTTTGATGTGTGCGCAAATACCCAACCACAACCGGCGGGTGGTGAACCCCTGCCCTCGACTCAAAATTAGTGCGGAAGTACTCTTGACCTACTATTACTTCTACGTTATACAGGATCTGGTTGTCAGCGGCCCCTAAGCGCGGGGCTGCCTCTTCTGAGCTCGCCTGACGTGTGCGCGGAAGACTCAAACAATGTGGCTCACCTCTTTTTATCCTGAGGCCCCTGGCCGGGGCCGAAGGACAGTGGTGAGGCACTTTGGTGTGAATTGGCACTTGAATTTGAATTCGACGGCAACGGCCTCAGGTCAAAAGGACCTGAGCTACATCGGTGCCTCAGCGGCCGTCGATTTCTAATCGGGAAGGAAATTATTAGAGACGCCCGTAAACCAAAGAAAACAAAAGACGCGGCACCAGTCTAATCGGGAAAAAACACACTTTTTTCAAGCTGATTTCGGCTCGCTGGGGGACCGGGCGGCATCCTTGCCGCTCCGGCAATACCCGGCCGACCGGCCAGTTACTGCTGAGCGCACGGTCCATTGCCCCGCGTGGTTCCAAATGATTTCCTTGAATGGTGGCGCTTGTTGTTGTGAACGTCGCCGGGAATCAATTACCGATGCGGTGCGCAAAGACGAGGTTTGACTGGCGGAAGAAGCGGGCTCACGGGCTCGCTGCGCTCGTGGCGTGCGTGTGCCTTGCGGCGTTCTCGCCAGCCGGGGTGCGTTCGGCGACATTTGGGGAAGATGCTGTGGCCGGGTCGCGGCTGCTGAGCGAGAAAGAAGGGCGCGGGATCGTCAAGGCCGCATGGAAGCTGCAGCGGATTGGAGGCGCGCAAGACTGTTCGCACTTGATTCATCTGATTTATCAGAGCGCTGGGTTCGCTTACCCGTACCAGAGCTCGTTCGATCTTTATTCCGGCGCTGAGAAGTTTGCGCGGGTGAAATCGCCTCATGCGGGCGATTTGGTTGTTTGGCCGGGACATGTGGGAATCGTCGTCAATGCGTCGCAGCACAGTTTTTACAGCCTGGTGAGAAGCGGACTCGAGGAGCAGGATTACGACGGCCCGTATTGGCGCTCGCGAGGATCGCCGCGCTTTTACCGCTACCGGATCGATTCCGGCGTTGTGGATGTGGCAGCGGCGCACGCAGCGACAACGGAGCGAGAGGAACCTGCCGCGACGTACGCAGAGCAGCCTGCACCCGAACGGCGGGGCGAATCGGCGGGGTTTGAGCTTCCCGCGAGCATCGTTATTGGGGCAGCGAAAAAGCAGCCTACGCGCGAGGAAGTGGCCGCAAGCATTTCGCAATTGACGGTTGAAGATGCAAATGTCCTGAGCGCCGGTGAGGCGTCAAAGATTCAGTTGCCGATCGTGATCGTCACGCAGCTCAGCGTGAGCCGCGTGGAAATCAAGCGCGACCACGGCTGGGCATATTTGCAAGTTGCTTCCGCGGGCTCGATTGTGGGCGGGACGTTCCGGCCCGAGCAGCGCGAGGAGGAAGTTCGCTGGCCCTTGAAGCGCAACAAATCCCAATGGGAGGCGATTGCGCCGGCCGATCGAGTGTACGTGCAGCAAGACGTGGCGATTCGGAATTTGGCGGCGCGGTTGGCGAGGCTTACTGCGGGTGATGCCGCTCCTCGCGATCGCGGAGTTGTGCGGCGGGAGAGCGAACTTGCGAATTTGGTAGCAGGGTTGTTGGCGAGCGACTGAGGGCGATGGAAATGCCGCGTTGGAATGGGATTCCATTCGCGGTTCGAAAAAACCCGAGACAAGAACCAGGACAAAACCCAAAGCAAGACCGGGCCGGTCGTGAACCCCGGCCCCTACTCGGATTTCGTCAAACGGTCAGCCATCTCCTTCGGTAGCGCGCGCAGGAGACAGAGGAAAACGCCGTTGGTCCAGCCGAAGCCCACGACGTTCTCCTTGTATCCGGCGCTCACCGCTGCTTCTGAGGACCGCGTCACCGCGTTGTATTTCTCGCGAATCGTGCCATCGCGACGGAAATTTTCCGCCACTGTCGAAAGGAACTCGTACGAAATGCGATCGGCATCATCATTGAATCCGTAGCGCCGCAAGCCTTCGACGGCGATCAACACCGTCGGCGCCCATTCGTACGGATAATCCCACTGCACGCCGCTATCGTTGCGGCTCATCGCCAAACCGCCCGGCTGCTCGAACAATTTCAAATTGGCGTCCACGGCGCGCGCCTGCTCCGGCGTCGCGAGGCCGGCCCAGAGCGGATAGAAAGTCGTGAGGTATTCGTAGGACGAGCGCGTCTTCGTCGAGAAGTTATAATCGAAAAACATCCCGCGCTTCTCATCCCACAAATATTTCTGAATCCGCTGCTTTCGCTCCGCCGCGACCTGGCGAAATCCGGCCGCCGCGTCCTTGCGCCCTAGAATTTCGTCAATCTGCGCGGCATCCATCTCTTCTGCGTAAATCAGGCTATTCAAGCACACGGGCGCAAAGTGATCGGTGTCCGCGCCGTAGGGCCCGAAGCGGAAGGAAATATCAAATCCCGATTCGCGCATGGCGCGGTCGGCTTTGTAATACTCCGCTGCCAAGCGAACGTGCCCCGAAGGATCGCAGCCCCGCCGCTCCTGGTCGGCCGGGTCGCAAGTGGCAACGTCATATGCCGGGCCGATACCGTGATTCGCTTGCTGCCCGGCCGTAGACGGCACGACGTAGCCATGATCTAGCTCTGGATGCGAGAGAAAAAATCCCGCCACTTTCGCGTAATAGCCCGATTCATCCTGAAGGCTCTCGGGTGCGGGTCCTTCGCCGAAATCGTAATAGCGCGAAAGCCCGGTGTCGCCGGCCAAATGTTCGCCGCGCGACCAGAGTTGATCGTTACGCTTTTCGTCCGCCATTGCTCTGTAGAGCCATTCGCGATCATCGTGTCCGGACTTCCTTTCGGCCTCATTCACCGCCAGGATCATCGCAGTCAGAAACGGCGGCTGCGATCGCGTCAAATAATAGGTTCGATTCGCGTTCAGCACGCTTCCGTAATACGCCACTTCAAACAGGAAGTTATCGACCACTCCGCGCGCCAGATCGATCCGTCCGTCCTCGATCAATCCGCGGATGATGAAGTAGCTGTCCCAGCCATACATCTCGTTGAATCGCCCGCCCGGCACGACGTACTTGTTCGGCAGATAGAGCAGCCCGGGCGGATTGATTTGCGCGGGATCGATCTCGCCGGGTCCGTGAATCACTCGCGGCAGATGCGCGACTTGCACGCCGCACTTCGCGGGGAGCTGTTTCACCGCGGCAGTCTCGGGATAATCGTAGGGAAGATAGAGCGTCGGGTGCCCGGCGAGTTTTGGATCGGCAAAAGTCTGGCAATTGTCGAGCGAGCGCGTCAGCCGGTCCCAGCCGGCCGCGATGTAATGGCGGATCGGATCGAGGCCATATGCTGCAGTTTGTGGTTGACGAGAGGACGCGCCAGCCGCAATTAGCGCGAGCGAAAGGAGAGCAAGAAGAGCGAGTCGCGTGCCTCGACTCCAAATCATCGAATTCAGCGCGCGGCGAATCCAGTCCATCTCGGCACCAATCTCATGAATTTTAGCACCATGACAGAATCGCGCCGTGATCATGTTCAAACGCCGGAAGCACTCACCCAACAAAAAAGCCCCGAGGCAGGCGCCTCGGGGCTTGGTCGATCGTTGCCCGGCTCATTCGCCCCGTTCTGCGCGGAGCGAGCGAGCCGATGCGGGTTTAGTGACAGAGGAACGCTATACGGCACGATCCGGTGAGCGCGTCAAACGGCCGCGGATACGGCCCGGAGATAAACGGAATGAACTCGGGCGCAACCGGGACGATGCCGGCCGAAGTCTCGAAGATATTGAAGTCCGGTCCGAGCGATGCCGCTTCTTGGTTGAGAACGCTGGGAATGATGGGAGCCCATTTCCCGCTCCCGAGACGATTCAGCAGCGTTCCCACCGCTGTGATTGTTTCTGCCGGCGTGAAGGCGCAATGGCCCGCGCGGTTAACGAAGGTTTGGCGCAGCAGCTTCGAGTTATGCGCTTCCGCGACTACCTTCGCGTAAGCAGTTTCGTTCTCGTTGATCACGAGGCCATCGCCGACGGTGTGCATGGTCAGCACCGGAATGCCGATCTGGCCGTTGAAGATGATGTTCTGCGAGAGATATTGCACGGCCGCGGGATCGGCGGAGATGCGCTGCGTGGCGTTCAGGGTGTTCAGGTCGGCGTTCAAATCAAGCCCGGCTGCCTGATAAAGCGCGAGCACTTCCAGGAAATTCGGCGAGAGCAGCAACTGGATGCGGTAATCCACGCCAGTGTTCCACGAAGGATTGCCGCCCGCGCGCGCTTCGAGTTCCGCGCGGAAGGCGAAGACGAAGGGAAAATCAACCTCGCCGTCCCACTCGAGCTGATTCGCCAGTTGATCGGCGAAATCGAGGCGGCCGGGTTTAGGAGAAGTAGGCGTGAACCAGCCGGGCGTGTCGCCCATCGCAGCGGCGAGCGCTATTCGCGCTTGGCCCTGCGGTGTTGCCGCGGCAGCCTGGAGCGCCGCTTCGGCGATGTCGAGATTGGTTTGAGGATTGGTGATGTTCACAAGCTGCAGCCCTTGACCGGGCGCGACCAGCGTGGAGAACACGAATTCGGCGTCGAGCGCGGCGTTCCAGGTGGCTACGCCGCCGGCGAGCACGCCGCACATCGGCAAAGCGGCGTCGAAGCGATCGGGATAATTCTGGATGAGGCCCGCGGTGATGATGCCGCCGAGTGAGTGTCCCCAGGCGATCGTTTTGGCGGGCGTGCCGAACTGTTGCGCGAAAACATCGAGAACGGCGATCTGATCGGGCAAAGCTTCGTGAATGGCCCAGCCGGTGGTGGCGTAAGAAGAGCCGGCGAGAGCGAAGCCGCTGGCGAGCATGAACGCGCCGGTGGCGGGATCGCCGACGTCCTGCGCGGGATTCGCGCTGCCCGGAACCACGTAGCCGTGACTATAGAGAAAGAGAATGCCGTTCCAGTTCGCGGGAACATCGATCTGGTAGGTCGCGCCGTCGTTCAGAGTTCCGGTGACAGTCGTGGTCTGCGCGGAAGCGCTGCCGGAAAACGCAAGAACCAAAATCGCTGCGGCGACAAAAGAAAAAATCGCGTGTTTGCCAATGCGATGCATTTCAAATTCCTCCTCAATCAAAACTCGATCGTGTTGAAGCGGGCCTCAATAGTCCGGTGGTCTCAGCGTCATGAAGTTGTGGACGAGTCAATTCAATGCACGGTTCGTGGAGCGGGGTGGAATTACAGGCCTCAGCGACCGAGCGGCGGGGACTATACACCAGTGCGGCGGAAAATGCTTCCGTGGAATTTGTGAAAATAATGGCGCGGGAGTGACGGGGACTAGTCCTACTAGACCTGTGCTGTATGAAGCGCGGGGCCGGTGCGCAGATGGCTATGCTCTGGTCGAATGTATGCTTCGAGTTCCAGGAATACCGTCTGGAGAGTCTGTGATGTTACCACTTGTCCGTGAGAACGCGATAAGACGAACCTCAGCGGCTAAAGCCGTATTGATTTTGTGGCACTAGCGGCACGGCTGAAGCCATGCCCTGACAAAACTTCGGTGCAAGGAGAAGTCGTTTATTTGCTGTGGGCGCGGTAGAGGATTACACGGACCTTCTCTAGTGTGACCAAGCCGCCGCCGATCATCTCATCTAGGCTTGGGAGAATGCGCTCGACGCGCTCGGTGTCTTCGACCACTTCGACGACGATGGGCAGATCCTGTGACAAGCGGAGAATTTTGTCCGAGTGGATGCGGCTTGTGGAGCCATAGCCGCCGACTCCGCGCAAGACCGTGGCGCCGCTCAATCCTTCCTTGCGGAAAAATTCTACGAGTATTTCGTAGAGCGGGCGGCCGTGCCATTTATCGGATTCGCCGATGTGGATGCGCATCAGCGTGCGCTCGCCTTCGAATCGCTCGTGTTCCATGGGAATCTCCTAGAGAGCGTTGCCGAGCCGCATGCCGGCGACCATGCAGACGATGCCGCCGAGGACGCTTGCGGCCACATAAACGACCGCCTTCAGCCACTCGCCATCGTTCAACATGCGAACAGTGTCCCAGCCGAACGTGGAGAAAGTGGTGAAGCCGCCCATCAGGCCGATGGTGAGGCCGATGCGCCAGTCGGGGGGAACGGAAATGTGATTGAGGCTGAACTCGCCGATGACGCCGAGAAGAAGGCAGCCGAGCAGATTGATCGCCAGCGTTCCAGCAGGGAAGCGCGCGCCGACGCGATATTGAATCCAGCCGTCGAGACCGTAGCGCGCCAAAGTTCCCGTGGCGCCAAATGCAATCAAAAGCAGAATACGCACAATCGCTCCGCTTTCCCGGCCGCGTGCGCTGCAACAAAAAACTCCTGAGCGCCTCGCGGCACGCAGGAGTCATCAGTCCTTGTGGGACGGTTTAGGCGAACTCCATCGCCTTTTATGATCGCTGAAATTTTATCGTGACGGCGACTCAACGGCAAGCGACGCTTCGCCGTAGTGTCGCTAGCTCTCCCTCAGCGGCTAAAGCCGTAATCATTTGGCGGCCTTTGCGGCACGACTGAAGTCGTACCCTGACAAACCGTTCGCGTTGCCAGAAAGTCGCCGACCGCGCGCGTCACTCAGTCGCAGCGAACGCAGTGAGTCTGTGCTCGCGCATACCGGTCAGATCGGATTCGTCCACTTCCAGGGCTGCTTCCTCTTCGCCCCATTCGTGAGCTTCGCTGTGCTTCATTTTCTTTAGAAGCTCGGCAGCGCACTCGAAGCAGCAGAAGCCTTCGGTCGCCTGGCGGCCGCTTTCTTCGGTGTGCGTCAGCCACTCATAGTAGAAGATCGGCGCGTTCGACCAGCAGACGTTGCAGCGCTCCGGAACTTCGTGCATCGGATCGTATGTTGAAACATGTAGGCTTGCGCCCATTTCCCACCTCCCCCTTCTTTGAACTCGAACTTCTATACCTCCAAACTTACCGGCGTTGTGGCGGAACAAGCCCTGCCGCTAGCCGTTCATCAAATACTCGTGAATCGATTGCGCGGCACGCCTGCCCGCGCCCATCGCGAGAATCACGGTGGCGCTTCCGGTGACGATATCGCCGCCGGCGAAGATGCCTTTGCGCGATGTGCGCTGCGTTTCCGGGTCGGCTTGGATGTAACCGCGTTTGTCGGTGGCCAAGCCCGGCGAACTTCTTTGGATCACGGGATTAGCGCTGGTGCCGACGGAGATGATTGCGACTGATACCGGCAAATCGAATTCTGATCCTGCGATGGGGACCGGCCGCCTTCGCCCCGATGCATCGGGTTCACCAAGCTCCATGCGCACGCAGCGCATGCCGGCGAGCCAGCCGTTCCCATCCGAGAGAAACTCAGTGGGATTGGTGAGCAATTGGAAATCGATGCCTTCCTGGCGAGCATGGCGGACTTCTTCGGCGCGCGCGGGCATTTCCGCTTCACTGCGCCGGTAGATGACGTAGGCCTTGCGGGCGCCGAGGCGGAGCGCAGTGCGGATGGAGTCGAGAGCAGTATTGCCGCCGCCGATCACCGCGACGTCCTTGCCGCGCACCGAGACGATAGGCTCATCGTAGTCGGGGAACTTGTACGCCTTCATCAAATTGACGCGAGTGAGAAATTCGTTGGCGGAGTAGACGCCATTCAAATGTTCGCCGGGAATATTCATGAACAGAGGAGCGCCGGCGCCAGCGCCGATGAAAACGGCGTCGTAGCCTTCTTCCTGCATCAGCTCGTCGATGGTGACGGTCTTGCCGACGACTACGTTGGTCTCGAATTCGACGCCGGTGGCGCGCAGATAGTCGATCTGCTGCTTGATGATGTTCTTCGGCAGGCGAAATTCGGGAATGCCATAGGTCAAAACGCCACCGAGTTCGTGCAGCGCCTCGAAGACGCGAACAGCGTGTCCCCTCTGCACGAGATCGCCGGCAACCGTGAGACCGGCGGGCCCGCTACCCACGACGGCGACTCGTTTGCCCGTGGGCGGGACGGTGGGCATGTGGACGATTCCCGTGCTCTGCTCGTAGTCGGCGACGAAGCGTTCGAGGTAGCCGATGCCGAGTGATTCGCCCTTCTTTGTCAGAACGCAGGAGCCCTCGCAGTGATCTTCCTGCGGGCAGACGCGGCCGGTGATGGCGGGCAGAACATTGTCTTCGCGGATTTTGGCCGCAGCGGCAGCGAAATCGCCGGCGACGATCAAATCGACGAATTCCTGGACCTTGACGCCTACCGGGCAATGCGTCATGCAAGTGGGCTTCTGGCAGTAGAGGCAGCGCTGTGCCTCTCGCGACGCGAGTTCCGTGGTGTAGCCGAGATTAACTTCTTTGAAATTTGCGGCGCGTTCGATGGCGGACTGCTCGAGCATGTGCTGGCGCGGGATCTTCATACGCTCGCGAAGAGGCAGTGTGGCGTGCTTGATTGACGCGGTTTCAGGCATGCGACGATGTCTCCTGGGTGCAGCGATCCAGCGACTCTTTTTCGGCTTCGCGGTACATGGCGTTGCGATGCTGCAGGGTGCTGAAGTCCACGAGATGCGCGTCGAATTCAGGGCCATCGACGCAGGCGAATTGGCTTTTGCCATCCACCAGAACGCGGCAACCGCCGCACATCCCCGTGCCGTCGAGCATGATGGGATTCAGGCTGACGATTGTGCGGATGGCGCTGGGCCGCGTGACTTCCGCGACTGCTTTCATCATGGGGATGGGGCCGATGGCCAGCACGCGGTCGATGTGCGTGCCGCGGTCAATCATCTCGCGGAGCTTATCGGTGACCAGACCCTTGGCGCCATAGCTGCCGTCATCGGTAGTGATGAGCAGGACGTCGCTGACGAGGCGCAGTTCGCGTTCGAGAATCACTCTTTCTTTGTCGCGGGCGCCGACGATGCAGACGACGAAGTTGCCCGCCTTCTTGAGCGCGGCTGCGGTGGGATACGCCATGGCCGTGCCGACACCACCGCCCATCACCACAACCGTACCGAACTTTTCGATTTCGGAGGCTTGGCCGAGCGGGCCGACTACGTCGAGCAGAGTGTCGCCGGCCTCCAGGCGATTCAGAAGGCGCGTGGTCTTGCCGACCTCTTGGACGACGATGCTGATTGTGCCGCGCTGCGGATCGGACTTTTCGATAGTTAGAGGAATGCGCTCGCCCTCTTCGTAAACGCGGACGATTACGAACTGGCCGGGCTGCTGCTTTCTGGCGATGCGAGGGGCTTCGATCTCGAGCCGTTTTACTCCAGGGGCCAGAGATTCAGCGTGTGTGACCTTGAACATTTTTTCCTCGTGCAGCTGGGTCGAACCACTGCCCTTTCAGAGCCTTGGGCGACTTCAAGACACACATAGAATGCGCTGAGGAAGGCTTCTCTCTCCGTGCCAAGGGTCACCGAGAAATGTGACCGACATCACAAAATGGAAGATATTTGGCTGATTTGTTAGGACCCTGGCGCTTTGCCGGGCGGGGAACTGCAGGAACGAACTCAGTGGCCAGCTGTGGCCTTTTCGGCGCCAAGGCCCGTGTTGGAGCGGACCAGGAGCTCGTTGAATTTGTGGCGCGATGTGGGTTCGTGGCTTAGGAGTGTGCCTACGATTGCGCCCAGGAATCCTAATGGGATGCTGACGATGCCGGGATTCTCCAGAGGGAACCAAGCTTTGGCTTGGATCAAGTGCCGCGCGCTGCCGGTGACTGTTGGCGGATCGATCGCCATCAGGCTCGGGCTTACTAGAATCAGGCCAATGGAAGCCAGGAGACCGACGGCCATGCCGGCCACTGCGCCGGTGGTGTTGAAGCGCGGCCAGAAAATGGAGAAAAGGATCGCCGGCAGATTGGCGGAGGCCGCGACGCAGATCGCTAGCGAGGTTAGGAAAGCTACATTCACGGTGGGTCCTAACAGGATGGCGATGACCATAGAGATGGCGCCAAGCACGAATGCCGAGACACGCGCGACGCGCACCTCTTCGCCGGGTTTGCGTTCGACGCCGCGGTGAATCACGTTGGTCCAAAAATCGTGGGCGAAGGACGTAGTGGCGCTGATGGTGAGCCCGGCAACGACAGCGAGAATTGTGGCGAATGCGATGGCGCAGATGAAGGCGAAAAAAATGTCACCGGCGAGGGCTTGCGCAAGGAGCGGGGCGCTCATGTTGTTGCCGCCGTGGGTGGCGATGAAATCGCGGCCGACGATGGTGGCGGCGCCGAAGCCGAGGAACGTGGTCATGATATAGAAGCTGCCAATGAGCGCCATGGCCCAGATGATGCTGTGGCGCGCGGTCTTGGCGTCGGGAACGGTGTAGAAGCGCACGAGGATGTGCGGAAGGCCTGCAGTGCCGAGAATCAGCGCGAGACTCAGAGAGATTAAATCGAGCGGGCCGTACGGGGGCTTGTAGCGAAGGCCGGGCTGCAGAAAATCTTTCACTACTTCGCGGCCTTGATCGTGATAGGTGACGTGGCCGATGGCATCGAAGAAGGAATAGAGGCTGAAGTGGAAGTGGGACATTACGAGGAAGCTGAGAAGAATCGCTCCGATGGTGAGAAGGATGGCTTTGACGATTTGCACCCACGTGGTGGCTAACATCCCGCCGAAGACGACGTAGACGATCATCAGCACGCCGACCCCGATCACTGCGGTGCTGAAGGAAATGCCGGAGCCTTTGAGGAGGAGAGCAACAAGGGCGCCGGCGCCGACCATTTGCGCGACCATGTAGAACGTGCAGATGGTGATGGTACTGAGCGCGGCCATCGCGCGCACGGGACGAGGTTGCAAGCGGTACGCGAGAACGTCGGCCATGGTGTACTTGCCGGAGTTACGCAGCGGTTCGGCGACTACCAGCAGTAGCGTGAGATAGGCAACCAGCCAGCCCACCGAGAACATGAAGCCGTCGTAACCCTGGAAGGCGATGATGCCGGCAATGCCGAGAAAAGAGGCGGCGCTCATGTAGTCGCCGGCTACGGCGACACCGTTTTGCCAGCTTTTGATCTGGCGGCCCGCGGCGAAGAAGGCGTTGGCGCCGGCGGAGCGCCTGGAAGCCCAGTAAGTGATGCCGAGGGTGATGGCGATGAAGATCAGGAACATTACGAGAGGGGCGGACATGACTTATTGGCCGCCTTTCTCGTCCTTGGGCTTTTGCGCGGCTTCGATGATGTCGCGGGAGAGGGCGTCGAAGCGATCGGCCGCGCGAACGTAGAGTGCAGCGACGATCCAGGCCATGAAGAATTGCGAGAGCGCGAACAGATAGGCGAGATTGACGTCGCCCCAGACTTTGATGGTCATGAAACTGGGGGCGTAGCCGACCAGGATGGGGAGCAGAAAGTAGAAAACCATGAAGAAGATGAAAGCTGGGACGATGAAGATCTTCTTTGTGGCCATGAGGTCGCGGAATTCCCGGCTTGCCGCCACACGATCCCAGACGGTCTGAGCGTTTTGATCGAGCTTCGTATCGTCTGGCATTGATCTCCTCTGCGTCGAGAGTTTCGGCTAGTTCAGTGTTCGCCGGTCGGGCGCGTGAGTTGAGCGGCGCGAATCCTACAACGATTTCCGACGAGCTGTATACAACCTCTGAGCTCGGCACCCGGCGTTTCCTGATTGATGCCGACGCGTAGTCGGATTTGAGATCGCAGATCGTGGCGACAGCGAATTCGAGGGAATTTCCGCCGGATCGCGGAAATAGATTGTGGGAGGACGTTGCCGGTAGCGAATTCCCTGACGAGCCGTTGCGCTTCAGGAGTGCGAAAATCAGACAGTATCCAGCCCGCGGCTGACGTGGCTAACGCGGGGGTCTTGTTGCTCTCGGGTGCGCGGCGCAGACATGGGCTGCAAACTCTTTGTCGCGCTGCTGCTGGTATTGAATCATCATCTCGTCAATCGTTTTGCCAACGGGCGGCCCTGTCGGGTTAAACACCCACGCGCAATCTGAGCAACCCCAGCCCTGAAAATTCTGTTGGACAAGCCATACCAATTTGCGACGCCTCGCCTCCATGGCCCACCTCGAGATTCGGTGCGTTTATGTCCGTTTGCAAAACGATCGATCCGTGGACTTCGACGGCACAGCAACGACAAGCGCCTCACTTTTCATCGCCCTGAGCGAACTTCTACCGAAGTCGCTGCTTTTCGAGCGCACCTGAAGATGCAGGTGGATAATCAAGGCGGTAGAGACTAGCGATAGAACGGGGTGGTTGTCTGTCGGTTATCCAACACTGGGAAGAATTGCTATCTCAATCCGAGGTCATCCTCGAACTGCCGAATGACGCTGTAGCACTCACAGGCGGATTTTTCGAGTTTCCTGCGGTTCAGAATCTTTACCGCACCGCGCACGTATTCCAGGATTCCCTTTTTTTGGAGCACGGACGCCGCCAAGCTTACACTGGATCGATCTGTACCCATCATGGTCGCAATGAAATCGTGTGTTATCGGCAGCATTCCGGAATCCACCCGGTCCTGAGTCATCAGTAGCCATCGCGAGAGGCGTTGCTGTATATCGTGCAGGCGGTTGCACGCCGCCGTCTGTGCGACTTGCATGCCTTGAAGTCCGGAATGTCTGTTCAACATCGTCTGCAGCTGCGGAGCCGACCGCAATATGCGCTCCAGTGCACTGCCCATCATTCGCGAGGCGTCACCGGCGATCTGGATAATTTCGCGCACTGGGCTTCTGCTCAGGCCGGCTGCCAATCCGGCCCCGACATAGCCCTCGTTACCCACGACACCCACTTCCACGGTTCGACCGTCTTTGGTGACTACAACTTGAGAAACCATCCCGCGGTTCGGGAAATAGACGAACTCGATATTTTCCGCCGGTTCGTGGAGACTGAGATGATGCGGCAAGTTGATATAAGTCAAGTCGGGCCGCATCAATTCGTATTCACCGTCGGGCATGGCCAGCAGAATTTTGTTCCTT
This sequence comes from Candidatus Acidiferrales bacterium, assembly GCA_036833535.1. Classification (GTDB taxonomy): domain Bacteria; phylum Acidobacteriota; class Terriglobia; order Acidiferrales; family UBA7541; genus Palsa-147. The sequence goes on along the minus strand of DAITPO010000012.1, from coordinate 33,614 downwards.
ACCGGTTTTCCGGCGATGTTGGTTCGCTCGTCTGCCTGCGCGGCTCGAAAGTTTTTTCCAGTCATGTCACCCTCGAACACGGTTAGACACGCGAGTCCAAGCCGACCCACTGAACCGGTTACGGCTCATGGCGCGAAAAGCCTGTTTGACTCGCGGCCGCAAAAGATAAGCCAGCATCCAGACGGCCGCTGCCATCACGAGCAAATGGCAAACGATCATCGGGCCTGCCGGAATCACAAGATAGCCCATGAACGTGAAGAGGCTGAAAATCGTACAGGCAACACCGACGGCGATGGCTACGATGGTTACGATCCGCGCCCACTCACGCAAGTTCAACACGCCAACGGCCACATAAACGGCAACTCCTGCGAGAACCAGCAGTGAGAATCCTCCCGCGCCTCCCATCCCGGCGATCGCCACTGAGGCCGGGTCTCCCGCATCTCCACCAGTCATTCCGACGACGGCAGCGAGGAAGAGCGCCAAAGAGCCCAGTGCGAGAAGCGCCGCTCCGAAGAATGTCAGAATTGCGACGATGGTCACGCCGGTGGGGCGCTTCATAGTCTTACTTACCTCCAGCACTTCGCATCACATTGAACGCAGAGTCACACTGCTCGTCCAGAGCACGGGCAAGCAGCGTGACTTTCGGCTTTCTCGTCCAGCGAAACGCCATTCTTAATCGTGATCTGGATGGCTGTGGCGCCAGTTCCAGTAATTCCTCTGATTCTTGTGCTTCTGCTTTTCGTACGGGCGATATTCCTCGTGCCGCTCAACCAGATAGCCGCGGTAGGCGCGGTCTTCACGGTCATCCCAGTTGTGATAGTCGTGGTGGTTCGAGTCGTAGACTCGGACCTGAACGCTGGCTTGCGGCGGCGTTGCAGCGGCCGCGATGAAACCGGTTGCCGCAAGGGCAGCTGTTAGGATTAGTGCGTGTACGACTCGATGTGCACGGTGCATGTAAGAGTCCTCCGGACCGCGATTCTTGGATTCCCAAGTTTGAAACCACGGTAGCGCCTACTGTGCGCCTCGCGCAGGTGCAAAGATGTCCTGTACAGCACACATGGAGAGAAAGATGGCTAACTGGACTTGAGATCCCAAATCGTGGCGACGGCGAGTTCGAGGGAATTGCCGTCGGGATCGCGGAAATAGATCGAGGGAGGGTTGTTTCCGAAAGCGAATTCCTTCTCGATGGGGATGCCGTGCTTTTGCAAGCGCTCGCGCCAGGCGGGGAGTTCATCGGGCTCGACGCGGAAAGCTGCGTGGCCGGCGCCGGTGGTGCCGTGCGGAGGCAACACGCCAGGCAGCTGGGTCACGTCGGCGCGGAAGATCAGCAGGACGCTTGGCCCGTTGCCGACTTGAAATGCGGCGCCACGGTCTTCGGGGAAGACGGCATCGTTCATGAGGCGAAGACCGAGCACATCGCGATAGAACGCGACGGCGCGCGTTAGGTCGGTTATACACAGCGAGGTCTCAAGGATCGCGTGGATGCGCAACATAGTTGGCTGCATTTTAGCCGAGGTTTCGCCGGTGAACCACTCGATGCGCTTTGCTGCACGATGTCGAGACTGAAATTGAAAGGAGACCGCCTGCGGCTAATTCCAGTGATGGTAATGCCACCAAACCTTCTGCAAGTCGAACGTCGCGCCACGGCAGAGATAGATGGGAGTATTCTCTTCGGCCATGCTGAAGCGCTCGTTGTGGTCGAAGGCCTGCCACGAAGTGCAATTGTCCTGAACATCTTTGAGGCTGAACTGCAGAAAAATTAAGTTTTCGTAATGCTCTGCGGGTGGGCCCCAATACCAGTAGTTTTGGTGGCGGGAGTAGGCGCGGGGCAGGCCTAACTTAGGACCGAACGTATCGATAGCACCGGCCTCTCCGTAATTGCCGGCTAAGATGCCGGTCTTGGCGCGCTCATCAGGTGGCAGCGAGTTGTAGATGCCGGCGACTTCGCGGACCATCTCCGGCCAGCCAAACTGGTCGCCGAGTGGCTGCGGTAGAAGTCCCTGATGGTTTACTTCGTCCTTGGCCGGTTTGAACCCGATGGCTTGCGCGTAGGCCAGGAAATGTTCCGGCGAAAGCATCCAGGTGTCGAGCGGAAGCATGGGTAAGGTGCCGAGAAGAACGATCGCCACCACGGCGGCTCTGAACCAGCTTACGCGTGGCGCCAGGCAACGCTCGATGGCCACCACGCCAGCGGCTAAGACCATGGGATAGATGGGGAATAGGTAATATTCCTTGGCGTGCGCGAACTCCATGGTCACGAAGAAAATGATGAAGGTCAGGCCGAGCATCCGCCAGCGCTTTACCCATAACAGCCAGCCACACCCGAGCAGCGCCACCAGAAACAGCACCGGATCTATAGTGAGAATCTGCTGCTTAATGAACGCTAGGGGCCCGAGGATAACGTTCTTTCCCTCGCGGCGAACGTTCTCCAGATCTTCCAGCGTCGGAAAGTGATGGTGAACCTGCCAAATTAAATTTGGCAGGAACAGCGCAGCCGCAATGGCTAGCGCCAGCCAGATCCACCGATTCAGCAAGTCCCGGCGTTGGCGCGACAATAGCAATGCAACGGCCACCGAGAACCCGAAGAACAGCGTGGAGTGCTTGTTCTCGAGCCCTAGTCCGGCGAGCAGGCCGAACCACAGCCACAGCCTCGACTCGCCGGTGCGCAAAATCCGGGCCACCACGAGGATGCAGCCCATCCAGAACAGCGGCTCGAACGCGTTCATGGTCATCAGGCTGTCCGACCACAACATGGCGGGGCAGAGCAGCACGCAAAGCCCGGCGAGGAACTGGGCGAACCTTCCGCCTCCGAGCTCGCGGGCGATTAAGATGGCAATAGCCACCAAGGCCGCGCCCGCCAGCGCCGGGAAAATACGCAGCGCCGCCATTGAACCGCCCATCCACAGTGCCATCTTCGCGTACACGGCGACGAGCGGCGCGCTATCCACGTAGCCCCAATCGAGATGGCGGGCCATATCCAGGTAATAAAGCTCGTCGCGGAAGTAGCCGTAGTGCCGGAGGCTAGTGAAGATATGCAGCAGCAGCTTGGCTGCGCAGAGGCCAATCAAAATCCCACCTGCGAGAGGCGAAAGCGCCGGACTGCGTAGCGCTTGGCGCAGCGGATCTGGTACGGGTTGAGAAGTATCCGAGAAAACCATAGCCAGAATTATGCTCCTCACCGGAGGCGCTTCTAGCGAGACGTTAGAACTCAGCAGGAGCGTCGCATCAACTTCCAACTAACTCTGAATTTTGAGCCGGAATCTCGATTTCGAATTCCTGGCTGTCGCAAAACGTACACGCGATCCTGGCGGTATGCAATCTTCCCGGCAGATGCCAATGAATCGTGGGGACCGGGCGACGGCGCTCCTAGATGCAATCGATTTGTCTGGTCGGCCCTCTAAGCGGCGACTGATCGAACACCGCAGGGGGCATCCCCTTGACGCGCTGTGGAATCGTAAACTATTGTCGAGAATAGGCGTGGACAGAGAATTGAGAATCGGGGCTTCCCAAGCGACTGCGCGCACGCGGGCCCGGGCTAGCTGTGCCGCGCAAGAGCCGCGGTTCGAACTGCACCATTTCCTACTGCTTGCCGCGATTGCTGGACTGCTGGTTGGCGTGTTTTGGCTCTCGACCGCTTCACGCAGCGATTTGGGGTTTGAGGCCGGTTCTCACCTTCGTTCACTGGCGCGGGCTCACCGGGTTGCCGAGAGCGATGGCCAGGCGATTCAAGTTACACACTCTGCTGTTCGTGTAGTTTCCGTTCTGCACGAACAACTCCTGTTCGAGCGTTTCCTTCCAATTGAAAAGGGCGCAGCCAGGGCCGCCACAACGCTTGCCGGCTCTCGGATTTCGCGTGCCCCTCCCGCGCAAGCCTCCTGAAACTCGCAACCGCCTCTCACTAGAACTACTGGAACGAACCGCGGCTTGAGCGATGGCGCTCGGGCAGGCCCCCATTGAATCGGTCACCGAATGCTGCGAGGCGGCAATTCGTGTGATCGCCAGTTCGTGCAATGTCAGAGCGCACTTCTAAGGTGTGAACATGAATGACAGTTCTCGAACTACCGGGCGAGCGAGGCGCGCGGCGCTGTTTGCCGCCGTGGCGCTGGCCGGCGCGGCCGTGATTTGCGGCTGCGGAAAAACGGAGCATGCAGCCAACGCGGATGCTGTGGCCGTCGCCGTTGTGCCGGTGGTACGAGGCGATATGAACGAAGACTTCGATCGCGCGGGCGTATTCCGGCCGTATCAAGAGATCAATCTATACGCGAGAGTTTCCGGGTACGTGAAGCGCATCAACGTGGACATCGGCGACCGAGTGAAGAAGGGGCAGGTCATGGCGGTGCTCGAGGTTCCGGAGCTGGTGGCGGAGATGGAGCACTCGAAGGCTGCCGTGTCGCGGAGCGAGGAGGAATTGAAGCGGGCGCGAGGCGATCTAGAGCGGACCAAATCGGCGCATGAGGTTGCACATCTGGCGTACGCGCGACTCGCGGAGGTGTCGAAGACACAGCCGGGCATCGTGGCCCAGCAGGAATTGGATGCGGCGCTTGGGCAGGACCGCGAGGCAGAGGCGAGTGTCGCTTCCTCAGAGGCGGCGGCGGCCGCGGCGGAACAGCAACTTGTGGTGGACAAGGCGGAATTGCAGAAAGACCAATCGATGCTGGATTACGCGCAGATCGTTGCGCCGTTCGATGGCGTGGTGACGCAACGGTTTGCGGATACGGGCGCGATGGTCGCGGCGGGAACTTCGTCGGAGAAGCAGGCGCTGCCGGTGCTGGAGCTGGCGCAGAACGATGTGCTGCGGCTGGACATTCCCGTGCCCGAATCGGTGGTGCCGAGTATCCGCGAAGGCGATTCTGTGCAGGTGCACGTGGGGGCGCTGAACAGCGACTTCGAAGGAAAGGTGGTGCGGTTCTCGCGCCAGTTGGACGCATCGACACGCACGATGGTGACGGAAATTGATGTGCCCAATCCGAAGCTGACGCTCGTGCCGGGGATGTATGCGGACGTGAAGATTCGATTGCAGCACCAGCAGAGCGTGCTGTGCATTCCGATAGTCTCGATCGTACGAGGCGATGGGAAGCCGTTCGTGCTGGCTGTGGACGCGACGAATCACGTGGAGCGGCGCGAGATCGTATTGGGTATCGAAGGGGCGAAGCAGGCGGAAGTCTTGTCCGGGCTGCGCGAAGGGGAATTTGTGGTGGCGGCGAATCAGGCGGAACTGCGGCCGGGGCAGCTGGTGAAGCCGAAGCAGGCTGCGCTCGCGGATGGCGGCTCGAATCCGGGAGGCGAGAACTAATGCCTACGTTCGCCATCAAGCATCCTTTTTTTATTTTAGCGCTGTGCCTGATGACCGCGGTCGTCGGCGTTGTGACCGTAGCGCGCATGCCCGTGGATTTGTTCCCGGACATCAATATTCCAGTGGTGGTAGTGGCGACATTTTATGCGGGAATGCCGCCGCAACAGGTCGAATCGGACATCACGGACAGCTACGAGCGATTTTTTACGCTGGGGAGCGGGATCGATCACATCGAATCGAGATCGCTTCCAGGCGTGAGCTTGATTCGCATTTATTTTGAGCCGGGCACGGATCCAAACGCCGCGGTCAGCAACATTTCGAATCTGGCGATGGCGAACTTGCGGCGGCTGCCGCCCGGGACGCTGCCGCCAGTTGTGTTGAAGTTCGATGCTTCAAGTCTGCCGGTCTGTCTCGTGACGCTGAAGGGCGAGGGATTGAACGAAACGCACTTGAAGGATTTGGCGCAATTCACGGTGCGCAATCAAATTGCCAATGTGCCGGGCGCATCGGTGCCGCAGCCTTACGGCGGGCGGTACCGGCAAATCATGGTTTACGTGGATCCGGCGAAGCTTGAGGCGCACCAGCTCAGCTTGATGGACGTGGTGCACGGGATCAATGAATCCAATTTGATTTTGCCGGCCGGCGACGTGCGCATCGGGCCCAAAGATTTCGATATTTACGCGAATAGCCAGGTCGCGGTCGTGGACGATATCAACACGATCCCGCTGAAGACCGTTGGCAACGCGTCGATTCTCGTCGGCGACATCGGACACGCAGAAGACGCCGGGCAGTTGCAGACGAACATCGTGCGCGTGGACGGGCAACATTCGGTTTATATCCCGGTGCTGAAGCAAGGCGGCGGAAGCAACACGATTGCGATCGTGAGCGGAGTGAGAAAGTCGATCGCGCACCTGCTGGATATTCCGAAAACTCTAATCACTGATGTCGTCTTCGATCAGTCGGTGTTCGTGCGGATTGCGGTGAAGAACTTGATCAATGAGGGCACCATCGGATTGGTTCTCACGGCTCTCATGATTTTGTTGTTTCTCGGCAATGTGCGCGGGACGGTTGCCGTTTTGATTTCGATTCCGCTTTCTTCGCTGGCGGCGTTCATGGCGCTGAGCCTCGGCGGTGGGACGATCAACACCATGGTGCTGGGAGGATTGGCGCTGGCATTCTCCCGGCTTATCGACAATTCGGTGGTGGTTCTCGAGAACATTTTCCGGCACCTCGAATTAGGCCAACAGCCGACATTGGCAGCGGAAGACGGGGGCAGGGAAGTGCAGCTCGCGGTGCTGGCCGGGACAATCTGCATCTGCGTGGTGTTCTTCCCAGTCGTGTTTTTGTACGGGGTGAGCAAGTACCTTTTCACGGCCCTTGCGTTGGCCGTGGTCCTCGCGCTGTTTGCATCGTTCTTCGTGGCCATGACAGTTGTGCCGCTGTTTTGCTCGCGCTTTATCGGCCGCGGCGGGGAACATGATCGCGGCGGTGAGGTCAACGAGCAAGGCGAGTGGCAAGTGGAATCGCACAAGGCGCGGCCGAACTTTTTTGAACGCGTGATTCTCGGATTCAATACGTACTACGGACGGCTGCAGCAGAAATATGACAGGTCGCTCGACGCGTGTCTGCGGCGGCCGGGACTTGTTGTGAACGCGTTCGCCGCATTTGTCGTGCTCAGCCTCGCGGCCTATCCGTTTGTGGGCGTGGCGTTCTTTCCGCGGACCGATCCCGGGCAGTTTGTGATTCGAGTGAAGACGCCGGCGGGAACGCGCATCGAATTGACGGACCAATATCTGGCGAGGATCGAGCAGGACATCGAAGAAGTAGTGCCGGCACGGGATCGCGAAATGATTGTCTCGAACATTGGAATCACGCCGGACCTTTCCGCGATTTATACCAGCAATTCGGGAATGCATACGGCATTCGTGCAGGTGAGCCTGAAAGAAAACCACAAGCTGGGCTCGTACGAATATATGGAACGAGTGCGGCGAAAGCTCGGCGACGATTTGCCGCAGGTGGCGACTTATTTTACGGCGGGCGGACTGGTCGATTCGGTAGTGAATCAGGGATTGCCGGCGCCGATTGACATTCAAGTGAGCACGAACGATTTGCAGCGGGGCTACAACGTGGCGCGCGAAATCGCCGCGCAGTTGCGAGGCGTTCGCGGCGTGAGTGATGTCTTGATTCCGCAGGATCTCGATTGTCCAGGGCTCGAACTGGATATCAATCGCGAGCGCGCCAGCATGGCGGGACTGACGCCAAAGCAAGTGGTGGACAATGTGATTACGGCGCTGACCTCGAACGGCATGATTGCGCCGAGCTATTGGATCGATCCGAAGTCGGGGAACAACTACATGCTGACGGTGCAGTATCCGGAAAAGGAGATTCAGACGATCAACGATTTCGAGCGGATTCCGCTGCACGCATCAACTGCCATCGGCACGACGCCGCTCGATTCCGTGGCGGATATTCGCCCGATCAACACGCCGACGGAAGTGGATCATTACCAGCTTCGACCGGTGATTGACGTTTACGTGATGCCTTCGAGCGAAGATCTCGGGCGCGTGAGCAGCAAGGTGGACAAGCTATTGGCGGGGTTGAAGAAGCCGGAAGGGATACTGGTCACGGTGCGAGGAACCGTGGTGGACATGCATGAATCGTTCAAGAGTTTCGGGGTCGGGCTATTGCTGGCGGTGATCCTTGTCTACCTGATTTTGATGGCGCAGCTTGCGTCGTTCAAAGACCCGTTCATCATTTTGCTGGCGGTGCCGCCGGGAATTTCGGGGGTGTTGATTTTCCTTCTGGTGACGAATACGTCGCTGAACATCATGTCGCTGATGGGCATCATCATGGCCACGGGAATCGTGGTGTCGAACAGCATCTTGATCGTGGATTTTGCGCAGTCGCTGCGGAAGCAAGGAAAGCCCGTGAAGGAAGCGATTGCCGAGGCTTCGCGAATCCGGCTGCGCCCGATTTTGATGACCACGCTGGCGACCGTGCTCGGGCTGATTCCGATGGCGCTGGTGCTCGAAGCCGGGAGCGAGGCTTATGCACCTCTGGCGCGGGCGATTCTGGGCGGGCTGACGGTCTCCGGAGTTGTGACCGTGTATCTGGTGCCGGCGGCGTTCTTGCTGATGTACGGCAAAGAGAAAAGCGCGGCTGCGCCCGGCTGGAACGAGACATCCGAGGTGCAGAAATGACGCGAAGATTGATCATCAGCGCCGCTTTCTTTTTTTTGAGTTGCGCATCGCTGCCCGCGCAATCAATAGTGTCGCCGGTGGGAGTAATTCCGGCCGCAGGCCAGATGCAGCAGTCGGAAGCAGCAGCGCCCGCCGCCACGCCGCAGAACGCGAAGCCGTTCACCTTGGGTGAAGCGGAAGCCATTGCGTTGAAAAACAATCCGCAGATCACCGTGGCGCGGCTCGAGGCGCTGGTGGCGCATCAGAATGTGCGCGTGGTGAGATCGGCATTCTTTCCGACGGCCACGTTGAACATTACCGGCGTGGGCGCGGACCAAGGCAGCCGCATCTCCGCCGGGGCATTGAACAATCCGGTGATTTACGATCGCGCGGCTGCCGGAGTGAACGTGGGCGCGATTCTCACGGACTTTGGCCGGACGGCAAATTTGACCGGCAGCGCCGAGGAGCAAGCGAAGGCCCAGGACGAAAATTCGGCCGCCACTCGGGCGCAGATACTGCTCGCGGTGGATCGGGCATTTTACGAAAGTCTCGAAGCCCAGGCGTTGTTGCGCGTCGCGCACGAGACGGTGGACTCGCGCGCGCTGGTCGCCAAGAAAGTGGGGGCGCTGACCGACGCGAAATTGAAGTCGGATCTCGATCTTAGCTTTGCGAACGTGGATCTTGCTAAGGCGCGGCTGCAATTACTGGAGGCGCAGAATAACTTGCAGGATTCGCTCGCGACGCTCTCCGCGATTCTGGGCTATCCCGATCTTCAGAATTTCGATCTGGTGGAAGAACAAGCGCCAGTGACCCCGCCGCCAGCCGATGCCGCGCCGCTGATCGCGGAAGGACTGCAGCAACGGCCGGAAGTTGCGGCGCTGCGGCATGAGCTGACTGCATCGCAGAAGTTCAGCCACGCAGAGCACGATCTTTCACGGCCAACCGTGAGCGCGTTGGGAGCAGTGGGTCTCGCGCCGGTGCGCGCCAATCAGCTCACGAATTGGTACGGCGCGGCGGGCGTAAATGTAAGCATTCCCATCTTTGACGGATTTCAATTCGACGCGCGGGCCAACGCCGCGGATCTGCAGGCGGACGCATCGCGCCAGCGGCTCACAAACTTGCAGAACAATGTGGCGCGCGACGTGCGTACGAGCTGGCAGGCCTCCAGAAACGCCTACGACCGGCTCGATGTGACTAAGCAGCTTTCGGATCAGGCGAATTTGGCGCTGCGCCTGGCCCAGGCGCGTTACAACCTGGGACTGAGCTCGATCATTGAATTCAGCCAGGCAGAACTGGACAAAACTGAGGCCGATATCACGGATACCGACGCGCGATATCAATACCGCATGAGCCAGATCGTCCTGGCCTTCACTCTAGGTCGCAAATTCTGATCGCGCCTTGCCCTCGGGCGGGTAAACCATTCTCAGGGACGACGAATCAAACCTGTAGTCTGCTCGTTTAGACACCGGCTAGCTCATTCTGCGAAGTCGCCCAGTCCTCCCGGGAGATGATTAATCCTTATGAACGTAAACTCTTCGAGAAGAGGATCATGTCAGAACGCTTTGAGCCGCATCTTCTGGAGCTCCCTTCTTGGTCCTCGGAGCCTGGTCTGGTTGAGTCTAACTATCCTGCTTTGCGGCTTGCCGGCGTTTGCTCAGTCTCAGCCGCCTCCAAGGGTCCCGGGAGCGGGGAGCAGCCGGCCTGACACACCGGCAACGGCGACATCAGTCGACGTGGATTTGCCTGAACGGCAATTGCCCGGAAGCATGAGCGGAATAATTGTTGATGAAACCGGGGCCGCTGTCGTTGGCTCGCAGGTCAAGCTTACCCGTGGAGATCAATCCAAGATCCAGGAAGTCGTCTCTGGTGACGACGGCCAATTCTCATTTGAAAATATCGCTCCCGGACCCTTCCAACTCACGGTTGCATCGGCAGGATTCACGACCCAAACATTCACTGGAACGCTTCATTCGGGCGAGATTTTCGTTGTCCCGCAAATCAAGCTGGCGATTGCGCCAAACGTCACTGTGGTGCGCGTGGGGCTCACAAAGACCGAAGTGGCGGAAGTTCAGATAAAACAAGAAGAAAGGCAGCGCGTACTTGGATTTATGCCGAATTTCTACGTGAACTATGACCCCGACCCTGTTCCGTTGGACTCGAAACAAAAATTTGAGCTGGCCTGGAAGACCACGGTGAATCCAGCCAGCTTCGGTATCGTTGGAGCCATTGCGGGAGTTCAGCAGGCAGACAACAGTTTTAGCGGTTATGGACAAGGCGTACAAGGCTATGCCAAGCGCTACGGCGCTGCCTATGCCGACTTCGTCAGCGGAACTTTTATTGGAGCTGCGATTCTTCCATCGGTACTTAAGCAAGATCCTCGCTATTTCTATAAGGGAACCGGCAGTAAGCCGTCGCGGATTCTGTATGCCATGGCCAACGCGGTGATCTGCAAGGGCGATAACGGACACTGGCAGGCAAATTACTCGAATATCCTCGGAAGTCTCGCCTCCGGAGGAATCTCAAATCTGTACTATCCTTCGACGGATCGCGGAGCAGAGCTAACGTTTGAAAACGCAGGAATAGGAATTGGCGCCACCGCCGTCGCCAATGTCCTTCAAGAATTTATTGTCCGGAAGTTGACGCCCCATCTTGCCGATCGCGATCCCGCCAACCCCTGAAGCACAATCCGGGGACGTCGCTGGCCCGGCCTCGTCTCGCGGTGCAACCAGTCGAAGGTGTTGTGAGTCTAATGGTTGGAGGGCGCTGCGGGGTTCGTATACGCCATCATCATTCCTTTCTAATTTCAACCTCCCGCAGCTGGCCGGAAGTACAGGTAGGAGTTACATCACCCCAGCCCACAAGTCCCGTCGCGCAGTCGGCGATCGGGCGCTACGCTGACCACTCAGCCCTCAGTGCGAAGCCGGAAGGAGCGGAATTCCATTGCGAGGATTGGACGCAGCGCCGAAGTGTATCCGGGCGGCCCAAGGGACAACCGGACGTGCGGCCGGGCAAACGCTGGCCGTGATTTCGCGGTGGTGTGCCGTGGCGCTGCTGCTGGCGTGCGTCATTGTGCCGCGTGCATATGGCGACGCGGGCGTAATTTTGAACGAATCGCTCGATACCAGCGTCGCAAGAATCACCGGCTCGGGGCACAGCGCTATTTATCTCTCTCGCGTTTGCCCGGCGGATTCGCCGGTGAAACTGCGGCTCTGCCGCCCGGGCGAACAGGGTTCGGTGATCAGCAATTACACCACGCTCGGCGAGGACCAGCCCTACGAATGGAACATCGTGCCGTTGAGCGTGTTTCTCTACGGCGTCGAGGACCCGGAAAACCGGCCGATGATCGGCTCGCAAAAAATCAAGCATCTGCTCGAGGAACGCTACCGCGAGAAATTCCTCGCCGGCTATTGCGACTCCGAATCTTGCCGGACGAGCGGCAAGGCTGAGTGGCGAGAGATGGTCGGCGCGACGATCTCTCGCAGCCTTTATATTTTCGTAGTGAAGACCTCGGTGGAGCAGGATGAAGCGCTCATCGCCGAGTTTAATTCCACGCCGAATGTGAATCACTTCAATGGCGTCACGCGGAATTGCGCGGATTTTACGAAGCGCGTGATGGATTTCTATTTTCCGGGCGCGGCAAAATCGGATTACGTGAATGATTTCGGCATGACCAGCCCGAAGGCTATCGCGCGCTCCTTTACGCACTTTTCGCTCAAGCATCCGGAAATGGATCTGACGGTTCTTCACTTCGCGCAAATTCCGGGAACCTACAAGCGCAGCAGCGAGGCCCGCTCGGGCACCGAGCAGCTATACCGTTCGAAGAAGCTGCTCGTGCCGATGGTGATCTTTGCGCCGCACGAATTGGGCGTGGCTGCGGGGACGTACCTCCTGACGGGGCGATTTAATCCGCTGAAGGAATCGGAGAAGTATCCGACGGCCGACGTGGCTGAGACTCGTCAACAGATTGCACTGGCGAAAGCAGCGGGCGATGACGTGCGCGTCAAGCAGCTGAAGGCGGCCGAGCGCCGGGAGAGGCAGCGAGTCACCGGCACGTCGGAAGAGTGGAAGGACTACCGCGGCGATCTCGATGCGCTGGTGGCGGAAGCCGTCCGCGAAGAAGCGCTGGCGAACCGCCGGGATTTGAAGCAACAGCTGAGGCGCATCGAGGAAAAGGGCGCGCTACGCATCGACGACAATGGCGCGCTTTGGGTGGCGATGCCTGATGCAGACGGCGGCGCCGAAGCTGGACTGAGCGCGAGCAATATTCTGGAATCGGACTCCGACTCGCAGCTTGCCTACCGCGTGATGCTGGCGCGCACGGCGCACAGCTTGAGCGCTCCAAAACACAGCCGCGAGAACATGCCCGAATTCAAGCAAAACTGGACCGTCCTTCAAGACGCCCGCTCGAAGAACGCTGTTTCGAGCTCTCGAAGCATGCCCGCCGCCAGTAGTACGGGCAGTTCTAGCCTGATCGCCGCCGGGGAAAATTGAGAATCGATTGACCGGTTTTTTACCTGCGGTCTGCACGCTGCGGTGTGCGCGGCGAAAGTTTTTTCCTGGCTCTTAAAGCGATATCTTCTCCTGCGTGCAAACCTACATTTGATATGATGGTCGCAATCGTCATGCTGCGATTGCGCATTGCGACCGGCGCTCTCTCCTTCTTGTTACTGGGGAGTGTTGTCTGGTGCCAGCAAGCTGCGGTGCGCGCCGTTTCCACAAACCCGCCTTCGAGTGGCCCTCAGAATATCGTGATTGGTTTCGTCGGCGGATTCATCAGCCATGACAATGCGGTGCACGGTGGCGTGAAGCTGGCAGCGCGGTTGCGCGAGGATTATCCTTCGGGCGCGTACGTGAAAGTTTTCGAGAATCACCGCGGAGATGCGGCGCATCGGGAAATTCTCCGGCTGCTGGACACCGACCACGATGGGACGCTTTCAAGCGAAGAAAAGCAGCGCGCGCGGATTGTTATCTACGGTCACAGTTGGGGCGGCTCGGAAACCGTCGCGCTCGCCCGCCAATTGGAAAAAGACGGCGTTCCCGTGCTGCTGACGGTTCAGGTGGATAGCGTCGGCAAAATCGGCGAGAACGACGAAGTGATTCCACCGAACGTGACGCAAGCCGTGAACTTCTATCAATTGAATGGAATGTTGCACGGACGAGCGAAAATTCGCGCGGCGGATGCCTCGCGCACACAAATTATCGGGAATTTCCAATATGACTATACAAAGAATCCGGTGAGCTGCCGGAATTATCCCTGGCTCGCGCGTCTGCTCGAAAATCCGCACATCGAAATCGAATGCGATCCGGGACTCTTGGACCACATCGAAGCTCTAATCCGCTCAAAATTGCCTGCGGTGACGCGGGACAATGTGTCTCAACCGGCCAGCCAGTAATCCGATTACCCTCAACTTTGCGAACCTGAGTAATATCTCTGGCGCTCGCCCTGCATGTCACAAGATTGCGTGACGTACGTCATACAATAAGTGTGCAAATTGGCGCAAACTGGCTTATTAGAGAAAGGAACGAAAGAGGGGGCGCTATGAAAGTCCTTCTTGCAATCGACGCTTCGGAAGCTTCGCAGAAAGTCATTGATGAAGTGCTGGCGAGGCCGTGGCCAAAAGAGACCAGCTTTTGCGTTTTGCATGTTGTTGATCTGAGCGGCACGTACCGCGTGCCGGCGATGATTGAATTGGATAAGCGCACGGGTTGGGAGATTGTGCGAAAGGCGGCGGAAAAAATTGGGCGGACGGGGCACGAGACGAGCTCGGACGTCCTAGTCGGACCGCCGCGGCGCTCCATCGCGGAATACGCCAAGGAATGGAAGGCGAACTTCATCCTGGTCGGATCGCATGGCCAGGGAATGCTCTCGCGGTTACTCCTCGGCAGCGTGGCGCAGGGCGTGGTGCGGGCAGCTCATTGCTCGGTGGAAATTGTGCGGCCAAGCAAGCACCACGGCGCTGAGACGGTGCCTGGATTGAGGATTCTGCTGGCGACGGACGGCTCGGCCTCTGCATCGGTGGCCGCTGAATCCGTTGCCAAGCGCTCCTGGCCGGCTGGAACGGAAGTCAGAGTGATCAGCGTCGTCCAGCTTTTGACGCCTGAGAATCAGTTGACTATCGGTTCGCCATCGTCGGTTTATCCCGCGAGTTTGCTCGAAGAAGTGCTGACCGAATCAAATGTCCACTCGCAAGATGCGGTGACGAAAGCCCAAAAGATGATCGTCGCAGCGGGGCTGAAAGTGGCCGATGGGGAAGCGACGCCGCTTGGCGATCCGCGCGTGGTGATCGTCGAGCAGGCGAAAAAATGGGGATCGGATTTAATCGTTCTCGGTTCTCATGGATGGCGCGGCGTCGATCGCGTGCTCATGGGCAGCGTCTCCGAATATGTAGCGATTCATGCGCCGTGCTCGGTGGAAATAATTCGCGCGTAGCCCACGTTACCGAAACTTGGATTTAGTGCGTAGCGGCGACGCTGTGCCTATCAGCGGAAGGCACGCCTCGCTCGTTCTTGATGGCTACGTCAGAGTTAAGAGAAATTGAGTCGGTTCCTCGCCCGACTTTGCGTCCAGCGACTTGAGGGAAGTTCGAAAGCGACGCGCCGCCGATTCCGATGGCTTCCCCGGCGGCGTGCGCGGCCCGAATTCGCGCCTGCAGGATGAACAGCCCGCCGGTAATTCCATCCTTCGCCCATTCCATTTCCATCGGCTGATCATGCTGGGCCAGTGCCGAGAAATGCTCTTCAATCTTGCAGGCCCACGTGGCGAGTTGGTGCACGTCTGATTCTCCGAGGCAGAAGCGGGCACGATCCCCGGGAGGCGTGGCTTCGCTGCGAATCGATCGCGTATCCGCATCGTACGCCAGTCGCACTTCCTTTGATCCGAGGCGCCGGCCAACGATGGATTCGATCCCTTTGCCCAGCATGCGCTTAGAGACGCGCCATTCATCAGGAACCACCGCGCCTTGTGCGAGAAACTCGCCGCGACCATAAGACGCGGAAACCTTTACGACATCGCGCGATCCGGATTCGATGTCGCCCGTGACAATGATGCCCGAGCATGCCAAGTCAGAACTCACCATGGGCATCACGCCGACGGAGAGCGCTACTTTGAGCTGCGGATATCCGTGAAGCGCGCGATAGCTGACGGCGCTATCGGTAAAGAGAGAAGCAAAGCATTGATGGACGGCGCGAAGCAGGCCGTCTTCGCCGCGAACATTGAGGAACGTCTCGGCGGCGCCGGCGAAGGATGCTTCCATAGGATCTTCGGCGCTGGCCGAGGAACGCACAGCCATCTCGGGCTCGTGCTTTAGCCGCGTCACCAGCTCGTGATACGCATCGAGAATGTCCTCGCACATATCGTCGGGAAGCTGCGTTTGTAAGATATGGGTTCGCGCGGCATAACCGGCCTCGGCCAGCTGCGCGAGATTATCGGGATCGAGATTTGACAAAACGTCCTCGAGTTTCCCGCGCAGATTCTGCTCTTCGAGGTGGCGCCAATAGGCCTCAGTGGTGATGGCGAATCCGTCCAGAACGCCGACACCTTCGGGCTTCAGGGTGACGAATAATTCGCCCAGCGACGCGTTCTTTCCGCCAACGCGCGTCACGTCGCTCATTCCAATCTCGGAGAAGTGCAGAGTGTAAGCCGATTTCATACAAGTCCTTTCCATTGCGGCACTCACCTAACGAACCACACCCCCAGCCCCAACTCAGATTAGGCCGTTCTAGTGTTTACGGATGCGATTTCGATCACGTCCGGCGGTGATGAGGGTCACAGCCCGCGCGCGGCGGCAGAGATTAAATGGGAGAGCGAGAGGTGGACTATGAAAACGATGCATGCCTTGACGCCGGTCGATCTGAAAAACATCTTGATTTGCACCGATTTCTCGCAGGCCTCAGCGGATGCGTTCCCCTATGCTGCGGAATTGGCAAAGCACTTCGACGCGAAACTCGAGGTATTGCATGTGAGGCCGTCGGACCTCTACTCGCGCGTGCCTCCGGAGGGATGGGAAGCGCTTGCCGAGGCCGCCCGCGAACAGGCGCGCGAGAAAGCATGGACGCTATTGCGGCCTTACCCGGGAATCGCGCACGATGTCGTTGTTGCCGAAGGCGAGATTTGGTCTGAATTGCAATCGGAGATCGAGAAGAAGAACATAGATCTCATCGTCATCGGAACGCGCGGCCGGACTGGACTCGCGAAGCTGGTGCTTGGCTCGACCGCCGAGGAAATCTTCCGGCAGGCGCCGTGCGCGGTCTTGACGGTTGGCCCATTCACGCCGCGCGAGCCGCAGCGGGAAGGCGAAATTTCGGACATACTATTCGCCACGGATTTCAGCCCGGAGTCGATGGCCGCCGCTCCATTCGCGTTTTGGCTCGCGCAGGAATATCAGGCGCGGCTGACGCTTCTGCATGTGATTGACGATCAAAAAGCCGGTGAGTTCGTCGCGCCGACGGATCTCGTGTCGGCATCGGAACGACTCCTCCGCAATCTGGTTCCAGCGGACACGGAGCTATGGAGCGAGCCGAAGTGCATCGTGGAACGAGGAAATTCCGCGGACAAAATCTTGGCCGTTGCCGGGCGCACGAGAGCGGACCTGATCGTACTCGGTGTGCGGAAGCCGGGCGGCGTGGTTGGTGCGGCAACGCATCTTCCCATCGCGACGGCGCATAAGATCGTATCTCATGCGCGGTGCCCGGTGCTGACGGTCCGTGGCTGAGGATTCAGAGATTCGAATTTGATCAGTTGCTGTCAGGGGCCTGTAGGCTGAGAGTCGTAGAGGTTGACTGCAGTTTTTATCTTCGGACCGAAAAAAAGATCGGCCGGGCTGGGCGCCGGCCGATCTTTTATTTCAGCTGACAAATGTTTGAGCCGTGTTAGGCCGCAGCCATGGCTTCGAGCGCCGGGCGATTTCGAATCACGACGCTCGGGCCGTTCGTGGTGATAAGCATCTTGTTGCGCATTTCCGTCAAGGCTCGCGTCACCGTCTCGCGCGAGATGCCGATGATTTGCGCGATTTCTTCGTGCGTCAGGCTCAGATTGAATCGCACGCCCAGCTTGGTCTCGTGTCCCTTGCTCGCCGATTCCAGCAGGAACCGCGCCAGCTTCTCCGTGGCCGAATGAGTGAGCGCCAGATAGCGTATCTGTTGGCAGGCGCCGCGGTAAAAATTGCTGAGCTGCGTCATGGCGTTAACGCAGGCCTCATGGTTGTTACGCATTAATTTCGTGAAATCCTCGCGCCGGATAAAGTTCACCTGGCAGGGCTCGAGCGTTTCCGCTGTGACCTCGAACGGATCGCCGGAGAGCGCGGAGTGCAGGCCGAGCAGTTCGCCGGCCGCGGCGATACGCACGATCACGGTCTTGCCTTCGAGCGAAGTCATCGTCAGCTTCACGCGGCCCTTACACATCATGTACACGCCGCGCGGCGCTTGTCCTTCAACGAAGAGCACGGCGCCGCTCGGATAAGAGCTCGTGAACTTGACGGTCTCAAACGCCTTCATCGGGATGGGCGAGAGCTGGCAGAAGAAGCCATCCTTGTGTAGTGCGCAGCTGTGACAATCTTCCGTGAGTTGCATCCCGTATGGTGCGTTCATTTCGTTCCTCCCGTCAGTTCTCGTACTTCAGGCCGGTCCCAGCTGGGCCTTCCAGCATCTTGCTTAGAAAGATCGAACCCCCCACCAACTCGGCGCCCTGATTCCGCATCTCCTGCAGCAGCTTGCGGCCCCGCCAATCGGCAAAACTTACGGCACTAAGATCAACGACGAGTGCTCGGCCGTCAGTCCTCGATTTCAGCGCCGCCTGCCATGCCTTCTCGAGTTCTACTACCCAGGGGCCCTTAACGCGACCTTCCAGGATGAGAGAGCAGCCGTCGTCGCTTTGCCGTGTTGTCACTCGAAGCACCTTGTTTGTTCCTGCTGTGTATCGGCAAGCAGTGCGCCAATCAGGAGGGGAGAATCTTATGCCTCGTAAGCTATTGAAAATAGACTGGATGGATGTAACAACGGATAGAGGAATCGGGCGAGCTGCAGCCGATGCGACGACGAGTGACGAGACGAAATATCGCCACTTGGCGGCATCTCGTCACTACGCTCCGATGTCAGCTACGCAGCGGTTTCTGCATCCGGCACTTTCGAGTGATCCAGAAGCGCCCGCACATCGTCATCCGAGAGCTGCGGGAAGTCCTCGTAGAATTGGCCGACCGCGCGAAAATCGCGTGGCGTCAGCAACGCGACGAACTCGTCCGCTTCCGCAGAAAGCAGCATCGAGGTCGACAGCGGCGCGACTCCCGTAGCTACGACGACGCGCGCCGGACCGAGTTGTCTCAGCGCTGCGATGGCCACGCGCATGGTCGATCCGGTGGCGATCCCGTCGTCAACCAAAATCACCACGCGGCCTCGAACATCGATGGCAGGCCGCTCGCCTCGATACGCCTTCTCCCTGCGCGCCATCTCTCTTCGTTCGTCCTGGACGACTCTTTCGATGACCTCCTCACGAATGTGGAAGGCCTCGACGACATTCGCCTCGATGAATTTTGCGCCGCGCATGGCGATCGCTCCCATGGCGAGTTCTTCGAAGCCGGGAACTCCCAGTTTGCGCACGACGAAAATATCCAGGGGCGCGTTCAGCATTTTCGAGATTTCATGAGCGACCGGAACGCCGCCTCGCGGTAGAGCCAGTATTACGACGTCACTGCGCCCGCCATACTCGGCGAGCCGTTCCGCGAGCAGCCGACCGGCCTGTTCTCTGTCGCGAAGCCGTTCCATATCAGACGCCATACTCAGGATGCGGCTCCAGAAGATAATTCGTCATCTGAGCGCTCAAATTCTCGCGATTTCGCAGCAACGATTTTCGCCGCGGTGCCGCCTTCTTGCCGTGACTCGTCGCCATCTTCTTCTTTCCGGACTTCGACTTACTTCGCATATCCGTTCACCTCAGTTTAGTCGCGCCTGGCTTCCTCCCGGACTCGAATGCATGTACCTTGCCACCACTTCTTCCGGCAGCGCCGAGAGCGCGTCCACGCGATTGAGGAGAATCTCCTCGTACGCACTGTGGCCGCGCATGCGGTTCACAAGCTCTTTTCCCCAGAGACTTAACGTCGTGGTGTGGTCCGCGGTGGAGAATCTCAGTTCGTCGCGAAATCTGTCCACCAGCCGGACGATCTCCTGGTGCTCCAGATTGATGCGCTGCCGCTCCTCATCCTGGAGAAAGCGGTCGTAGAGCGATTCCACCGCGCGGTTCTCGGAGTGGCAATGCTCGATAACAGCGCCCATGTGGTGGTCGAAGGCGCGCAGTTCGGTGAGTCCCTGCGCGCGCCGATTGAATTCCTGGCTGGACGTCAACACCAGAAATTCCTCCAGCGTGTCCATGAGACGGGCGATTTCTTCGTGCTCTCTCCGGAGATATTGAATTCGCTCGTGAAGCGCCATAACGTCCTCCCGCACTCGACCTCGCTGCCTCTTCGCTTGCCCGCTCGCAAATTTCGCAGCGCAGGATTGGGCGGTACTTGAGCGTGAGCCCGACTCCCCGAAGCAACATCAGCTAGCCCGCTCCTGCGCTGCAATTACAAGGTTACACAGGGGCCAGAGACGAACAGTGACGCGGGTCACCGTCTCTTGTGACCTCCGGGGAACGCTCACAATAGGGACCTCGGGGCGGCTCAGAACTGCCTGCGGGAGATGCCCAGCTTCTGCATGCGGGAGTTCAGCGTGGTGCGGTTCATCCCCAGCCGTTCGGCAGCCCCGCCGGGGCCCCCGATCTTGCCGTTGGTTTCACGCAGGACGCGAATGATGTGCTCGCGCTCGATCTCTTCGAGCGAGGACGAAGATCCCGCCGGACCCTCCGCGACCTGAGCAAGTTCGACCTGGGGAACATTCAAGACCGTGCCGCGCGACAGAATTACCGCCCGCTCTATCAGATGCTCAAGCTCCCGGATATTGCCCGGCCAGGGATAACGCGTCAGCGCCTGCATCGTTTCCGGGGGCACGCTCTCAATGTTCTTGTTCATGCGCTTCGCGAACTTGGCGATGAAATAGTGCACCAGGAGCGAGATATCCTCGCGGCGCTCGCGCAACGGCGGCACCACGATCGGGAACACGCTCAAGCGATAGAAGAGGTCGCTGCGAAACTGCCCGGCGGCGACCATTTTCCCAAGGTCACGGTTCGTCGCCGCAACGATACGAACGTCGGTAGTGATTGTGCGGCTGGTCCCTAAGCGCTCGAATTGCTTTTCCTGCAACACGCGCAAAAGCTTCGGCTGCAGCTCAAGCGGAATATCGCCCACCTCATCGAGAAAAATCGTGCCTTGATGCGCCAGTTCCAGCCGCCCGATCCGCTGCGCGATCGCGCCGGTAAATGCGCCTTTTTCGTGCCCGAAGAGTTCGCTCTCAAGCAAGCCGGTGGGAATCGAGGCGCAATTCACGCGCACAAAATTATGAGCGCGCCGTCCGCTGAGATCGTGGACCGCTCGGGCAATCAATTCCTTCCCAGTGCCCGTTTCTCCCAGGATTAGGACGGTCGAGTCGGTCGGCGCGACCGTCTCGATCTGATTCAGCACCCGCATCAACGGCTTGCTCTCGCCCACAATCTCTTCGAAATTGAATTCCGTGCGCAGTTCGTCTTCGAGGTATCGCTTTTCTTCTGCGAGCTTTTCGGTGAGCTCGGAGACGCGCCGAAACGCCAAAGCATTGCCGAGAGCGATGGCGATCTGACCCGCCATTTGGGTGAGTATTCCGAGATCGTCGTCGCTAAACGTGCCCGCGCGCCGGCTGAATAGATTCAACGTACCGAACACGCCGTCCTGTCCGAGCAACGGAATCCAGCAAGCCGATTTCACCGATTGGTCGGCAAGCTGGGAGCGAACATCGAACGGCAGCGATTCATTAGGAATTCCTCGAAGCAGCAAGGGCCTTCGAGCCGTATAGGCCCAACCGGCTGGCGAGCCGCCTAATGGAATCAGCGCGTCGGCGGCTGGCGCCCCCGTGCTCGAAGGCGCTTCGATCGCCTGGATACGCAACATCTTCGATTGGCCGTCGTAAAGCGCCAGCGTCGCCTCGTCAAACTGCTTCACCTGCCGCAAGCAAGCCGCAATCGCCGTCAGAAGCTGGCGGATATCGAGATGCGCCGCGAGCGTGTTCGACATCTCCAGCAAGAACGCCTCGCGCGCCCGCTTTCCTTCGGTGATGTCCCGCGTGATTTTCGTAAATCCGCGGACCTTTCCGTCCTTATCGTGAAGCGCGGTGATCACTACGCTGGCCCAGAATCGCGAGCCGTCCTTACGAATCCTCCAGCCCTCATCGTCGGAGCGTCCTTCCGCAGCGGCCCGCTTCAACTCTTCCTCCGGCTTCCCGGCTTCAACATCCTCGGCCGGATAGAACCGCGAGAAATGCTGGCCGATAACTTCTTCGCTCTTGTAACCTTTGATTTTTTCCGCGCCGCTGTTCCAACTCACCACTCGCCCTTCCGTATCCAGCATGAAAATCCCGTAGTCGTTCACCTCATCCACCAAAAGCCGAAAGCGTTCCTCGCTCAGCCGCAAGGCTTCGTCCGCGCGTTTGCGGTCCGTGACGTCCCGGATCGCCGCGGTGAATAGGGCGTCTTCGCCCTCATCCAATGGACTTAGGCTGATCTCGACAGGGAAGACCGTGCCGTCCTTGCGACGCCCGGAAAGTTCCAGTCCGGTACCCATCGGCCGGGCCCGCGGCGACACGGCATACTCGCCGCGGTGGTGGACATGTTGTTGGCGGAACTGCTCGGGAATCAGGATTTCGACGGGTTGGCCCAGAAGTTCTTCCCGTGAATAGCCGAATATCTCTTTAGTCCGGGAATTGGCCAGGACGATGCGCCCGGATTTGTCGACGATCACCATCGCGTCCGGCGCAGCTTCGAGCAAGCGGCCAAACTTGGACTCTTCCTGTGGCGCCGCGCCCGGCCTGGGATTGGTATCGGGATCGTTCACGAGTGCGACGTTAGCATTTTGTACCAATTCGGGACAAGATAGACTCATGGAGTTGCGAGAACGCTATGATGATTGAAGCAGGTCACACAACTTTAGCGCGCACCTTGGGGAGCAGCGGGACTATGACCGATAATCGCAACGCGCGAATCGCCTATTTTTCTATGGAGATCGCCGTTGATCAGCGCATTCCAAGCTACGCAGGCGGGCTTGGTGTTTTATCCGGGGATATGCTGCGTTCCAACGCCGACCTCGGCATCCCCATGGTCGGCGTGACGCTGGTCCATCGCCACGGCTATTTTCACCAGCACCTCGACGCTAAGGGACAGCAGACCGAAAAGCCCGAGGAATGGCGCCCCGAATCGTTCCTGGAGGCCCTCGAACCGATCGTTTCGCTGGCGATCAATGGGAAGAACGTAAAAGTTCGCGCCTGGCGCTTCTGGATCGATGGACTCATGGGCCACAAAGTTCCCGTCCATTTTCTGGATACCGATCTCCCTGAAAATCCCGAATGGGAGCGCACGCTGACGAACAACCTCTACGGCGGCGATCCCTATTACCGCGTCTGCCAGGAAGCGATTCTTGGCATCGGCGGAGTTCTCATGCTGCGCGCGTTGGGACACGAGCGCATCAATCGCTTCCACATGAACGAGTGCCATTCCTCTCTGCTGATTCTGGCGCTGCTCGAGGAAAGAGTCGGGAAGCAAAATCTGGCCGCTGTCACCGAGGAAGACATCGAAGCCGTTCGGCAAAAATGCATCTTCACCACACACACGCCGGTTGCCGCCGCCTTTGACGAATTTCCGCTGGAGCTGGCAACCAAGATCCTCGGCGAGGATCGCGTCGCCGCATTGAAACTCACGCACTGTTGTCCGCGCGGCGCGATGAACTTGGTTTCGCTGGCGCTCGACTGTTCGCACTACACCAACGGCGTTGCCATGCAGCACGGAAAAGTCTCTCAGCAGATGTTTCCCAAGTATCCGATCCACGCGATTACAAATGGAGTGCACGCGACCACCTGGACCTCGCTGCCATTCCAAGAGCTCTTCGACACGCACATTCCGGAATGGCGCCGCGACAATCTCTACCTGCGCCATGCCATCGGCATCGACGTGGATGAGATCCAGGAAACGCATCTAGCCGCCAAGCGGCAAATGATCGAGGGCATCGCGCAGGCCACCGGCGTCGAGCTCAACGAGAGCATCCTCACCCTCGGATTTGCACGCCGCGCGACGGCCTACAAGCGCGCCGATTTGCTTTTCTCCGACCTCGACCGCCTGCGCGCGATTCGCCAGCGCTACGGTCCATTCCAAGTCGTCTACGGCGGCAAAGCGCATCCCAGCGACCATGAAGGCAAGGCCCTGATCCGCAAAATCTTCGAAGCAGCCGCCGCGCTGCAGCGCACCATCCCCGTGATTTATCTCGAAAACTACGACATGCGCTGGGCGAAATTACTCACCAGCGGTGTGGATATCTGGCTGAACACCCCGCACCGTCCCTACGAAGCTTCGGGAACCAGCGGCATGAAAGCGGCGCTGAATGGCGTGCCCAGCCTAAGCGTGCTCGATGGCTGGTGGGTCGAAGGACATTTCGAAGGGGTCACCGGCTGGGCCGTCGGCACAGACAAAGATTCCGCGCCCGAAGCCGAGGTCCTATCGCTTTACGACAAACTCGAGCGCGTTATTCTTCCGACTTACTACGCCCGGCCGCGTGCGTTTGCAGAAGTCATGCGCTCGGCGATCGCGGTGAATGGGTCGTTCTTCAACACACAGCGAACGGTTTCACAATACGTGATGAATGCTTATTTCCCGGAAATGGGGAGCGAACCGCAGCACACATCGTCGCCGGCATCGCTACAGGAAGAATTGGCGTCTCGTCCGACCTAGCGCTCGCCCGGCTTAAGCTGCTGCCACAGATGACTGCGGCTTCATTCCGTTTCCACCGATGTACGTTTCCGCGGCGATTCCCTCGGACTCCAGATTCCGAATCTGTGTTTCCAGCCAGATGCTGAGATCATCCTCGAGTTCTTCCCGAGTCCCCCAATGATAGAAGTCGCCGATGGTGTTGCCTTGCTCGTTCAGAGGAATCTCCCGGCACGGAATCCTATTCTTGCGGCTCTCTGCGGGTACGAACGCCATGAGCACACATTCGGAGCACGGCTTGGGATCTTTGGGATTATCGCGGTTCATGCACGTCGGTGAATCCTGGAACACGAACTGTGGACGCCAGGACGGTTTGTGGTAGCCGCCGCTATTCAGAAATTCGAGTTCGCTTTTCAGAACTCCCAAAAGTTTGCTCTGCGCGATGGTCACGGCCCACCTCCGCTATCTTCGCATCTCATTTGGCGCCTGAAGTGTCTCGCTGGCTGTGACTCGTGTCACTTCTCGTCGTGACTGTGCTCACCTGAGGTCGGCCCGCAGCGGATCGCGATCAGTCGTCACCGGTTCCGGTGACCCGTATCACCGAACAAGCCGTCTTCAGGTCGCACAATGTCCTTGTCGAATCAGAAGTGTGTAAGCTCCGCAGGAGACGATTTGAAATCGGAGCTGCCGGAAACCAGCAACATTTGGAGGTGGATATGGCCAACGCTTCAGTTCTCCATGCCGTTTCAGAATTGCATAATCCGCTGCATTCGCGCTACGCCGATGCGCCGCACTGCGTGGTAGCCGTCGACCGCACGCGCGCGCGATTCTTCCGATTCGAACTTGGCGTTCTCACTCAGATCGAAATCCGCAAATTCGAAATCGACCAATCACAGTGGAAGATGAAGGACCATGCGCACATGGCGCGCCGCGACACAAAGATGCCGCATGGCGCCGAGCGCGATGTCTTCAAGAAGCGCATGGACGCGCAATATCAGCACCTTTGCGCTGAGACAGCGGCGGAAATTCGCGCCGTCTGTGCGAAATACAAACTCGCCGGCATAATTCTGGTTGGGTCCGCACGCCTTATCGACCCGATCGGAGAGGCGCTCCCGACGGAACTGAAGACGCAATTGTTGGTGATTCCGAAGGATCTCGCGCGTTTTTCGATAAGTGAATTGAAAGATCACATCGCGCCCACCATCGCGGAGTGGGAGCAAGAGCAGGAGGAAATCGTCGTCGCCGATCTGCTCAGCGCGGAAAGCGGCGCCGTAGTCGGTATCGACGAAACCCTCGCGCAACTCCAGGACGGCTGCGTCCGCAAGCTCGTGGTCGCCGAGAAACTGAACGCGCGGCTGAACCAATGCGTCAAATGCGGCCTGGCAAATCGCTCGGCTGACCCGCGCTGTATAGCCTGCGGGAGCCCGCGCCAGCACGTTCAAATACTCGATGTCCTTCCCGAATTGGCGGACGCCCAGAAAACTGAAATCGAGCGAGTCAGCGGCAGCGCCGCAGAAAAGCTCACAGCCGCGGGCGGCATGGCAGGCTGGCTCCGCAAACGCAGATAGCAGCGACGGCACCGGTTGCCCCATGCGCTGTTTTTGCTCGTGGGGGGTTTTGAATCTAGTCTTTGCAGAATCAATTGTGAATTCCGCAGCAACAGACCGATCCGACTACGAAACAAGCATCGCCGCAGCAAATAAAAAGGGCCGCGAAAATCCGCGGCCCCTGCAAACCTGATCACGTCTCCCGCTACTGCTTGTCGTAAACCGCCGTACTGCTCATCTTCTTACCCGAAGCGTCGGTTCCGCTTATCGCCACGGTCCGGCTCTTGCCGTCAGCCGAGACCGTGATGCGACCCGTCGAGGTAACCTTTCCATCCTTCTTGATGGTCATCGCCAGCGTGTGACTGTTGACTCGCTTGTACGCCCGCGTGTCCGACGCCGCATCACCCGTCACCGGATAATCCTTGCCGTCGAACTTGCCCGTCCATTCGTTGTGCGCGGGCTTGCCGTCGGCCGTAACGCCGTCCACGGTCACTTTCACGCTGTCGCCCGCGGCCGCGTAGACCACGGTATTATTTTTCGTCGTTCCCGCGGCGATCTTGGATTTGGCCTCGTTCAGTTTCCACGTTCCCATGTTCACGTCGTCAGCAGCGAAGCTCACCACAGCAGCCGCAAGCATCGCCACGACAGCCAACAATATCGTCCTCTTCTTCATGTGATCTCCTCTCACAAACTCCCACCTTGAGGCGTACGGCGCGCGCATCATACACCCTTTTAGCTTGCGCAAGCTGCTCGAACCAACTTCCATCCGAGCCGCCTGGTTCACGAACACGTATCTTTTTCGACCTCGCTATCGTCAGCGACTCCCGCCTCAGCCTCTGACCGACTAGACTTGTTTTTTGCATGACACGTTGATACAGCGGCCCTAAACTCCGTGATTGCCGCAAACGGATTGTGATGGACGTCCTCAAAAAACTTTTCGAGCTGCATTTCCACTCACCGGTCGAGCGGGTGCAGCCTGTCCAGGGCGAGCTCGGCGCTTCGGGGCGCAAAATCATCCGGCTGGTCGGCGGCAAATTCAGCGCCATCGGCGTTCTCTATGATGTGCGCGAAGAAAACGTGGCCTTCCTCGCATTCTCGCGGCATTTTCGCAAACACGGCCTGCCGGTGCCCGAAATCTACGGCGAAGATTTGAGCCAGGGCGCTTATCTCCAGGAAGATTTGGGAGACACGACGCTCTTCGAATTTCTTTCGAAAAATCGCGCCGGAGAAAACATCAAGCCCCAGGCGATCGAAGCCTATCGCAAAGTTGTCGCCGTGCTGCCGCGCTTCCAGATTGAAGCCGGGCGAGATTTGAATTACGACGTCTGCTATCCGCGCGGCGCCTTCGATGGCCAGTCCATCGCTTGGGATCTGAACTATTTCAAATATTATTTTCTTCGGCTCGCCGGCATCACCTTCAACGAACAATCGCTCGAAGACGATTTCAGCCGCTTGACCACGTTTCTCCTCACCGCGGATCTCGATTACTTCCTCTATCGCGATTTTCAATCGCGCAATGTCATGCTGCGCGACGGCAATCCATTTTTCCTGGACTATCAGGGCGGCCGCAAAGGCGCGCTGCAGTACGATATCGCCTCGCTCTTGTTCGACGCCAAGGCCGATCTGCCGCCCGCGTTGCGCCAGCAACTGCTCGATCTCTATATCGCCCGCCTCGGCGAGTTCATTCCTCTCACGCGCGAAGCGTTTCTGTATCACTACTACGGCTACGTCTATCTGCGCATCATGCAGGCTTTGGGCGCTTACGGCTTTCGCGGTTTTTATGAGCGCAAAGCCCATTTCCTGCAAAGCGTGCCGTACGCCCTCAGCAACGTGCGCTGGCTGCTGAAGAGCGTCGAGTTGCCGCTCGCTTTGCCTACTCTGATGGACGCTTTCACCCGCATGGCGGCGTCAGAAAAATTGCAGCGCCTCGCGCCTTCGGGTGCAATGCAGCCCGCGGCGTCCAAGCGGGAAAATCTGATCGTGCGAATTTTCAGTTTTTCCTATCGCCAGGGCATCCCTAAAGACGAAACCGGCCACGGCGGCGGATTCGTCTTCGACGCTCGCAGCGTTCCGAATCCCGGCCGCGAAGAAAGATTCAAGCCGCTCACTGGCAAAGACGCTCCGGTGATCGAATATCTCAATCAGCACGAAAGCGTGCATCAGTTTCTCGCCAGCGTGATATCGCTCGTGGACGCCAGTGTGAGCGAATATCAGCGCCGCGGCTTCACCAGTCTGACTGTTTCGTTCGGCTGCACCGGCGGGCAGCATCGCTCCGTCTATTTCGCCGAGCAATTAGCGAAGCATCTGCGCGGCCGGAACGGCGTCGAAGTGGTGCTGCGGCATCTCGAGCAGGAGAGCAAGTCCGCATGAAAGCGATGATCCTGGCCGCGGGCCTCGGCACGCGCCTGCGTCCGCTCACCGACACTCGCCCGAAGGCGCTAGTGGAAGTCGCGGGCCGCACCATGCTTGAAATCACCCTCGCGCGCCTGCGCTCTTTCGAAATCCGCGAAGTGATCATCAACGTGCATCACTTCGCAGATCAAATTCTCGACTACCTGAAAGCCAACAATAATTTCGGCATGCGCATTGAAGTCTCTCGCGAAGATGTCTTGCTCGACACCGGCGGCGGCCTGAAAAAAGCCGCCTGGTTCTTTCTCGAAGGTCCCAACGCGCTCGACGCTCCTTTCATTCTTCACAATGTGGATGTAATCAGCACAATCGATCTTCATCGCATGGCGAATATTCACGTTGAAAATCAAGCTCTGGCGACCTTGGCTATGCAAGACCGCAAATCATCGCGATACCTCCTCTTCGACGAGCAGCTTCAGCTCTGCGGCCGGCGATTCGCGAAAAATCAGAAAGATGAAATCGCTCGCCCGTCCCAGCAGCTTCACCCGCTGGCATTTTCCGGCATCCACGTAATCTCGCCGCGTCTACTGGCAAAGATCACCGAGGAGGGCGTCTTTTCCATAATCAACCCGTATCTCCGCCTCGCTGCCCAAGGCGAAAAAATCCAAGCCTTCCGCGCCGACGAATACTATTGGCGCGATCTAGGCAGTCCAGAAAATCTGCTTCAAGCCGCTCAGGATTTGAATCAGAAGGTCGGTTTGTAGGAAAACCCGCATTAAAAAAGGCGTGTTTTGTATCGATTAGACCAGGTGTCGATCGAGTGTTTTCTAGCAGTTAGGGGCGTTTCTAATAAATTCGTGTCTCGATTAGCTTTTTGTTCGCCTTGGGCTCCAAGGGCAGGGCAGACTGCGCAACGGATTCGGTTATTGAACCAGTCTGGCGCGATCGAAAACTCGCCGGTCTGGACGGCGCAGAGCAATCTGACGAACCTCCTCGTTATTCAATTGTTTGGCGCGGACCCTTCGACTTCGCTCAGGGCAAGCTTGCAGCAGGCTCGGGAGAGCCAGCCCCGCGCTCAGGGACTAAAAGCTACCCGGACCTTTGTATCATGAGAGTACTAACTTGTCAACAGTTTTCAGCGGCGATCTAGAGGCAACTCAGGACGTGCGGGAGCCGCGATGGTCGTCGCGCGGAAATGACAAATGCCGGTGGGAACGAGTGTGCGTGAGGACAGGAGAAACACAACCTCAGCGGCTAAAGCCGGATTGATTTTGCGGCATTTGCGGCACGGCTGAAGCCGTGCCCTGACAAATCTTGGGGTTCTCGCACAGACTCCGGATGCCCCACCCTGAATACTGAGGGTTGGCCGCCCGCAACGGCAAAGCCTCGGGATATTGGGTAGTGTCCTGATTTCGAGATGGGATTTGAAGGCCCGAGCTTTCGTTTGGAACTGCGTGAGGGGCTCCTTCTGTAGTGCCCAGCGCTAAAGCGCTTCGTTAATGGAGACGCTTTTTCGGAGCGCTGAAGCGCTCCTCCCCCGCATGAATGCGGGGGCTGCCACCCAACTGCAAAGGCTTTCGGGCATGAATTGCTGGGCTTGCACCTAGCCGCTAGGGCTTTCTGGCTTGAGTGCGGGGGCTCCCGCCGCTCGCCGAATTCAGAGCGATCTCGAATTAGGACGCGACCCGAAATCGCGGGACTCCGCCGGCAAGTAAGATCTAAGGATCGCGAGGCCGGCAGCCTTCAATCCTCGGTCTTGATGACCGCTGCGCCGCGGATGGCATCTTCTTTCAATTTGCGTAGCGCTTGATTGGCGTCGCGAAGCGGGAAGATTTCTGTTTGCGTGTGGATGGGAATTTCGGCGGCTACGCGGAGGAAATCTTCGCCGTCGCGGCGCGTGTTGTTGGCTACGCTGCGAATCACGCGCTCCTGATAGAGCAAATCGTAGTCGAACGATGGAATCGGGCTCATGAGGATGCCGCCGAGGACGAGCGTTCCGCCCTTGCGCAGCGCTTTGAGCGCGGCGGGAACGATTTCGCCGGCGGGCGCGAAGACGATCGCGGCATCAAGTTTCTCGGGCGGTGCATCGAAAGTGCCGCCCGCCCACGCTGCGCCCAACTCGAGCGCTAGCTTCTGGTGGCGTTCATCTCGGGTCGAAGCGTAAACGGTTGCGCCCCAGTGCCGCGCGACCTGAATCGCCACGTGTGCGGCGGCGCCAAATCCGTAGAACCCGAGGCGGCCGCCTTTCTCGATGCCCGAGAGGCGCAGGCAGCGGAATCCGATTATTCCGGCGCAGAGCAGCGGCGCGGCGTGCTCATCGGCGAAGCCATCGGGAATGGCGTAGACGAAATCTTCGGGCGCGACGATGTACTCGGCGTAACCGCCATCCACGGTGTAGCCGGTGAATTCCGGATGGTCGCAGAGATTCTCGGCGCCGGAACGGCAGTAGCTGCAGACGCCGTCGGTGCGATGCAGCCAGGCGATTCCGACGCGCGCGCCGAGAGGGAAGCGGCGAGCCCCGGCGCCGAGTTTCTCGATCACGCCGACAACTTGGTGCCCTGGAATGATGGGCGACTTGCGCGGCGGCAATTCACCCTCGATGACGTGCAGGTCGGTGCGGCAAACGCCGCAGTAGCGGACGCGGACGAGAACTTGGCGATCAGCCGGCTGCGGCACAGGGACGTCAGTGAACTGCAGCGGCGCGGAGGCGATTGGTGCAGGAGCGTGAAGCAGGCAGGCTTTCATCTCGAATTTCTGCCCGCGTGGCTGGCTCAATGAAAATGAACGAGCGCTGGCAGACCCCCGTCTAAACTAGCGCAACTTCGCGATCGAAATGAGGCTTTTTCTCGGCATGAAGTTTCAGGGCCACGCCGCAAGCCGACGCGATGCGCTCCAGCATCGTAAGAGAACGACCGGAGTATTCAGCATCCTCAAGACGAGCGATGACGGACTGCGTTGTGCCAACTTTCTTGGCGAGTTCGGCTTGCGTGAATCCCGCATCCTCGCGCATCTCGCGGACGAGCACGGCCAGATCAATTTGATGCGATGCTCGCGCGAATGCCTTCCGGTAAGTTGGGCTCTTGCGCGCGCGCTGCTGGATAATTTCGGCGTGGCGGTCGCGCTTGGCGATCTGTGTCATGGGCCGAACTCCTTCAAAATGATTTCCTTTTCCTTCGGCGATCCGGTGTAATGATTCCGGTATTTCATCCACAACTTTCGAAGCTGCTCTGCCCTAGTGATCTCGGCGGGCGGAGTCTGTTCTGTTTTCTTCTGAAACCCTGAAGTAATCACGATCAGCATCCCCGGCTGGTAGAAGAACAGAACCCGGAAAATCCGGTCGAATTGCTTAACGCGCAGCTCGAATAAGTCTTCTGTGAGCTTCTTCACGAATTTGCCCTGCATCCGATGGCCATAAACGCGCAGGCGGTCAATGAAGGCGTCTATTCGCGCGGCTGCCTTGCCATCCAGCGAATCCACGAACTCTCTGGCGGGCGTCCGCCCGTTCGGCAGCTGAACATAGTCAATGGAGAAGTCGCGGCTCATCGCCGGGATTCGCTCAATTTAATTATCGCATAATTGCTATAATGCGGTCAACGGAAGAACGTGGTGAGCCGGGGAGGACTCGAACCTCCAACCCGCTGATTAAGAGTCAGCTGCTCTACCATTGAGCTACCGGCCCACGAAGCGAAAAATGATAACACGAACGAGGCTAAATCCTGAGCGAGGTTCAGGGTGGGGCAGTCTCGAATTTTCGGGACGCGGCGAAAGCGCGCACGAAACCCCCCAGCGCTAAAGCGCATCGTCAGAGGCTGGGCTTTTTTCGGAGCGCTGAAGCGCTCCTCCCCCGCATAAATGCGGGGGCTGCCACCGAAAGGCAGGGAATCCGCATCGAAATGCGGCGCTCTGACCGAAATGCCGAGGGCTTCCGCAGAGCGGGAGGGTGAATCAAATGGCATCCGAAGCTATCTAATTAGGTGCCGCCTGGCGCGCAACTGGGGCGGCGGCCGATTGCTGGATTTGCTTGGTGTAGGATTGCGCGGACTGACCGAATTGGGAGGAATGATACATGGCGGAGAAGATCAAGAAGTCGGATGCGGAGTGGAAGAAGCAGTTGGGGGCGAATGAATATTTTGTTACGCGGCAGAAGGGGACTGAGCCACCGTTTACCGGCGAATACGAGGAGACGGAGACGCCGGGAATGTATATGTGCGTTTGCTGCGGGCAGCCGCTATTCGAGTCGGAGGCGAAATTTCATTCCGGCTCAGGTTGGCCGAGCTTTTCCAAGCCGGTGGACGAAAACAGCGTGGAAGTGGAGCGCGACACCAGCCATGGCATGCTTCGCGAAGAAGTCTTGTGCAGCCGGTGTGATGCGCATCTCGGGCATGTTTTTAATGACGGCCCGAAGCCTACGGGGCAGCGGTTTTGCATTAATTCTGCGGCGCTGAGACTGGAAGAGAAGGACGAGAAAGAAAAGAAGTAACGCTGGGGAATCGTTGCTATCGGCGGACGCGACTTAGAGAAAAGAGGCCCGGCTGAAAAGGATGCGGAAAAAAGACCAATTCGACGATTGATCGGCAGTTTCCGACCCATCTTGTTGGCGCAGGTGGTTGCACACATTGGGCGCTGAGATCCTTCGCTCCGCTCAGGATGACAGCGTTCTTTCTTTTTCCGCGGCCTGTGAAGCTGGGCCCAACGGAAGACTCTTTTGCAAAGCTGCTGGTG
Organism: Candidatus Acidiferrales bacterium; assembly: GCA_036833535.1. GTDB lineage: Bacteria > Acidobacteriota > Terriglobia > Acidiferrales > UBA7541 > Palsa-147. The sequence continues at coordinate 719 of DAITPO010000012.1, read as the reverse complement.
GGTTAGTAGTCGAACAGGAATACTTCGGGATGGGCATCGGCCGGATCGATGGAGATTAGGCGCATGTCCGTCGGTGAAGAGATGTACAGGGCTAGGCTTGCGGGCAGGCCGGCGCCGCTCGCGGCCGTTACGACGCCGCGGCCATTCGACGCCACCGTGTAAGTTGCCGTCAGCGCCTGGCCAGTTCCCTGCGTACCTCCGCCGTCTTCAGAATCGGTCGTTCCGGTGATATTTCCAGCGCCGTCGGCTGATGCCACGCCGCTCAGCGTGGTCGTTTGGGCGTCCGTAAGGGATGGCCCGCCGAGCGTGAATTGGCCCTGCACGGAGGCCAGGTTGAACGACGCGGCGGTTTGCAGCTCGATTCGACCGGAGGTGGCGGCGGCGTCGGCGCCGATGAAAAATGCCTCGCTTGGACTCACCAGATAGCCGACAGCAAGGCGATTGGTGCTGTCCGTGAGCGTGACTCTTCCGCTGGACTGCACGGTGAATTTTCCGACGGGCGGAACGGCCGAAGAGATAGAGCCACCGTCGTTTTGATCGAAAGTTTGCGGAGTGATGGTGCCCGCGCTCGTGTTGCTCGGAGTAAAGAGCATCAGGCTACCGAAGACGCTGGAATTGCTTGCGGCGTCTAGACCGGTGCCTGTGACGACATAGTTGCCGTTGAGCGATGCGTTGGCAAAAGGCCCGCCGGATTCGTGCCGGGCGATACCGCCGAACGG
>DAITPO010000011.1:46065-50334 GCA_036833535.1 Candidatus Acidiferrales bacterium | reverse complement strand
GCCGATCTTTATCAGAAGCAACTGCTGGAAGAGGAACTCGCGCGCGCATGAGCGATATCCGAGAAGAAGAAGCGTTAGGAAAAATATACGACTCGCACCTGACGCGGCGTTTGATGCAATACCTGCGCCCGTACAAGTGGTGGGTGTTCTTCGCGTTGGCGCTGGCGCTTGCGGTCGCTCCCGTGGAAATTATCGGGCCTTACTTGTTCAAGATCGCCATCGACTCTTCCATCACTCCGGTATTACAGCACCATCGCGCATTCGCGGACGGAATGCGCATTCTGGGTTTGATCACGCTGGCATTCCTCGGCGCGCTGATATTCAGTTTCGTCCTGCAATACATCCAAATGCGCGTGATGCAGCGCGTGGGCCAGGACATTATGTACGACCTGCGGCGCGAGATTTTCGTGCACTTGCAGCGCCTGCCGCTAAGTTTCTACGACAAGAGCCCGGTCGGGCGTTTGGTCACCCGCGTCACCACCGACGTGGACGCACTGAATGACCTTTTCGCGTCCGGCGTGGTGGCCATTCTGAACGATTTCTTCGTGCTGCTGTGTCTCGTGGTCGTGCTGCTTTGGTTCGACGTGAAATTGGCACTCGCGACTCTTTCGCCGCTGCCGCTGATGCTGATAACTACGCTGATCTTCCGCAACCAGGTGCGCGACGCCAACCGGCGCATCCGCACCGCCATCGCGCGCATCAACGCGTTCTTGCAGGAGCACATCACCGGCATGGCGGTCGTGCAACTCTTCAACCGCGAACGCAAATCGCGGCGGGAATTCGAAAAGCTGAATCGCGTGCACATGGACGCCTACAAGGACGCCATCAACGCGTTTGCCTATTTTTATCCCGCGGTGGAATTTCTCAGCATCGCGGCGATTGCGCTGGTTTTCTGGTATGGCGGCGTTCGTGTGATCAATGGAACGCTGAAGGCCAGCCTGCTCGTGGCTTTCATGCTTTGGGCGCAGCGATTTTTCCGTCCGATTCAGGACTTGAGCGACAAATTCAACATTCTGCAAACGGCTATGGCCGCCTCCGAGCGAATCTTCAAGCTACTCGATGAGCCGCTGACGACGATCGAAGCGGCAGCGCCGCGCACGATTCACTCGCCGCGCGGCGAAATCGAATTCCGCAATGTCTGGTTTGCTTACCGCGGCGGCGCTGCTCCGAAAGACGATGATTGGGTGCTCCGCGACATTTCGTTCCGCATTCTGCCCGGCCAGACGGTCGCGGTCGTCGGCCATACCGGCGCGGGTAAGACCACGCTAATTCAGCTTCTTTTGCGCATGTATGAAATTCAGCGCGGAGAGATTCTTCTCGACGGCATTGATATTCGCGACCTAAAGGTCGACGATTTGCGCCGTCAGTTCGGAATCGTGCTGCAGGATCCATTTCTCTTCACCGGCACGATCGAATCGAATGTGCGTCTCGGCAGCGAAATCGATCGCGCCACCGTCGAGCGATCCATTCAGGAAGTCGGCCTCGGCGATTTTGTGCGCTCGCTTCCGTCCGGTGTCGCTTCCGACGTCACCGAGCGCGGCGCCACGCTTTCCGTCGGCCAGCGACAACTCATAAGCTTCGCGCGCGCACTTGCGCACAATCCTACATTCCTGATTCTCGATGAAGCCACCTCGAGCGTGGACACCAAGACCGAGCTGATGATCCGCGAGGCGCTCGATCGCCTGCTCGAAGGCCGCACCGCGTTGGTTATCGCGCACCGCCTCAGCACCATTCAGCACGCTGATCGCATCCTGGTCTTCCACAAAGGCAGGCTGCGCGAAGAAGGCTCGCATCAGGAATTGCTCGCACGCCGCGGCATTTACTATCGCCTTTATCAACTCCAGTACAAGGATCAGGAACTTCAAGTCTCGATTCCTGGCGCGGCGCTGGCAGGCCCCGCCGGACCGCTTCCCGCTGACGACTGAGCCGTGCCATCGAACTCCGCTCCACAAATTCTGATCTCGGCGGGCGAGGCTTCCGGCGATATGCACGCTGCGCGGCTCGCGAAGGCGCTGCAAACTCGCACAGGAGCGCACATTTTCGGCATGGGTGGCCCGCGCATGCGCGAAGCCGGCGTTGAAATCATCGCCGACGCCAAAGAAATCGCTGTCCTGGGCATCACCGAAGTCATCCATAAAGTTCCGACGGTCCTCAAGATTCTGCGCCGCCTGCGCAAAGAAGCCGCAAGCCGCCGACCGGCTCTGGCGATCGTCGTCGATTCCCCCGGCACGAATTTGCCGCTGGCCAAGAAACTTCATCGCCTGAACATTCCCGTGGTCTATTTCATCGCGCCGCAGGTCTGGGCGTGGCGTCCGTGGCGCATTCATGCCATGAAGAAAAATCTGAGCCGCGTCCTGGTCATGTTTCCATTCGAAGAGGAAATCTATCGCAAGGCAGGGATCCCCGTGGATTTCATCGGTCATCCGCTCGTGGATGTCGTGAAGCCTAACGCGACCCGCGCCGAATTCCTCGCGGCGCAGGGCCTGGACTCATCGAAGCCGATCGTCGCGCTGCTCCCTGGTAGCCGCCCGACGGAGATTTCGTTGAATTTGCCTGCGATGCTCGATGCCTGCGAGGGCCTCGCGCGCGATTTGCGCCCGCAGTTCACAATGGCGGCGGCGCCGGGGCTCGAAGAGGGCTTCTTTCAGCGCTACTTGCGTCCGGGCCTGGTGATAAAGCGAATTGCCGGCGCGCCGTACGATGTGCTCGCCAGCGCCGATTGCGCCATCGTCTCGAGCGGTACCGCGACCGTCGAAGCTGCACTGCTCGGCACGCCCATGGTGGTCGTCTATCGCGTCTCGCAGACGAGCGCGTTCATCCTTCGCCGCATGATTCGCGCTCCATTTCTGGCCATGGTGAATCTAATTGCAGGTAAGCGCGTCGTCCCGGAATTGGTCCAGGACGATTTTACTGGCCCGCGCGTCGAAGCCGAAGTGCGGCGGCTTCTCGGTTCCGAGGCCGATCGCGAAGAAATGAAGCGCGAATTGGCGGAAGTCCGCCGGCGCCTAGGGCCCGGCGGCGCCATCGATCGCGCCGCCGATGCGCTCGCGGCCATACTCCCGGCGAAATCCTGAAAGCAACTGGACGGGCGCATTTGGTATCTTAAAGAAGCGAAAGGAAATTCTGTGCCCAACACCACCAAGCGGATTTCGACGTTCGCGCTGACACCTGCAGCGGCGATTCTTACCCTCATTTCCCTTTCGTTTGCCAGCGCCGCGGGCGCCCAGGCGCCTTCGCGCTTTCCCGCGCACGCCACGCACTATGACGTGGACGTCACGCTTCATCCCGCCGACCAAACGATCTCGGCGAAAGCGAAGGTGGAATTCCTCGCCGACGCTCCAGCGCGGACGCTGCTGGTCGAGCTGCACCAGGATTTGAAAGTGATCTCGGTTCTCGGCGCAAACGGCAAGCCACTGGAATTCGATCGCGACCGCAATAATCCGCTCGATCTGCGGGTAAATTTGCCGGAAGCGCTCGTCGCGGGAAAAACGGCGACTGTGACGTTTGAGTACGCCGGGCCTCTTTCTCTCGAAGATGACAGTCCGACCAAGGGCATCCGGCTGGGTTCCGTGGACAAAGACAGCGCCTACTTGCTTCTTCCTGCGCGCTGGTTTCCGCTAACGAATTATCCGTCGAACCGCTACACCTCGAATTTCAAAATCACCGTGCCGGACACGTTCGCGGTCATCGGGACTGGCAAATCGGAAATGCAGTCGGGCTCAGGCGGGCAGACGACTTATGTGTTCAACTCCGAGCGTCCTTCGCCGGGCGGAACATTCGTCGCCGGAGCGTTGCAGCTCGCGCCCGTGAAAGTCGAAGGGAATCAGGTCCTCGTTTACACGCCGCCATCGCAGACCGGCACGGCAAGCAACTACGGCGCTGCACTCTCTCATGCCGTGACTTATTTTTCGGATCTCTTCGGTGGCGTCGCCGATCGAAACATCGCTATCGCGCAATTGCCCGATGGCTCGCTTCCCTTTTATTCGGCACCCGGCCTGGTGCTAATCAGCGCGCGGCAATGGACGGAGAAACCGAATCAGAGAATCGTCGCGGAGGCCGCGGCGGGACAGTGGTGGAATGATTCGGTGCTTCCGGCGACGCCGTCGGATGCGTGGCTTTCCGATGGGCTTTCGCGCTATTCGGGAGCGCTCTTCGCCGAAGAGATTGACGGTGAATCCGGATTGAGGAAAGCGCTCGAGGATTTCGCCATTGGTACGCTGATGTATGAAGACGCGGCACCGATCTCGCAGGCGCAGCGGCTGCAGCCGT
>DAITPO010000011.1:33816-45965 GCA_036833535.1 Candidatus Acidiferrales bacterium | reverse complement strand
ACGCTGATGTATGAAGACGCGGCACCGATCTCGCAGGCGCAGCGGCTGCAGCCGTTTTCCGATTCGTACCGCTCGGTGGTGCAGGATAAGGGCGCGCTCGTCTTCCACATGCTGCACAGCGAATTGGGCGATGCTCCGTTTCGCGCGCTGCTGCACAATTTCTATACCGCGCACGCGGGAAAAAATGTGGACCTCGCCGAATTCGAGAAACTTGCCGCGGCAAAATATGCGGCCGCTCCCCCGCCTGCCAACCAGCCGAAACTCAATCTTGTTGCGTTCTTCGCGCAATGGCTGAATTCCACTGGCATCCCTGAATTCAAGCTCGAGTACATCGTTTACCGCACGAAAAAGGGATTTAAAGTGGTCGGCAAGGTGTCGCAGGAGCTCGATACTTTTCGCATGCCCGTCGAAGTAAAAGTGGATACCGAAGGAAACCCGGAATACAAAACCATCAATGTGACCGGGACCGTATCGCCATTCCAGATCGAGACGTTTGGCCGCCCGAAGCCGAATGGAATCGCGCTCGACCCGAACAACAACCTACTGAAAGCGAGTCCGAAGCTGCGCGTCCGCGCCTCGATCGCTCGCGGCGAAGGATTGGTGGCGCAGGGTAAATTCTACGACGCCATCCAGGAATATCAGCACGCGCTCGATCTGCAATCGAACAATTCACTGGCGCACTTCCGCCTGGGCGAAGCGATGTTCTATCAGAAGAACTATCAGGCCGCTGCAAACGCGTTTCGCAGCGCGCTCGACGGCGATTTGGACGCGAATTACAAATGGGTCGAAGTCTGGAGCCACATCTACATCGGCAAGATCTACGATCTGACGGGGCAGCGCGAGCGCGCCGTGAATGAATACGGCAAAGCCCAGCATCTGAAGGACGACACCGGCGGCGCCCAAGCCGAGGCCGAGCGCTATCTGAAGAAGCCCTACAGCGAAGGCGGCGACGCCCCGGGCACAAAATCCTGAAACTGGCCCACGATCTCGTTACTTCGACGATCAATCATGGCTTTCGGAGACCTGTGAGCCGGGGCGCCTCAATTCCCTTCTGCTGTATCATCACTCGAAACGTCTCTCCCATCCCCTCCGGATTCACGAGATTCTGAAAACTCAATCGCGCCCGAGTCATTTCCATCTCACTCCACTCGTCGGATTCCAAATCAGCAAAATTGTTCTTGCGTGCAAGTTCCAACAAGAAATTCGTCTGCGAAGTCAGACCTGCCAGCTTCAATCCCGCGCGCTGCCCCGACAAATCCAGCGCCGTGAAATTCAGATGCGCGGTAAGATCCTGCTCGCCCGGCGCGCGGTAGAAATCCTCACTCGTCCGATGCTGCGAATAAGCGAACAGCGTTCCATTCATATGCCGCTCGTCATACAGCTCTCGTGCCTCGTGCCCATAATCCACGGTCAGCACAAAGCCGCGCCTAAGCCTGCGGCCTGCGTCCTCAATCCAACGGCACGCCGCCAAGCCAGCTTCAGCCTGCTGGCCTGCTCGCAGAGCAATATTCTGCCGCTGGAAGAATTCCGGAATCTCCGGCGATGACGGCGGCGGTTCCCTTTCGATCAAACGCTCGCCGTCCGAATCGACGAATATTTCCCGCAATCCTTCTGCCTGCATCACCACGCGATGGACCGGCAGCGCATCCAACAGCTCATTCGAAAATATGCAACCGCACAGCACGTCTGAAGGGAGTTCGTCCCCGCTCGACGCCCGCCCGGCCGCGATGTGCCGCGCCAGTGCGGCTCGGAGAAGCTCGCGCCGCGACGGCGAGATTTCTACGGCGACGTATTGCAATGCCTCATAGAAATCGCGCAGGCTCTCTTCGGCGAAATCGAGAATGTGCTTTGCGAGTCTCCCCGAAGCCGCGCCCGCCTCAACAATCGTGAACGGTGTCGGCCGCCCAGCGATTCTCCACATTTCCTCCAACTGCCGCGCGAGAAGCCGACCGAACACCGGCGAGACGTCCACGCTGGTGTAATAGTCCGCGCGCCGCCGGTCGGTCACCCCGCTGTAATATCCGAACTCGGGATCATATAGGCAGGCTTCCATGTATGCGGCGAACGTGATGGGACCATTCGTGCGGATTCGTTCGATCAAGCGGCTTTGAAGCGGCGAAATCGGCGCAGCAGCCGGCATCAATTCTGCTGTTGCGGGTTGCGCGTGAACATCTCGACCACGTAATCGTGGAGGCTGTCGTAGAGCTGCTTTTGGAATGACCAGGGAAACTGCGGATGTTCGATCTCGCGCGGACGAAGCTGCATGACGTAAACGTGAACGCCGGCGCCGTCGAGCCGGCAGCGGATGTCGACCTCTACGCTCTCACCCGCCGGACGCGCCTCGAAAGCAAATAGCGGATGCTCGTAGCGCGCCAATTCCCGGCGGACTTTCTCCAGAGCATCCGTAGGCGCCTCTTCAACGCGCGTCACTCGTCCTTCGCTCCAGCTTGCGGGCTCTTACGCGCGATGCCGTCGAAAATCTTGCGCGTCTCCTCATCGAACAGCACAAAATGAATCTTCTCGATCGAGGTCGTCCCGCTCAAATGCTTCACCGCCTCTTCGATCATGATCTCCGCGCATTCGCCGACCGGGAAACCTGCAATGCCCGTGCCGACGGCAGGAAACGCAATCGTTTTGAGCTTTTTCTCCGAGGCAATCTTTAGCGCGATGGCCGTCGAACTTCGCAGGTCCTTGGCAGACGTAGCGCCGCCGAGTTGCATGCTTGCAGCGTGAATCACATGCCGCGCTTTCAAATTGCCGCCGCCGGTGATTGCCGCGCTACCCACAGGAATCGAGCCGATCTCGTTGCATTCGCGCTGGATTGCGTCGCCGCCCTTCCGCCGAATCGCTCCCGCGACGCCGCCGCCAAGCTGCAAATCATTGTTCGCCGCGTTCACGATGGCGTCCGTATCCATTTCTGTGAGATCACCCTGCTGAATGATGATTCGATCAGCCAGGCGATGCGGCGTTTCTGGTTCCTTCTTGCGGCGTGGCGCATTCATCGGGTCTCCAGTTCTCGTTTCGATTCTGCCGGCTCGTAGGAAATTACAACTTCCAGGCCCATGCGGCGTCCGGATTCAGCGCACGCGCCGACCACATCTTCGGCCGTTTGAGAGCTTCGCACGATCTCGACTCGCTTCAACCGCGGATCAGGACCCGTGAATCGCATCCCGACGCAGCGCTCGGCGCGAAAGGTGATCGTAGCAATATCCGAAACCGAAAGCGAAGCCGTACAGCTGGCCAGAATCGCGCCGGGCCGCGCGAACTTGTCGAAGATCGTGAACACTTCGAGCTTGGTCTCCAATTCATCGAGAGTCGTGTCGATAATGAGTTCGGCGGCGCGCATCGCGTCTTCGATCGAACGTGAGGTCGTTATGCGCGACATCGCCGCATCGCGATCGTCTGCAGACAATTCGCCTGCGCGAATCGCGGCGAGGGCTCGTTCAATCGTTTCAGCGTTCACGTCCTCGAGAATTGTGGGGTAACCCGCGCGGGCCGAGAGAAGCGCGATGTCGCGGCCCAGTGGCCCTGCGCCAATTACCGCGATGCTCTTGATTTGCATCGGAAGTTACTTTACGCGCGCACGGGAAAAAGCCGCGCCGCATTATCGTACAGAATTTTCTGCTGGCTTGCGGGCGAAATCGGAAGGGCGCGGAATTTCTCGATGTTGCCGATCACGCCGGGAACGCCCGGGCCCGGCCAATCGGTGCCGAAGAGAACTTTGTCGGCGATCTCCTCGATCCGCGGGAAATATTCCATCAATCTCTGCGGCGGAATTCCGGAAATATCCATGTACATGTTCTTATGCCGCCGCACCAGAAAAAATGCCTCGTTCATCCACAGCGGCCGCCCACCATGCGCCAGAATCACCACCAAATCGGGATAATCCACTCCGATATCGTCGGCCAGCATCGGATGCGCGTAAAGATTCCGCGCTCCCGGAAAAATCGAAGTGCCCGTGTGAATCATGATCGGCAAGTGCAGGGATTGCGCGCGCTCGTACATCGCCGCCAGCGGCCCAAATCCATCGCGGTATGCATTCGGAGCAAACAACTGATGCGAGGGATGAACCTTCAGCCCGCGGATCCCGATGGAGTGCAGACGCTCGACTTCCGCCCCCGCATCCGGCACAAATTTTGGATGCACTGAACCAAACGCGATCAGCCGCTTCCGGTCGGCGGCGCAATATTTCGCGATCCAGTCATTCACTTCCGGCCCGAATCCGATCACCTCGGGGCTCACATAGTTGATCAATCCCGCCCGCTCGATCCCTGCCGCATCCATAAACTTCAGAAACTCGGACGCGCTCGCGGTGTATTTCTCCACTTCGGAGTAATCTTTTCGCCCGTGCTGAATCAATTTCAGCGCGTGCGGCTTGAACATATCGAGCGGCTGGATGTGGATGTGGATATCAATAATCGGATTCACGATCGAGAAGGGCCCTCAGAGAGATTTATATTCGTCGGGATCAAAACCAAGCACAATGCGCCCGCCCGCAATCACTACCGGCCGGCGGATTAGATTTGGCTCCTCCGCCATCATGCGAATCGCTTCCGAGCGCGAGGGCGGATTCTCCTTCATGTTCCTCTCGCGATACAACTCGTTCCTTGTATTCAAAAACTCGGTATGATCGCGGTCGCCGATCAATTTGTCCAACTCCGCGGCGCTCAGCCGTTCCTTGGCAATGTCCCGAGAGTGCAGTTCCACTCCGCGATCTTCAAGCGCCGCCCGCGCTTTACGGCAACTCGTTCAAGTCGGCTTGTGCAGAAACTCGACGGATTTCTTTTTGGCCATGTTCGTGCCCCCGCCAATCAGTAGTGCGGAACCTTGGGATCAATGTCCACTGCCCAGCGCTCGATTCCGCCGGTCATCGAGCGCGCACCTTCGACGCCCTGCGAGCGCAGCCACGCGGCCGCATCCAGGCTGCGCATCCCGTGATGGCAGAAAATCACCACTTCGCCCGCGGCTTCAATTTCCGCAAGGCTCGCCGGAATCTGGCCCAGTGGAATCAGCTTCGAACCCTCAATGTGCGCCGTCTGATGCTCCCAGGGCTCGCGCACGTCGACGAACAGGAACTTCTCGCCGTGGTCGAGACGCTCTTTCACTTCACGGGGCGTTATCTCAATATTTGCGAGAAGATCCGGAGCCATATTTGTTCCCTCAGTACCCAAAATCCGCAGGCGCCGAAAACGCATGCTCGCGCACGCCGAGAGCATCAAATCGCGCTGCGCCGAGCTGTTTCAGATATTCTCGACGATTGGCTACGCCCACCACCCAGCGCTCGAGCCATTTATCGAAATCTTCGAGCTCGCGGCTCTGCTCGTGATATTCGGCGAAGAAAGCATGATCGCGCCCATAGTAACCCTGCACCGGCGAAGGATGCGCGCCGCCGGGTTCGTGCACCACCGCCGCAACGAGAAATCCCGGCACCAGCGTGCGATTCGGATCCGACGCGATCACTTCCGGTGCGACGATTTCTTCCGCGACAATGATCACTTTCCGCGCCGCCCGCGCTCCATCGACCGCAACTCCGAGGCTTCCCCAGATGTGCGCGTTGCCGTGTTCATCGGCGCGCTGCACGTGCAACACCGCGACATCGGGCCGCAACGCGCGGACCGCCACGAGTTTATCTTCATTCACCGGCGAGATGAACTCGCGAAGATTATCGTTCTTCTTGAGCAGATCGCTACCAAACGTCGAATACGTTGGCAGGAACGGAACGCCCAGCGCGCCCGCATGAAGTGCCAGCGCCATCGTGAAATTGGAATAGTCGGTGACATCCACGCGGCGCGGAATTCCCTGCTCCACGGCCCGGCGCAAACAATACGCCACGCCTGCCGAAACATTTCCAACCCACGCCGCCATTATTTTCGAAGCGCAGCCCGCTCCAATTAATTGATCGAACAGAATGTCCGAAATCGGACCGACGAGCGTCAGATCCCGTCGGCCCTGGCGGATTAATTCATGCCCCGCAGCGAACGGAATCATCTGCTCCATCTGCGCGCCGAGGAGCACCATCGCGCCCGAGGGAATGTGCTGCGCGACAGCGTCGCGCATCGACATCAATTTAGCAGCCTTGGTCATGATTCGATTTTGCCGCCGGCAGTCGTCGCGGCATTCAATACTGCGCCATCATTTCGTCCAGAAATGATTCGGATCGAGCTCGCGCATCGCGCCGAGCTCATCGGCTGTCGGCGGCGGCGTTTCCTCAACCTTTTCCGCGACGCGCAAAGTCCAGCCAGTATTCGCGAGCACATTTTCAACGCCGGCGCCCGGATGTACCGAAGCGAGAAATGCTTCGCCGTCGCTGCCGAATCGCAACACTCCTAGCGTCGTAATCAGCGCCGAAGGTCCGGATCGCAACGGGAGGCCTTGCGCTGTCCGCCATCCACTTCCAGGACCGTTTCCCGGCGATGTAATGTAACCGACGCGCTCGCGGAATCGCGTGCGCTCATGCGCCAGCAGCACCACGGTGCGTTGCGCCAGGCACGCGATATCGCACGCGCCGCCGGAACCGGGCAATCGCTGTGTCTGGCCGTGCCGGTCTCCCCACGTCGAATTCAGATTGCCGAAGCGATCCACTTCGGCCGCGCCTAGAAATCCAAGCTGCACGCGCCCCTGCTGCAAGAATGCCATTACATCGATCATCTGGCCGCACTGTGTGGCCCCGCGAAGATTAGGCGGATCGGCCATGGTGTAGAGCAATTGAGGCGAAGGCGTTTCGCGTATGAGGCCATTTTCGTAGAGCCCGACGGCGCTGGGCGCGTGCGTGCGATTCGCCACAAGAAACGCCAGCATCGGCAGCCGCATGCCGACGAAGACAAGCTCGCCATCGGCGATTTCACGCGCGGCCGTCGCGACCATGATCTCGCCGGCGGTATAGCCGCGCGCTGCGATCTGAGCTTCACTGTTCGTCGTGGTCACGATTTCTCAGTCGCGCGGCTCTCGCTTCGTATTGCATTGCGTCGTTGTCGGGCTTGTCTGAGATGCTTCCGGTTCCCTGTCGTTATTTCCCGCGAAAGTTCGGGCGCCTTTTCTCGAAGAAGGCCGTTAGTCCTTCCGCGCAATCTTCGGAATTGAAACACTCGACCTGGCGGCGGATTTCATCATCGAGAGCGTTTTCAAGCTCCGCGCGGCTCGACCCGAAGAGCAGTTGCTTCACGAAGCGCGCTGCGATCGGCGGGCCGGCGGCAAGCGCTGCAGCGGCCGATTTTGTTTCGGCGGCGAGTTGATCCAGCGGCACAACGCGATTGTAAATTCCGAGACGCAGGCATTCCGCTGCGGGAATCATCTCGCCGGAATAAAACAATTCCGCGGCGCGCGCGGGACCCACGAGCCGCGGCAAGAGGAATGTGCCGCCGAAATCGGGATACAGCCCGAGCTTGGCAAAGCTCTGACCAAAATTGGCCTGCTCGGAAGCGATGCGAATATCGCAAGCAAGCGCGAGATTCGCACCACCGCCGGCCGCAGGGCCATTCACGGATGCGAGGACCGGCTTCGGCATGGTGGCGAGAAGCAGAACGATATCTTTTCCCGAGCTGACGAGGGCCACCAATTCGCCAGGCGCATTGCGCATCCGCGCATCGCGCAGGAGGCCGACATCTCCGCCTCCACAAAATGCCCGGCCTGCGCCGGTCAGCACTACCGCGCGCACGGAAGCATCGTCGCTCGCGCGCCGCAGCGCAGCGGCCAACGCCGTGCCAAGCTCCACATTCAGGGCATTCAAACGATCCGGGCGGTTGAGCGTGATGGTAAGAACGGCGCCATCGCGCTCTTCGAGAATCACATTTGCACTCGCCGGACGCGCCGCTTCCGACACGATTCCTCCCAAGGAGAAAAATCAGGCTAGCTCTTCAAACTCTTCAGCAAGGCAGCAAGCTTTTTGAAGTAGCGCATCTTTACGCCGCGCTCAGTGCCCGCATTCGTACCGCTCGTTGAAGGCAGGACGAAGACGTGCGCCCCATACAGCATATCTTTTTGCAAACCCAGCTTGCAGGTGCCTCCTGCGAAGCGCTCGTACACCAGCTTTCCATTAAACGCGACGACGCGCGGCTTGATCTCTTCGAGTTTCTGCGCCAGCAAGACTCGCCCTTCCGCAAATTCCTGCCGCTCGATTTCTTCCATACTCTTCGTAGAGCGCTTTACCAGGTCCGTAAGTCCGATCCCGAATTCGACGAGGCGCTTGTCATCGTTGTAACTCAACAACTCCGGGATCACGCCCGATTCATACATCAGCGGCCAAAACTGATTGCCGCGCCCAGCATAGTAATGCCCCACGCGCGCCGAGCGTTCGCCGGGATTGCAGCCGACGAGAACCAGCTTCATCCCTTTGCGAAGATAATCAGGCAGCGTTCGCATTCGCGAACTTTCCTCCGGCTCGCGCCGAATCCGAGCGGCTTCGTTGATCCGATTCAATCATAGCATTGTGATCCGCGCACCTCGGCCGCAAACATTACCGTCCTTTGAATTGCGGCGGACGTTTCTCCGTGTATGCCTTCAGGCCTTCCTTCGCGTCCTCGCTGGTGAAAAGCAATTGCTGCAGCTCGCGTTCGAGGCCCAGCGCTTCCGCAAAAGGCAGCTCAGAGCCGGTGACCACCGCACGCTTGATCCGGCCTACGGCGCGCGCCGCTTTATTCGGCGGGCAGAATTGGCGACCATACGCGAGCACGTCATCCCAGAACGAATTCGAATCATAAATGTGATGAATCAACCCGAACTGCAGCGCTTCCTCGAACGCGAAGGTCTTGCCGGTCACCATCAACTCGAGAGCTCGTGCGCGACCCACAACGCGCGACAGCCGCTGCGTACCGCCGGTGCCGGGAAGCACGCCGAGATTCACCTCGGGGAGGCCGATTTTCCCGGCGTCCTTCCTCGCGATGCGAATGTCGCAGGCAAGCGCGACTTCCAGGCCACCGCCGACCGTGTGCCCATTCAGCGCCGCGATCACCAGTTTCGGCGTCTGCTCGAGGCGCGAAAGAGTTTCATTGGCGTGCAGGCAGAAGTAATATTTGAATTCCGGGGTGGCCTCGGTCAGCATGGCGATGCTCGCCCCGGCGCAAAAGAATTTCTCGCCCTTGCCGCGCAGCACGATGACGTGAACATTGTCATCCATGCGCGCCTTCAGAATGGCAGCATCGAGCTGCTGCATCATCTCGTAGCTGTAGGTATTCGCCGGCGGATCGTCCAGCTCGAAGATCGCAATCCCGCCCTCGATGCAGTAGTGCAGCAGAATCTTTTGCTCGGCCGGCGTTGTGACCGCCATCACCAAATCCCCCGAAGAGTCGAATTACCAGAGGCGATAATACCACTGCCGCGATTCCTCCCACAGCGCCGCCGCGGCTCGCGGCGCTCAGTGGCCCGATTCGGCAAGAACGAGCGTCTATGCTACCCTAATGGAAGCTCGCCGGCAGCGCGAGGCGGGCTGAAGATAGATGAGCGCACCCAAGGCAAATCCGGTGAATGTGACGCCCGCACCTGCGGGTGCGCCTCCGCGTGGTGGTGTCCCGGCTCCGGTAGACGATGAGCTGCAAGTAGTCACCGCGGCGCGCGCTGGCGATGTCTCGGCCTTCGAAACTCTCGTAAACCGTTACGAACGCAAGATCTTCCGCCTTGGCATGAACATCACCGGCAGCCGCGAAGACGCCGAAGACGTCATGCAAGAGGCCTTTCTGAAGGCCTACGAACACCTTCCCGAATTCGAAGGCAATTCGCGCTTCTACACCTGGCTGGTGCGCATCGCCGTCAACCAGGCGCTCATGAAGCTGCGCAAGCGCCGGCCAAATCAGGTGTCCCTCGACGAGGAAATCGAAACGGGCGACGATTCCTTCTTCCGCGACGTGGAAGACTGGGGCCCATCGCCGGCCGAGCGCTACGAGCAAACGCAGCTCCACGACATCCTGAACGAAGCAATTTCAGAGCTCGATCCATCTTTTAGAATCGTTTTCCAGCTTCGGGACATCGAAGAAATGTCCACCGAAGAGACCGCGGACGTGCTGCATCTTTCGGTGCCCGCGGTGAAGTCGCGGCTGCTTCGCGCGCGCTTGAAGTTGCGCCAGAAGCTGAACCGGTATTTTCGGCGGAGTGAGACCCCGTGAAGTGCACGAACCTGATTGAAGAACTCTCCGGCTACCTTGATGGCGCCCTTAGCGCGGCCCTTCGTGCGGAGCTTGAAGAGCATCTCGCCAAGTGCAAGAAGTGCCGAATCGTAGTGGATACGTGCAAAAAGACGATCGATATCTACTGCAATGCGGAGCCTGTGCCGCTCCCGGAAGACACGCGCAGCCGTTTGCACAGCGCGCTTCGCGAGAAGTTGCAGCAGCGGCGAGCATAGATCGCCGGAGTCTCAGGCGTCGGCCGCGCTCTTCTTACTCCAGAACGGCAACTCGACCCCGCGCTTTTTCTCCACGGCAATTTCGTAAATCCGTCCGGCCGTGACGATGTCTTCGATCGCGACACCGTTCGATTTGAATAGCGTGATCTCTTCGGTGCTCGTGCGGCCCGGCACGCGCCCGGCGGCGATTTCGGCGAGCTCGATTACTTGCGACCACTTCGATTCGTCTCCCGCAAACGCCTGAATCAAATCGCCGGCCTCGAGCTTCGATTGCTCGCGTGAGTCCGCCGCGATGATCCCCGCGCGGAAGACTGCGACCGAGTCAAGCTCGCGCTTCTGCGGAAAATTTGCGCCGATGGCGTTGATGTGCATGCCGGGTCGCAGCCAGCGTCCCTCGACGACCGGCTTCGTCGCATTCGTCGACGTCACCAAAATATCCGCAGTGCGCACGGCGGCTTCGCGCGAATCCACGCCGGCGACAGGAATCTTCAGGCGTTCTGTCATCTCTCGCGCGAATTGCGTGCGTCGCTCCGCGTTTCTCCCGAAGGCGTAGACGCGCTCAATTTTTCGCACCCGAGCAATGGCTTCCAGTTGTGTCCGCGCCTGCAAGCCCGTGCCAATGATCCCCAACGTTTGCGCGTCGGCCCGCGCCATAAGCTTCGTCGCAAATCCGCTCGCCGCGCCGGTACGCATCTGGCCGAGATAATTCGCCTCGATCAGCGCCAGCAGATCGCCCGTTTCGGTGTGGAACAACGGCACAAGAAACCGCAGCCCTTGCGGCGTGCTGGTATAAATCTTCAACCCCATGTACCGGTCGTGCGAATCCGCCGCCGCCATGTAATGAAGGTAGGAATGGGCCGCAGGATTCAACCGCTGACGCGAGTGCATCACCGCCGAGCCATCGGCCAGCCGCAGAAACGAATCTTCGACTGCCTTTAGCGCAATCTCCATCGTGAGGATGTCGCGCACATCCGCTTCGCTTAAATAAAGCGTTATCACTTCACCTCACGGTAGCGCGCTAAAAATTAATTTTGAAGCGCAGCACCTTTGCCGCCGTGAAATCGAGCACTAACAACTCCCCGCGTCGGCTCGTGGCCAATTGATACGCCCCGTTCGCGCCCTTCAACCGTCCGCCGAGGTCATCCACAATTTTCTCGTGGCCATCAACGGTCCACGCCCGCACGCCGCGATTCTCGGGCTCAGCCACGAAAACATACTTCGAAGTCACCGCAATTCCCCGCCCCGGTGAATCCGCGCTCCCCGGAGTTCCCGGCGCCGGCGGACTCCCCCACGCGGTCACGTAATCGCCCGAAAGCGTGAATTTCGCCACCTGCGTGCTCGTCGCATCCACAACGTAAAGATATCCATCCGATGCCGCCGCGAGCGCCGCAGGCACAAGAGGCGCGGCCGAAGCGCCTTCCGGCATCGCCAGTTTCTTCAGCAGCCTCCCGCGCGCGTTGTACTCCCGGATCTCGCGATTCGCCGAATCGCCCTTACCTTGCGACTCGCCGGCGACAATCACGAAAATATCGCCCGCATCATCCACCGAAGCCGCCTCCGCCACCTGATGCGGCCGTTGCGGCGCCAGCGCGAAATGCCGGAAATGCTCGCCCTGCGGCGAGCAGATGTACAACACATTGGAATCCTCGCCGATGGCGTAAATCCCGTTGCCCGAATCCACCGCCACTCGGTAAGGATTGCGCGGAACGCCGGCATCAAACGACAGCAGCGGATGCCCTTCAAAATTGAATTTGTGTATGAAGCCGCTGCCGTAATCAGCGATGAAGACGTTCCCGGCGAAGTCAGTGGCCATCCACTC
>DAITPO010000011.1:0-33716 GCA_036833535.1 Candidatus Acidiferrales bacterium | reverse complement strand
CGCGCGCCGCTTCCCGCGATTCTCATCCGTGCGGCGCACTATGGTCTGATGCATGCGATACCCTCGTTCTTGTTTACCTGACTCGCTGATGGTCATAAAGTGAAAAGTAGCGTCGCCGCCCAGTTGTGCCGCGGGCGTTACCTCGACGGGCATCTGCGCGCAGAATCCGCTATCGACGAAAGCCGTCTCGTAGCGCTCGCGTTTCGCGCCCCAGGTGTAAACGCGCAGCGTCGAGAAATCGCAGATATCGCCTTCCGGCCCACGCGTGCCAAACACAAGATATTGCGGGCGCGGCTGGCCCTGCGCAGTGACGCGATTCAGTTCCATCCAGCCGGTCACGCGCATCCCGGCGGAGCTAGTGTAATCGGGCAACGGCTGCGGCAAATCCATGGCCACGAAGCGTCCGACAACCCAGCCCGCGAAATCGCCTTGCTCCTTGGTGTGCGCGAGCACCAGCAGCCAATCTTCCTTCTTCGTGGTGGCCGGCTCGGCCGTGCTCGCATCATCGTCGGCTTGATTCGCCGTCGGCGTCGCTTGTATATCCACCACGCGGCGCTCGAGCAGCGAGACCGGAGTATCGCGCCCAAGCTGAAAGATGCGCGCGCCATCGCGGCCGGGATCAAGACGCAAATTCGTCAGCACCTTGGTATGCGCTGCGGCTTGCACCGGCATCTTGCGCGCTTCAGTTGTAAGCGCCTGAGCTTTCTGCCACAGGTCGGCGGGAAGCACGTCGCTCAACGCCACCCAACCTTCAACACCCTTCGCCGTGCGTACCTGCAGGGAATTCCCGGAGTGATCGAGGACTGCGAATCGATCGCCGAAACTCGCGTAAACGAGAGGCTCGCGCACTTGCGCGTTACTGCTCCACACGGTCACCTTGCGCGATCCGGCAAACACCTCCTCAAGCGGCGCGGGATTGCGGTGCGCGCGCCAATAAGCGATGCCCCCGACAATAGCGAGCACAGCGATGCCGAGGACGAGTCGCTTCATTCCGCGCGATCTCCAAAAGTGATGCCGATGGCACGCGCCGCGTGCACGTGATCGCTCGAAGGACTGACGAGCTTGCACGCCCCCACAGCTGTTTCGATCGGCACAGACTCGATTTTCCCGGAGCGCAGGCAGACCATCTTCCCATAATCCTTTTGCGCCACGAGATCCGCAGCGTGCACTCCGAAACGCGTCCCGAGAATGCGGTCAAACGGGCTGGGAGATCCGCCGCGCTGCACGTGCCCGAGAACGGTCACGCGAACTTCCTTGTTCATCGCTTCGCGAATAGCATAGCCGATTGTATTGGCCACTTGGCCGGGCCGCGCCGCGGGCATCGGCTTTCCCAGCGCGTCTTTCGCCGGCAAGTTGGCGCCTTCCGCAACTACGACGAGGCAGAAATCGCGCCCCGCAGCTTCGCGCTTCTTGATCGATTCGCAGATGGTTTCGATAGTAAACGGAATTTCGGGAATTAGGATGACGTCGGCGCCGCCCGCTATGCCCGAATGCAGCGCGATCCATCCGGCCTCGCGGCCCATCACTTCGACAATCATCACGCGATGATGGCTTTCCCCCGTCGTGTGCAAGCGGTCTATGGCGTCGGTGGCGACGTGCAGCGCCGTGTCGAATCCGAATGTGATTTCGGTGGCTTCCAGATCGTTGTCAATCGTTTTCGGCACGCCGACGATGTTCATCCCTAGCTTCGAGAATTCATTGGCGATGTGCAGCGTGCCGTCGCCGCCGATTACCACCATCGCATCGATTCCCATGCGGCTCATGTTCTCGAGGCATTGCTTCGAGAAGTCTTTCGTGATCGACTCGCCGTTTTCCTCCAGCACGAAATTGAAGGGATTGCCGCGATTCGTCGTGCCGAGAATTGTCCCGCCGCGCGGCAAAATTCCGCGAATGGATTCAAGCGTAAGCTCCTCGGATTGCTCCGGCCAGATCAGGCCATTGAAGCCATTCTTCACCCCGACCACCGTCCAGCCATATTCAAAAATCGCAGTGCGCACCACGGCGCGAATCACCGCATTCAAGCCGGGACAATCTCCTCCACCGTTGCACACTCCAATAGTTCGCTGGGCAGTGGCCATCACTTTCTCCTCATCGGAATTAAATATCTTACATCATCGCGCCGAGACAAAATCGTTCCTTCGATCGCCGCCTGAAATCGGCGGTGCACAAAGACACACATTATCTTTAGCCAGTCGCACAAACGGCTGCGAATGTTGGAATCAGAACGCCGCGGAGGGGCAAGCAGGCGGCGTTCGCGCGAATCGTTCAGCCGAGGTCGCTGGTGACCAGGAACAGCGGCTTCATCTCGAAGCTCTCGTACTGCGGCCGCAGCCGCTCAGTGTTGTAATTCTCTTTAATACTGACAATTTTCTTCGACGCCGTCACGGTATCAATCGGCGTGTTGTCGTAACGGCCATTCTTCAACACTACCAGCCGCCCGTGAATGCGATTGAGAATTAGATCGAGCGCCAGATTGCCGTAAGCCATCGGCACAATGGAATCAATCGCGTCCGGCTCGCCGCAGCGCACCAGATAGCCAAGCTTCTGATTGATCACGTCAATGGTCTTGCCGTTGTTGAATTTGGCCGAAAGTTCCTTCACCTGCTCGGAGACCAGGTCCCCGATGCCGCCGAGCTTCTTGTGCCCGAATGCATCCGCGGCATCGCGCTCGAAGACCATCTCACCGCCTTCGAACATCGCGCCCTCTGAAACCAGCACGGTCGCATAATGGCTCGGATTCTTCCGCCGGTCTGCCACCAGCAGCTCCGTGAGCCTCTCGATATTGAATTTGTATTCAGGAATCACGCAGCGGTTGGCCGCACCCGCCATCGTGGGCACCACGGCCGTAAATCCCGCATAGCGCCCGAACACTTCGAGCACCAGAAATCGTTCATGCGACCCCGCCGACGTGCGCAGATTGTTCGACATCTGGATCGTGCGGCTAACGCAGGTGCTGAACCCGATGCAGTAGTCCGTCCCCGGAACGTCATTGTCCATCGTCTTGGGAATGCCGACGACCTTCATGCCTTCCTGGTAGAGCCGCACGGCAAAGCTCAGCGTATCGTCGCCGCCGATGGGCACCAGATACTCCATCCCCAGCCATTCCAGATTCTTCAAAACTTCGGGCGTGAGATCGTTCTTCTCCGCTGCGTAGGAATCCTTCAAGTGCGCCGGAACTTCGCTCTTGCGCACGCGCGCAGGATTGGTCCGCGAAGAATGAAGGAAGGTCCCGCCGGTTCGCCCCGCGCGATTCACAACTTCTTCGGTAAGGTGCTGGTAGTTGTCGCTGTTATCGTATTTTTCGTCGCGGACCATATCCACCAACCCGGCCCAGCCGCGCCGGATTCCAATCACGTCGTAGCCCTCGCGCAGCGCCCGGAACGTGACCGCGCGAATCGCCGGATTCAATCCTGGGACGTCGCCGCCTCCGGTAAGAATCCCGATACATCCCTTCTTAGTTTTCACGTTAGCCATTCAATTCTCACCCGCTCGACCGGAATCAATCCCCCAATAGTGTAGCGCATTCGGTACCGCTGGCGTCCCCGCCGGCATCTTTCGAGCGCAAGCGTCGGCAACGGCTTCTCTCACGCGCGGACGACAGCATTCGAAGGCTGTTCCCGGCCTATGCTCGCGCCGACAATTTTCCGCGCCTTTGAACCAACCCTGATTAAGGTAGAATGCCGCCATCGTCCGGATCGTTCCGCAAATGCAATTTGGCTCGCGCGGAAATCAAACAGGAGGGCGAACATGGACTTTGGCTACATTTTTCTAATTCTCTTCGCCATCGTTGCATTCTTTATTCTGAGCATCGTGCTGGGCTCGTTCTTCACCGTTGAGACTTCGCAAGTCGCCATCGTCCAGCGCCTCGGAAAGTTCGCGCGCGTTGCCGGTCCCGGCCTCAACTGGAAGACGCCATATCTCGAGATGGTCGTGCGCCGCCTCAGTATGAAGGTCCAGCAATTCGACGTTCAGGTCGAGACGAAAACGCAGGATAACGTCTTCGTTCAAATCCCGGTCTCGATCCAGTACAAGATCATCCCCGAGTCCGTCGAATCCGCGTATTACAAGCTCTCCGATCCGGTGAAACAGATCGAATCCATGGTTTACAACGTCGTACTCGGCCACGTCCCGAAAATGAAGCTCGACGATGCTTTCTTAAACCAGGCGGACATCGCCGGCGATTTACGCGACAGCCTCGACGCCTCCATGAAAGAGTACGGCTACTCGATCGTCAGAGTGCTGATCTCCGACATCGTTCCCGACCAAAAGGTCAAAGCCGCGATGAACGACATCAACGCCGCACAGCGCGAACGCGAAGCCACCGTCTCCCGCGCCGAGACCAACAAGATGCTGCTCGTGAAGCAGGCCGAAGCAGAAGCCGAATCGAAGCGCCTGCAAGGAGAAGGCATCGCCAATCAAAGGAAAGCGATCATCACCGGACTGAAAGACTCGGTCGAAGACTTCGCGAAAACCGTTCCCGGCTCGACGCCGCAGGACGTCATGCAGCTCGTCCTGATGACCCAATACTTCGACACGCTGAAAGACATTGCCGCGAACGATCACAGCAACACAATTCTGATTCCTCACTCGCCGAACACGCTCTCCGATCTCTTCAGCCAAATTCGCAATGCCATCATGGTGGGCACGGAAATGGCGGGGCATCCCTCGAGCCCGCCGATCACATCGTCGGGATTGCAAAAATGACTGCACGCAGAGGTCTTTGACGCTTCTTACGCGCTAGCGTAATATGCTTCGGCTATGCCGGATGCTTCTTCCATCGTCGGCCGCACCATTTCGCACTATGAAGTGCTCGAAAAAGTGGGCGGCGGCGGCATGGGCGTCGTTTACAAAGCCAAAGACACGCGCCTCGGCCGCAACGTCGCGCTGAAATTTCTTCCCGACGACATTTCCCAGGACGCCCAATCGGTCGAGCGCTTCCGCCGGGAAGCACGCGCCGCCTCCTCTCTGAATCATGCCAACATCTGCACGATTTACGATATCGGCGACTTCGAAGGCCGCCCGTTCATCGCCATGGAGCTGCTCGAAGGCCAGACTCTCAAGCACCGCATCGCCGGCAAGCCCATCGACATTTCGGAACTTTTGGAGATCGGCATTCAGATCGCCAACGGGCTCGATGCGGCGCACTCCAAAGGAATCGTTCACCGCGACATCAAGCCCGCGAACATTTTTCT
The DNA here is from genome assembly GCA_036833535.1 of Candidatus Acidiferrales bacterium. Taxonomy (GTDB): domain Bacteria; phylum Acidobacteriota; class Terriglobia; order Acidiferrales; family UBA7541; genus Palsa-147. The sequence goes on along the minus strand of DAITPO010000011.1, from coordinate 28,524 downwards.
CGTCGAGCGCGGCCAGTCGAAAATTCTCGATTTTGGCTTGGCCAAGCTGGCCTCCGCGCTCCGCCCGACCGCCGAATCCGTGGGCGTCGCGTCCATGCAAACGCAGACGCGCCTCCCGAGCACGGACCAATTGACCAGCCCGGGCAGCGCCATGGGCACGGTCGCTTACATGTCGCCGGAACAAGCGCGCGGCGAAGAGCTCGACGCGCGCTCGGATCTCTTCTCGCTCGGCGTCGTGCTCTACGAAATGGCCACCGGCTCAGTTCCCTTCTCCGGCACAACTACGGCTCTGGTCTTCGACGGCATTCTTCACTCCGCTCCAACTCCGGCGAGGGAGCTGAATGCGCGGCTGCCCGTGGCGATCGAAGCCATTCTCGCGAAGACGCTCGAGAAGGATCCGGACATGCGCTGCCAGACGGCCGCCGAACTCCGCGCCGACTTGAAGCGCCTCAAGCGCGATATCGAATCCAGCCGCCGCCCCGCTCCTGCTGAGAAAGCCGCCGCTCCGGGTTCCGGCCCGCACGATGCCGCCGTGAAGCAGAAATCCGTCGCGGTGCTCTACTTCGAAAATCAAAGCGGCGCGAAAGAGGACGAATACTTCCGCGATGGCATAACCGAAGATATCGTCACGGAGCTTTCCAAGATCGCCCAACTCGAAATCTTTCCTCGCTCAGAAATGATCGCGTTCCGCGACAAGCCGGTTACCGCGCAGCAGGTCGGCCAGCAGCTCGGCGCCGCTTATGTGCTAGAAGGCTCGATTCGCCGCGCCGGCAATCGCGTGCGCATCACCGCGCAGCTCGTCGAAGCTTCCACCAGGCATTCCGTCTGGGCCGAACGCTACGACCGGCAACTCGAAGACGTCTTCGCCATCCAGGAAGAGATCGCCCGCAGCATCGCTCAAGCCCTGCGCATCACGCTGACGCCGCAGGAAGAAAAAACCATCGCCCGCAAGCCGACCGAAAATTCGCAGGCCTATGATTTTTACCTCCGCGGAAGAAGCTATGCGCACCGCGAGAATATGGACTACGGCCTGCAGATGTTCGACCAAGCAATTCAGCTCGATCCGAATTTCGCGCTCGCCCACGCCGGAATTGCGAATCTCTGCGGGCTGATCTACGAGCTTCGCGACCAAAGCCCGAAATGGATCGAGCGCGGACTTGCAGCCTGCGACCGGGCCACCGCGCTCGCTCCCGATCTGCCGGAAGTGCTCGTCGCACGTGCGCGCCTCGCTTACGCGCAGAAAAAATACGACGAGTCCGCGCTACTCGCGCAACGCGCCATCGAGCGCAAGCCCGATTGCGAGGGCTCGTGGAACATTCTCGGGCGCGCGTATTTTGCCTCAGGGCATCCTGAACAGGCCGCGGCAATTGTCGATCGCGCCATCGAAGCCAACGGCGACGATTACAATACTTACGTTCCCTATCTCAACGCGCTCGAGCGGCTAGGCCGCAAAAAAGAAGCGGAGCAAATGCGCGATCGCATGATCAAGGTCCTCCGCCAGCAACTCGAGCTTGTGCCAGAAGATGTTCGCGCCCGCGTTTTGCTCGCCGGCCAGCTCGCCTACTTGAAACAAGACGCCGACGAAAGCATGCGTCACCTGCAGACCGCCGTCGCGCTTCGCCCGGGCGATCCGAACACGCTCTACAACGCCGCCTGCACCTACGGCATCCTCGGCAGAAAACAAGAAGCGCTCGAGACGCTCAAGAAGGCCTTTGCCGCCGGCTACGGTAATCCAAGTTGGGCGGCCAAAGATGCCGATCTCGATTGCCTGCACGATGACCCGGAATTCCAGAAGCTCGTCGGTGGCAGCGCAACCTCCGCTTCCCAGTAAGGGAGAGAGCTGGCGCTTGGCATTGCGCCGCACTCCGCCCGCCTCCGTCGCGGTCCACGCGGCAAACTACCGTTCCAGAATTTCCTTGTAGGAATTGATCGCGACATTCTTGGGACGTTCATCCATCACAAAATCGATTTTGCGCGTCGAGTTTCCTATAATTGCCACCTGGCCGATCCTGACCATGCCCTTCCCAAAATCTGCATACACGGGAACAAACATCGCGAAGTGATCATCCACTTCGCTCTGGGTCACTTCGACGCGCACCCTGACATTTCCTTTGTCGGCCGGCAACGTTTCATAGCTAAAGCTGTAACGCGGGATCTGTGTGCCATAAACCCATTCGTCGAAGAACCAGTCGAGATGCTGATTCTGCTGCAGGTCCATCTGCTTGGTCATGTGCTTCTCGACGATGGCCTTGAATGATTCCGTCGAGGCCGGCGAATCGCGGTGGCTTTCGACGAAATCGTGCATCATGTCGATGAACGGCTTCTCGCGGTCATCGGGCGCGGCGCGATCGTCATGCATGATGGAGCGCAACATACTTAAGACGTAGGCACCCTTCGCGTAGGTCACGCTTTGGTAGCCTTGCGCCGTTTTGGGGGAAATGAGCCGCAGGCCGAGCCAGACCGGGCCTGCATCATTCGGGGAAAATCCAAAATTATTCTTCTCGAGAACGCGCTTCCTCTGCCGCTCCCAAAAATCGATATAGTCCTTCTGCCAATTCTTGCCGATGGCTTGCTGCAGGAACAATCCCGCGGCAAATTCCGCGAATCCCTCGGAAAGCCACAGGTCGTGATACGAGGCCCAGCCGACAGCGTGCCCGAACCACTGATGCGCCACTTCGTGCGGCGTCACTTCGCGCACGAATCCCGTGAAATTGTCATCGATGCGTCCGAAGAGCAACCAACGTTGCGTCGAGTCGATGTACGCGGAAATCGGCAAGTAAACGAGATTGGGCCACGACTGCCCGAAAGCGAAGTTGGGCTGCTCGGTGACGTAAACATTGTCGTAGGGAGACCTGCCGAAATAGCGAGTGCACACCTGCATTTGCGCGCGCGTCTGGTCAAGCGCGTATTTCGTCATCGCCTTAGGAGCCATCGAATCCAGGAATGCGCGCTCGGCATAGGGCCTCAGGCTGTCTGGCAAATCCTCCAGATAAAATCCCGAAATTTCGTAATGCGTGATGGTGTCCGGCATATCGATCTTGAGATAACGACCGTAATTGAATCCCGCCACCGCGACGGGCACCGGCGTAACCCAATGAGAGACGGCGAAGCCTGCTTCGGTGCTCTCTGCCTGCTGCTTTCCCACGCTGATTACGACTTCGCCTTTGGGAACCTTGAAGGTCAAATCGTAGAGTGCTTTTTCGCCGAATCCGTTTAAATTCGGATACCACGACGATCGCGCGCTAACGTAAAAACTCCCATCGCCCGCCTCCGTCAGCACCTTATCGCCTTCATATTCCACGGCGATCGAGTGTTCCTTCTGGAGTGGCGGCGCATCGTCGAGAATGGCGTAGAATGATCCGTCTTCCTTGCGGCTCTCCTGCACGAAGTGGATGTCCTGCCCGTTCTGATCGGTCACGCGCGTGACACGCAGATTGGGCAGCAAACCAAATTTCAACAGGCGCTCGCCGGCGATGAGCGGCTCGAACGTTATTGTTGCGGCGCTGTGTAGATGGTTGTTTTTTCCGACGACCGTTTCGATCACGTATCGCTTCGTGGCAAACAGGCGGCGATCCTCGCGCGAATCGGACTTGCCCGTCTTCAATTCGGAGAGCAAATGCTGCGAGTACCACACGCCGTCGTCCATGCCTTCGCTGAGATTGATCAGCGCCACTTCCTCGGGCGAATCGAGCTGCGGGATGGCGCCCACGCGGGTGCGGACGAAGAAGCGCAGATCTTTGTGCTTCGCGCCATGAATATAGGCGTTGATAAAGGCAGGATGCCGCGGATTGTAAACGGACGCGAGAACGTCGGCGTCCACGTTATCGATTGTCTCGCCTTCCAGGATTGCTTGCGTGAAGCTTTCGGGAATTTCGTGCCGGCGACGCACCTTCTCTTTCCAATGCTGATAAGCGCTGACCGCCTCTTGGGGAGTCTCGACTTTTTCGCCCAGAGTGCCTGCAAACTCGGGATACTGGCTCCCTGTGAAACGAAAAACGGCTTCGCTGAAATCCTCCTCGACCGTTGGACTGCCGGTCCGGCGCAGCAATTCGCGCGCGTTCATCGCGTCGACGGGCTTCAGAATAAAGTGTCCTTCGCCGACAAAAATCACGCCGGTTACGAATCTGTTCACCGGCGTCAAAATCGTCATGGTCCCCGATTTGAACTGAAACACTCCAACGTCCAATAGTATCGTGTGATTTTCACAGCGATAGGATTGACCCAGTCCCAGGTCGCGGAGCTGCCGGTAGATTGAGTCGGAGTTCGCGAAGGCCATGCTTTTCCCGGTGACGGTCACTTCCGCCTGCTGAGCGGCGATGGTGAGATTGAGCGGCAAATCCGCCGCGCCCTTCAAATCGACCGGAACGACGAGTTCGTCGAATTTCTCCTTGGTGACCCGCACCGTATATTTTCCTGGACTCAGATTCGGCGCTGTGAACTTTCCGGAATCATCGGACGTAAGGACGAGCGGCTGCGGCAAACCGCCGCCGCTGATTTCGATTCGCGCTCCGGGAACGACCGCGCCCGACGGATCCTTGACGGTGCCGGAAATGGTGTCCGCGCGCAGCCGCGCCGCAAACGCCAGCAGCACAAATCCAAGGATGGAGACGTAGGTAACTACAAGGCGCGTACGGCGGAGCCCGGCTCGGTGCTTCGTCGAAGAGAAACGATTGCTACTGCCGGCGGGTGCTCGCCGGGCAAGGTGACGGGGATCCATGAACTTTCCTTTTAGGGTTCGCGTCGTGACAGCTCGGGCGGGATCAACCCATCGCCGTCGTTACGCGAAGCAGCATATGTAGGAACCAGTTATAGCCAGCGGCAGAATCAGAAGCAATAGAATAAATTGATTACATTACTGTCTCCTTGAAGTCCCAGATGTTAAGCCCTAGCCCAGCAAGGTTTATTGCAGAACGCAACAGACGACGGTGAAATCAAAACGTGGCAGCGACACAGGCACTGAGCCGTGTTGCAAGTCTGCTACAATTTGCTCGCCAGTCGGGCGTTGTTTCCATATTTTCGAGGTGACTTGATGCAGTTTCTTGAGAAATTGAAGCCGGTGGCGCTGCTTCTGCTGCGGCTTGGGCTTGCGGCCATTTTTATTTATCACGGTTATCCGAAATTGTTTGCGCATCCGAAGGAATGGCTCGACAACTTCCAGCACATGGGATTTCCCCGTTACTTCGCCTATATCTCCGGGACGATCGAGTTCTTTGGCGGATTGCTGTTGGTTGCGGGGTTGTTTACGCGGATTGCCGGGCTGCTGATCTCAATAGAAATGGTGATCGCGATTTGGCGCGTGCATTTGCCGCAGGGCACCTTCCTCGATGTGCAAAATTACCAGCTTCCACTTGTGCTCGCCGTGGCGGCGTTTACGCTGGCGGCCGTCGGCGCGGGAAGCATCTCGCTCGACCACCTGATCTATGGCGGAGGCGGCGCGCCACGCCGCAGCGCGAAAGTGAAGTAACATTTTGCAGCGCCGGTCCCGCATGCGGGACCGGCATCTTCTTAATGCAAATCCTGCGCAGAAGACAACGCCGCGCGGCCAGAATCGCGTCGCTTCCCGACTACGTGGTCGTCACCGGGTGCGGCGGCGCTTCCGGCGCTACATGCGGCACGGGCAGCGGCGCAATCGGCATGACGATCCAGCTCACGATGTAGGCGACGACGCCCAGGACCGGCACGGGCATAATCGTCAGAATCGCCCAGAGCAGACGGACGAGCGTCACGTCCAGGCCCATATATTCGGCGAAACCGGCGCAGACTCCTGCGACCTTCACGTCGGTGGACGAGCGCATCAGGCGCTTGCCCTGCCATGGCGCGGAGCCTTGCGGAATCGGAGCGGCTTGGCGCACTCCGCAGAAGTAGCAGAAGTTCGAATAGTCCGCGATGTCGCGGCGGCAATTGCAGCAGTTCATGGGCGTACCTCCTCCTCGATCTTCTATAGAACTATACGATATCTGGCCGCAAAAAGTTTCCTTGCCGGCCTAGAAACTCAAGATGCTGCGAATCGCGGCTACTATGTCTGCGGTTTGCGGCAGGATTGCGTCTTCTAGCTTTGGTTGATAGGCGCAGAAGGTGTCGGTGGCGGCGATGCGTCGGACTGGGGCGTCGAGGTAATCGAATAATTCGTCGGCTATGCGCGCGGCGATTTCTGCGCCGTAGCCCCAGGAGCGCGTGTCTTCGTAGGCCACGATTACGCGATTCGTTTTGCGCACGCTGGCGGCGACGGCTTCCCAATCGTAAGGGCTGAGTGAGCGCAAGTCGACGATTTCGGCGGAGGCGCCTTCGCGGGCGAGTTCGGCGGCGGCGACTTCGGTGCGATGCACGACCGCGCCGTAGGTGATGATGCTGACGTCGGAGCCTTCGCGGACTACGCGGGCGCGGCCGAATGGAATCGTGAAATCCGGGCCGGGATAAGGCGAGCGATTGTAGGGCTGGCGATAGAGATGCTTGTGCTCGAGGAACAGCACCGGATCATCGGAGCGGATGGCGGTGCGCAGCAGGCCGCAAGCATCGAGCGCGGTCGAGGGCATCACCACGCGCAATCCTGGAATGTGCGTAAACGTTACTTCGCCGCATTGGCTGTGATAAATCGCGCCGCCGGTTAGATAGCCGCCGATGGGCACGCGGATTACCACCGGGCATTTGAAAGCCCCCGCCGAGCGCCAGCGAATGGTGGCGAGCTCATTGCGGATTTGCATCATGGCCGGCCAGATGTAATCGAAAAATTGAATTTCGGGGACGGGCTTGAGGCCGCGGGTGGCCAGGCCAATGGCGCGGCCGACGATGCTGGCTTCGGCGAGCGGCGTATTGAAGACGCGCGTCGAGCCATAGCGGCGCTGCAGGCCTGACGTTGTTTTGAATACTCCGCCCTTGCCTTTCACTTTCGCGAGAGATTCGGCGCGGCTTACGTCGGCGACGTCTTCGCCGAAGACGAGAATGCGCTCGTCGCGCGCCATTTCGTCCACCAGCGTGTTCGAAATCATTTCGACCATGGTCTTCGGCGCGCCGTTCGGAGTGGGCTCGGATTCAAAGGCGCTCGAGGTGGGATCGATGTCGGGTGAATAGACACCGTTGTAGATCGTCTCGCACGCGGGCAATTCAGCGTCGAGAGCACGGTCGGTGGCGTCCTGCACTTCGCGATCGACATCGGCTTCGAGGGCTTCGATTTCTGCCTCTTCGAGGATTCCTTCGCGCACCAGGAACAGCGCGAATTTCGGGAGTGGATCGCGGTGGGCTTCCTCTTCGCGCTCGGCTTCGGTCTTGTAAAGCTTCTCGTCGTCGGAGAGCGAGTGCGAGTAAGGGCGAATGACGTGCGCGTGAACGAGAGCGGGGCCGCGGCGCGCGCGGCAATGAGCTACGGCGCGAGTGAACACGGCATACATTTCGAGCGGCTCGGTGCCATCGCAGTCTTCGACTTTTAGGCCTGGATAATTGGAGACTAACTTCGAAATGCTGCCGCCGGCGGTTTGCACTTCGACGGGGACGGAGATGGCGTAGGCGTTGTCTTCTACGACGAAGAGAATTGGCAATTTGCGGTTCGACGCGATGTTCAGGGCTTCGAAAAATTCGCCCTGGCTGGTGGAACCTTCGCCTCCCGAGGCATATGTGATTTCGTCGGGCTCGTGCGTGACGCCATCGCCGAGCGGGGCGTGCTTCGCTTGCTTGAGCGCTTTCGGGAATTCATCGTAGTAGCCCGCGGCTTCGGCTACGCCGAGAGCTTGCACCCATTGCGTGCCTGTGGGAGACGAGCGGGTGATGAGATGAATTTTTTTGTGGCCCCAGTGCGACGGCATCTGGCGGCCAGCGGAACTTGGGCCTTCTTTCGCGCCTACCGCTTCGAGGAGCATCTCGAGCGGGGTCATGCCGAGCATGAGCGCTAGGGCGCGATCGCGATAGTAGGCGTGGAACCAGTCGTAGCCGGGTTTGAGAAGTAACCCCGCAGCGGCGCCGATGGCTTCGTGGCCTGCGCCACTGATCTGAAAGAAAATTTTGTTTTGGCGCTTGAGGAGGATTTCTTTGTCGTCGAGGCGCCGCGAGAGAAACATGGTGCGGTAGATGCGGATTATCGCTTCGCGGTCGAGGCCTTGGTATTTCGAGGCGTCAAACCTCGAAACCTTGGTGCGGGTTTGCGACGGCATCGCTTGGCTTCGCCCCAAAAGGACTGTCGAACGATTGCGGCCCATTATAGCCAAAGTTGGGGCGGGTGGCGCGAGAAAGGCTTTGGCGGGTTCGATGGGCGAGGCGGAGAAGGTGCCAGATGGTGCGGGCTCGATTATGGGCCGTTCACGTGGCAATAGAGGTCCTTCAAGCAAGGGGTGACTTTTTGTCTCGGTTAGAAATGGCTCCTCTCGTTTGTTTCCATCGAGTTGCGGGCGTTTCTAATCATTTTGGTGTATCGATTAGAAAGCGCATTTTCGGGCGAAATCATGGTTGGTTCAGCCCTCTTGAGGGGCCTTTTTTGTCTTGAATAGAAATGACTCCGATCCTTTGTTTTCAATGACTTGAACGCGTTTCTGCTCCCTCGCGTGTCTTGAATAGAAATGGGGAGGGGTGGGCTCGTCCGCAAATCAAAACACCTACGCATGAGCGCGGCGCCGGCACGGGAGGAGACTCCCGGGGCGGCCTTCGGCGACGCGTTCGCCAGGTGACGATATCGGTTCGGCATCGGCTTCCTGCTCGAGAGTAGCGCAGAGATTTCGGAAATCACATGGTACGAGTTGCGGAATTTGGGGCCTGCCGGGAACGGATTTTTGGACGGATTAGTCGAGGGAGTCGAAGAGTTCTACTGCTTTGTCGTAGCCGGGATCGTTTTGGTGATGGATTTCTTGTTTGGTGCCTTTGAAGGGTTCTTCTGTGGGGATGCGGTCTAGCCAGCGAGTGTAGGAGAGTTTCTCGTGATCGGAGAAGGCCAGGCGGACTAGAAGCCTTATGCGGCTTTCTCCTTCGTCTTCGGATTTCTTCTTGGATTTCTCCTTTGAATCATCGGAGGAGGATTCTTCCAGCGTGCGCTCGAATTTCACGGCGAGCTTGTTGCCTAGGCGGAAGCCTTTTTTCCAGGCTTCGGCGCGGTGCCAGGCTTGTTGGGCGGATTCTTCATTGCCGGCGAAATCGAAGATTAGGATGGCTTGGGACATGAATATTCTATAGCGGGAGGGGAGTGGTGGTGTCAAGGTCGGGGAGTGAGTTGGGCGGTGGAAGATAGCAGAGAAGAAATTTCAAATTTCAGATTTGAGAGTTCAGATAAGGGCGAAGGCGAGATCGCGAGTTTGGTGGGGTGAGGCCGCGCGGGAGTTGAGATTCTGGCGACCTGTTGAGTCGTAGGATGCCGGCGGGGACGCCAGCCCTACGGGAGCGAATTCGGGGTTGCGCCGATTTTGGCTGCGTGTTAGCCTCAGCGAACAAAAGGCGAAGATTACATGGGAGGAGCAGTGGCGCAATCTTTGGCTGTGCGGGGGCGGGCTTCGATTGAGGCTGTGCGGGAGGCGCTTGGGGCGCTTGCTGAGCGCGATCGTAGCGGCGAAGTCTTGACCGCTATCAAGCACTTCCCTGCTCGGGAGGCCGCGTTTGCGGAGATGCCTGCTTGGGTGCGGGAGGAGCTTGCGGCGGCTTACCGGGCTAAGGGGGTGGAGCGGCTTTATACACATCAGGCTGCGGCGGCTGAGATGGTGAGGGCTGGGAAGAATTTGGTTGTTGTTACGCCTACCGCTTCGGGGAAGACGCTTTGTTACAACCTGCCGGTTTTGAATGCGATTTTGGAGAACGCAGATACGCGGGCGCTATATCTCTTCCCTACCAAGGCCTTGGCGCAGGATCAGCTTGCGGAATTGCATGATTTGGCTACGCGGTTGGAGGACGCGTTTGGCGTATTTACCTACGATGGCGACACGCCGGCGGACGCCCGGCGGGCGATTCGCGAGCGCGGGCATGTGATTTTGACGAATCCGGACATGCTGCATACGGGGATTTTGCCGCACCATACGCGGTGGATGCGGCTTTTCGAGAATTTGCGGTACGTCGTGCTGGATGAATTGCATACGTACCGCGGCGTTTTTGGCAGCCATTTGACGAATGTTTTGCGGCGATTGCGGCGCGTGGCAAAATTTTATGGCTCGGAGCCGCAATTTATTTGTTCTTCGGCGACGATTGCGAATCCGGGGGAGCTGGCAAAGCAGCTAATTGAAGCGGACGTTGAAGTGCTGGATGAGAATGGTGCGCCGGCTTCGGAGAAGATTTTTGTTTTTTACAATCCGCCGGTGGTGAACCGGAATTTGGGAATCCGGCGGAGTTATTTGAATGAGACTACGCGCGTGGCGAAGGAGCTTTTGGGGCGCTCGCTGCAGACGATTGTGTTTGCGAATAGCCGATTGCATACGGAAGTGATGCTGACTTATTTGCGGCAGGCTTATCCGGCGTCGCCGGGCGGGGGCGAGCCGATTCGCGGATATCGCGGCGGCTATTTGCCGGGGGAGCGGCGCGAGATCGAGCGCGGATTGCGCGAGGGAAAGATTCGCGGCGTGGTAGCTACGAATGCGCTGGAATTGGGGATTGATATTGGATCGCTCGATGCTGCGGTGATGGCCGGGTATCCGGGCTCGATTGCTTCTACGTGGCAGCGGGCGGGCCGGGCCGGGCGGCGTAGTGGGACGGCTTGCGCAGTGTTTGTGGCTTCTTCGGCGCCGCTCGATCAATTTATGGTGCAGCATCCGGATTATTTTTTCGGGCGCTCGCCGGAACATGCTTACGTGCAGCCGGATAATTTGGAAATTTTGGTGAATCATTTGAAATGCGCGGCGTTTGAGTTGCCGCTTGCGCCGGAGGAGAAATTCGGGGGCGTGGATTTGCCGGGGCTCTGCGAGAAATTGAGCGATGCCGGTTATTTGCACAATAGCGGGGGGAATTGGCATTGGGTGCAGCAGGCTTATCCGGCGGATACCGTCAGCCTGCGATCGGTGACTTCGGACAATTTCGTGATTATTGACATTACCGGGAGCGAATCTAGCGAGGATGGGCCGTCGGGCGCACCGGAGGTGATTGGCGAGGTGGATTTTTCCAGCGCGCTGACTATGGTGCATCCGAAGGCGATTTACATTCACCAGGGGCAGCAGTATCACGTCGAGAGACTCGATTTTGAGGAGCGCAAGGCTTATGTGAAGCGCGTGAACGTGGAATATTTTACCGACGCGATTCGTTATACGCAGGTGCGGATTTTGGAGATTGCGGAAGAGGAAATGATGGAGGGCCCGGCGATGCGGGCGCATGGGGATGTGCTGGTGAGATCGCAAGTGGTGGGATTCAAGAAGATTAAATTTTTTACCAACGAGAATCTGGGGGCCGGGAAGTTGGAATTACCTGAGAACGAGATGCATACCACTTCGTTCTGGATCACTTTGGACCGGCGGTTGGTGGCTTCGCTCGAGTTTTCGATTTCGGAGAGGCAGGCTGGGATGTTTGGGCTGCTTTATGCGTTGGAGTCGATGGCTGCGCTGCTTTTGATGTGCGACCGAAGGGATTTGGGGACGGCGATTGGCGAGCGGCCGCCGAGCGCGAACGTGGGGGCGGATTTGGTGGAGGACGCGGCGGTGGTGGAGGAGAGTTTGGGGGATCCAAATCTCGTGCGGGATTATTTTGAGCCGAATCTTTATTTGTATGACGATTATCCGGGCGGGATTGGGTTTAGTGAGCCGTTGTTTCGGGCGCATGGGATTTTGTTGCGGAGGACGCGGGAATTGATTGCGGGGTGCGGGTGCGAGAGTGGGTGCCCTTCGTGCGTGGGGCCGGCGGGGGATAAGACGGTGGCGATGGAGATTTTGAGGAGGATGGAGGTTAGGGAGTAGGAGATAAGGGATAGGGGATAGGAAAGAAATTTCAAATTTCAGATTTGAGATTTCAGATGGAAGAGCGATGGCGTCACATCTCGCACGTGGGTGTCGTGATCGTTGAGCATTACCTCGGCGGGCGGAGCAAGCCCCGCCCCTACGAAGAGACGACGCTTTCGAGTGGAGTTAGGTAGATCGGATGCGTAAGGCGGGATCAATGTTTGACCGGGTGGCGGCTTTGCGGCCGGCTCGCGGAACTGCGGCTGCGGTCGCTACGGCTTCGCGCGGGTGTACGCCGGAATTGCCTGGCGGGTGGGAACGGCTCGCTGCTTTGCTTGGGGCTGAGACTCGGGCTAACAAATTTGGCGAGCATTTGGTTTTGCGGCGGTGGCATGAATCGCCTGAGGCGTTTGCGGCTTCGCTTGCTGTGTTGCGTTTGATTGCGCCTGGGGCGCCTGAGATTGCTGCGGATTTGCGGAATTGGCTTTTTTTGGATACGGAGACGACCGGGCTTTCTGGCGGGACTGGGACTTATCCGTTTCTTGTGGGGTTGGCTTGGTGGGATGGCGGCGGGTTGCAAGTGGAGCAGTTTTTTATGCGCGATCATAGCGAAGAGCACTCTGTGCTTTTGGCTTTGACGGAGCGGTTGGCGGAACGGCCGGTTTTGGTGACGTTTAATGGGAAGGCGTTTGATTGGCCGCTTTTGGAGACGCGATTTCGGATGACTCGGGCGATTACGCCGCGCGGGTTGGAGGCGCATTTGGATTTGCTGCATCCGGCGCGGCATCTTTGGAGATTGCGGCTTGGGTCGGTGCGCCTGGCGGAATTGGAGTGGCATGTTTTGGGGAAGCGGCGCGCGTCGGACGTGATTTCGGAATTGATACCGCAGATTTATTTCGATTATTTGAGCGGCGGGGCGCCGGATGGATTGGTGCCGGTTTTTCAGCACAACCAGATGGACTTGGTGGGATTGGCGGGGCTCGCGGCGCGGATGTTCTCGTTGCTGGAGGCGCCGGAATCGGCTGGGGCGGATGCGTTTGAATTATATGGCGTGTCGCGGATTTGCGAGAGGCGCGGAGAGGCGGCGCGGGCGCGGGGGCTTTATGCACGGGCGATTGCGGGGGAATTGCCGCGTCCGGCGGATCGCGCGGCGCGAGCGGCTTTGGCCAGGCTTGCGAAACGCGAGGGGGATTTTGGATTGGCTACTTCGCTTTGGCTGGAATTGAGAGGGGCTTTGCCGGATGGAATTTTGGCTTATGAGGAATTGGCGAAATATTACGAGCACCGGGCTGGGGAACCTCGTCGGGCTGCGGAATTGATTGGGGAGGCGTTGGCGGAATTGCGGCGGGCGCGGAACGGGCGATTTTTGAATGCGTCGCAGTATGCGAAGGCGCGAGAACGGTTTGGGCATCGGTTGTCGCGATTGCGCGGCAAGCTTGGTACCACCTCGGAGACGCCGCTACTAAAGGCGACTGGCGGTGAATCGCTGGGCTTGGCTGCGGAATCGAAATAGGTAGCAGACTACGATGGGAATTTGGCCGCGCGAAGCGGATGGCGTGGATTTGGAAGTGCCTTCAGGCTGATCGAAGCTCATCTAGCTCTTGCATGGAGGGCCCATGGCAACTATCGCGAACAATTATTTTCAGGGTGCATTGCAGGATCGCAAGCGCCTGCTGATGGCTGCGATGGCCGGGGCTACGCCTGATGATCGGTTGACTTATCTTCTGACTGAAGTGGACGCGGCGCTGGGGCGATTGGCGGACGGCAGTTATGGCTTGTGCGAAGAGTGCCACGAGTCCGTCGAGCAGGACCGGTTGATGGCTGATCCGTTGGTGCGATTTTGCCTCGATCACTTGAGCGCGGCGGAGAGGCGGGCGCTGGAGGCGGATTTGGAGCAGGCGGCTACGGTGCAGCGGGCGCTGTTGCCGGCACGCGACAACCATGCCGCTGGGTGGCACGTGCATTACAACTACCGTCCGGCGGGGCCCGTTAGCGGCGATTATTGCGATGTGATTTTGCCGAATGGGAAAGATCGCGGCGTGTTCTTTTTGGTCGGCGATGTTGCGGGAAAGGGCGTGTCGGCTTGCTTGCTGATGACGCAGCTTCATGCCATGTTCCGGAGCTTGATTTCGGTGGGGCTGCCGCTCGAGCAATTGCTGGGCGCGGCGAACCGTTTGCTTTGCGAGACTGCGACGGCCGGGCAATATGCCACGCTGGTTTGCGGGCGGAGCGGGGCGGATGGCGAAGTTGAGATTGCCAGCGCGGGGCATTTGCCGGTGTGGGTGGGATGCACGGCTGGATTGCGGTCGATCTCAGCTACGGGAATGCCGCTGGGGCTATTTTGCAATTCGACTTTTACGACGCAGAAATTCCGGGCGGGGGCGGGAGAGACGGTGATTGTTTATACCGACGGGCTTTCTGAAGCGCGGGATGCGGGGGGGAATGAATACGGCGGGGCACGCGTCGGGGAATTTTTGGCGGCGCGGCATCAATTGGCGCCGGAGAAGTTGTCGGCGGCATTTCTGGAAGATTTGCGGCAGTTTTCGGATGGGCAGGCGTTGACGGATGATTTGACTTTGATGGTGGTGCGGCGGGAGGGGTGATATCACCGGGTTGATCGGGAACGCCTGACAAAGGAATTGTGGCGCGATTGTGCCCGAAGAGGCCCGGCTAAAGCGCGGGCCCTACGTTCGGAGACGGCGTAGACGCCCTACTCACCTGTCGTGGCGCCGCCGAAGTTCGCGCTGGTGGCTTTGGCGGGCAATTGGGTGACTGTGATTTTGGCGGAAGGCTCGATTTCTGCGGGGGCGGCGGGCCAGCCTATGGCGTGGTTGAGCTTGTCGAAAAAGTCGCGATCGGAACCTTCTACGATCAGGCAATCGCTTGCTTCGCAGCGCAGGAAAACTTTGCTTTCTTCGGTGCGGAACTGAAAGAAATTCGGGCGGCGCATTAGTTGCGTGGTCTTCTTGTATTTGTCCATTAGCAGCTCGGAATAGCGGCCAAAGAAGAGCGCGGCATCGTCGACGGAATCGAGATGCAAGCGCAGAATCAGTGTGAGCTGCTTGGTTTTTCCGTCTTCGAAGACTGCGTAACGGTCGCCATCCCAGTACGGGGCCGTTTTTTCCGCTTGCTCCTCGCCATTAAATTGTTTCAAGACTTCGTGCAGGCCGAATTCACCGAGGACATTTTCTTCGAGAAGTTTCCAGCCGCCCGGTGCGAGGCCCGTCCATTTCGGAAGCGCAACGGCTGCGGGCTTGATGCCCTTCAGATAGAGATCCGGATGGATGATCTGTTGCGTGGAGACTGGAGGATTTTCGAAGACCTTGCGGAGATCCTTCCAACCGGTATTGGCTTTGAGGAATTGCTGGGTGAAATTGGTGCCCTCGAGATAAGGGAAAAGCAGCTCGTCGCGAATGATGAGAGGAGCCTTGGATAGCAGCGGATCTTTTTCCATCTCGCTGACGGCGCTGGCGCGAATGTAACTGGTGACGTCGGGGAGGCCGCGGACGCTGATTTTGGCATCGAGGAACGAATAATCGAGCATGGCGACGAGTGCGGAGCCTTCGCTAACGGAATCGCGGGCGAGTTCGGCGTCATCGTTCGGGCGGGCAGCCTTGATCCACTCGTCGAGGCCGAAGGATTGGTCCACAAGAGCGTGAGTGAGTTCGTGGGCCATCACGGTTTTCTGTTCTTCGGCGGGAATCCAGTCGGCAATGTAGAACTCCTTGCCCTTGGCGTCGTAGAGGCCGGCGACCTGATCGGTCAGCACGTCGAGCAGGAATTTATCCAGCGGAAAATCTTTGGGGATCAGTCCGAAGGCTTCGAGAGCTTTTTGATCGGCGTACTTCTCGCCCGGCTTCTTGTCCTCTTCGTCCTCGCGAATCAGGTACTCGCGAATTTCGGCTTTGGAGCGGAGGCTTTTCTTGAGAGGCGCCTTGATGGGGAGATCGAGGAGATCGCTCATCTGGTGCAGAACTTCATCGGCGGCCTTTAGGAATTCAGGATTTGAGTCTGTGGCCGGAGCTGAGCCTGAACCGGCCGGAGGAGTAGCGGCCTGCTGCGCGCGAAGGCCGGGCGAAGAGGCCAGAAATATGGCGAGAGTAATGGAGATGGTGCCGAGCCTAAAGGGATTGAGATTCATGGTGATGGGCGCCCCGGTTGACCTAAATTCGTCGCAACAGAATAGCAGGTTTCAAGGGAAAGCTCCTCCGTTGAAGGAGTTGCGCGCTTCTACGTAGTTCCGCAGGAAGTAGCAGGACGATGCACAGCGGCGCTCGCAACCGCGTTCTGTTTCCGGAACAGGCTATTGCGGCTCTGCTATAATCCCGGCACAACTCCCACCGCGGGATTCTATCGGGGGATTTCATGCAGCCCGGAAATTGTCTGAGACAGGTGCGCGAGCGGCTGGGGCTCACGTATCGCGATGTGGAACAATCCAGCTTTGAACTGGCCAGCAAGCACGGACGCTCGGAATTCGTGATCCGCATAAGCCGTCTGGCCGACATCGAAAACGGCGGCGTGACGCCCACGCTGCACAAGCTGTACACGCTCTGCGCGCTGTACCAGCTTGATGTGTTCGAGGTTTGCCAGTGGTATCAGATTCCGCTCGATGAACATTTGCGGGACGGCTTTGCGTGGGGCGCGAAGAAGACGCATATGGGCCGGGCGCCCTATCGCTTGCATCTGCCGCTGAAGTTCGATCCGGCGTTTGATCCGCGGCGCACTAGCAGCCTGACGCGCATGGTGGAATCGTGGCGGAGTTTCGAAGGAGCGCTGATGGACGGCGCGAAATACCGCTACGGTTTTATCGGCACAGAGGACACGTGGATGGATCCGCTGGTGAGGCCGGGATCACTGGTGTTGGTCGATCCTTCGCAGCGTACGATTGAAGCCGGACCGTTCCGCAACGAGTTCGAGCGGCCGATTTATTTTGTGGATTTGCGCAGCGGCTACCAGTGTTCGTGGTGCACCAAGGAGCAGGATCGCGTGGTGCTGCATCCTTACGGGCTATCCGCGCGGGCGCCGCAATTCTACCGCTGGCCGGATGAAATCGAAATTGTGGGCCGGGTGGCCGGCGTCGCTATGCGGCTGCCGGAACGCCGATAGGCGCGATGGAAAGCAGCTCGAGAAGTAGATGGAAATTCGAGAAGAAGAGATCGCGTAGGTATTCGGGGGTCCCGAGCGGGACCAACATGCGGTAAACCTCGAGCTCCAGCCAGCGGCCGGCAATTTCCGAAGATTCCCCCTCCAGTTCCGCAAACCATCCGCGCAAGAGCATTTCCTGCCGTTCCAGCGGCGTTTCCAAGATCTTCTGAAAGATCTCTTCGTGACAGTAGAGGAGCGCCTCGTGGACGGCCGGCGCGGAGTAGAGCGCTTCCAGGCCTTCGTGCCGGTACTGCCCGGAGATGAGATCGCGAAGCGTGGCGATGTGAACCAAGCGCCCGAAGTCAGTGGAGATTGCGATAAGGGTGCTCGAACTGAAGTCGTCGATGATGCGTTGATTTTGGTGGAAGCGTTCAAGCGATTCCATATTCCCGCCTGTTCCGGTTTCTGAACATTTCAGACCTCCGATTCATAGCTCTCCCTCCACAGCCAAAGCTGCGTGGCTCAAGGAGGAAGTCACCCTATGAATCGAAGTCACCTGTTCGTTTTCCTGGGCCTTGCAGTTGCCGTTGCGATGCTACTCCCAGTATCCGCCGGAGTCAACACTCATTCGGTAAACAGCCAACAATTCCAAGCAGCTGTCGTATCGGTTCCCGTGTCACCGAGCGTCACTTTTGACGGCGGCAGCGCGCCACCTCCGCCGTTCCCCAATCTGGCTCGCGACGGCGGAAGCGCACCACCGCCCCCGTTCCCGAACCTGGGGTTTGACGGTGGCAGTGCGCCGCCCCCGCCCTTCCCCAATTTGGCACACGACGGGGGGAGCGCCCCTCCACCCTCGTTCCCGAACATCTGGGGGACGAGCGCGCTGTGCTGATGCGGGCCTGGCATAGGAATTGATGACCGCCGCTGGGACGCATTATTACGCTTACGGAACGGGTACTAGCATGGTATGATGCGTCCCAGCCGTGGTGTACTTTAATGAAAACGTGATCCGATTAGTCCTCGGCCTGTGCCTGGATATTGTTGTCGCATTTGCCGCCGTCCGGAGTGGACTGTTCAAGCGCCTCCCGGTCTTCACAGCCTATCTCGTTGTGGTTGTCTCGTGTGATCTGCTGGCGGATTCATTTCGGCTACTTCTCGGATCCAGGTCGACCCCGGTTTTTTACGAGTATTGGGCCGGGCAGGCGGTAATGATAGGGATGCGAGCTGGCGCGGTCGCGGAGATTTGCTTCCGAATCCTGAGCCCGTATATCGGAATCTGGCGCTTGTGGCGCATATTTCTTGCGGGCGTGGCGTTGTTTCTGCTGGTGAGTGCGGCATATTCTGCAGCGGGGCAGCAACATTCCATGACTGTGTTCATCACCGTGCTTCAGCGCGGCGTGGAGCTCGCGATCGTCGGAACGCTAGCTTTCGCGTTGGTCTTTGCGCAGTACTACGAATTGAAGATCGAACGGTTCATGAAGCTTATCGTAGGCGGGCTGGTGTTTTACTCGGCGGTGCAGATCGGGAACAGCCAATTCATGAGCACGTTGAAGAGTTCGTACTACGAGATTTATTCCGGCATATCGCTGCTGTCCTTTAACATCGCGGCGTTGATCTGGCTCGCGGCAGTTTGGAAGCCGGTGCCGGCGGCGGCCGCTGTACCGCAGGCCAGCGACCTCGGTGCGTTCGGCGTGTCGGTGCCTGAGGTGAATGCGCGGCTTCGCGAATTGAATGCGCGGCTCTCGGAGATTTTGAGGTGATGGTGGAACCGCTATTTTTTGTGGGATTGTCGGGCCTCCTGCTGGTGGTCGCGATCTGGTTAGTAGTGCGGCCGCTGCGCGCGGAGTCGGACTTGGGGCCTGACCCGGCAGCTAGGATTGAAACACTGGTGGCGAGGCATTGCACTCATTTCGCGCAGATGCGCCAGGCACTGGCGACCGAGGATTTTGATTTCATCCGGCGGCGGCTGCCCAAGAAGGACGCCTCGCGCCTGCGGCGGGAACGCCAGCGGGCGCTGCAGAAGTTTCTCGACGCCATCGGCGAGGATTTCGCGCGGCTTGACCGGCTGGCCAGGATTTTGGCATCGCTCTCGCCGAAGGTGGAGAGACGCGAGGAGTGGGAGCGACTGCGGCTGGAGATGCGATTCCGTATCTTGTTCCGTGTGGCCAGGATACGCGTGTTGCTAGGAGTCGGGGTGGGCGTGCCAACGCTGGGGCATCTCGCCGACGTGGTAGCGGGACTTTCCAGGCAGGTGGAGACGCTGTCGGCCTGGCAGCGGACGGTAGAGTCTTCTTAAGGTCCGTGCGGGCCGCTCGGCCGACGATCATGATCAATTCAACTCTGCGCGCCGGCCTCAATTTCGGCCCTTGCTCACGAATGCGGTCGTAAGATGCCGATCCCTCGCGGCTCGGGGTAAACAGGGACGCCGGCGCTACTTATTCCCCTCGTAGTACTCGTAGACCGTAGGGCCAGTGCAAAAGGCAGCACATCCTCAGGAAACGGCTGGGTATCCAGGAGAACTGCGCTGAGATAATGGAAGGCGTACCCAAACTGTGCCAGGGGCTTACCTGTGTCTAGAGAACGTATCCTGATCGCCGACGACGAAGAGGCGATCCGCGAAGTCATTTCGACGCTGCTCGAAGCAAAGGGCTACGAGTGCCAGATTGCACCCAATGGCCAGGCCGCCCTGGACTTCTTCCGCCAACAATCCTATTCGCTGGTTCTGAGCGACATCCTGATGCCGGAAATGGACGGGATAAAATTATTGTCCCAGTTGCGGGAGCATGATCCGGAAGTGCCGGTGATCATGGTCACGGCCATGCACGATATTCAGATTGCGCTGGAAGCGATGCGCAAGGGGGCTTACGACTACATTCTGAAGCCCTTTGAGAAGGACCAGCTGTATTTGAGCGTGCGGCGGGCGCTGGAGCACCGTCGGCTGGTGATGGAGAACAAGACCTACCAGAGCGATCTGGAGCAGCTTGTTGCCGAGCGGACGAAGCAACTCTCGCAGACGCTTCGAGATCTCGAGCAGTCGTACGACTACACGCTCGGGGCGTTGGGCGGGGCGCTGGACGCGAAAGATGCCGAGACGGAAGGACATTGCCAGCGCGTGACGGCGTTTACGATCACGATCGCCAAGGCCATGGGCGTGGATAAGGCTACGCTGAAGCAGATTGCGCGCGGAGCGTTTCTACACGATATAGGCAAGATGGGAATTCCGGACTCGATTTTGCGGAAGCCCGGCCCGCTGACTGCGGAGGAGCGCGAAGTGATGCGCAAGCACTGCGAAATCGGTTTTGCGGTGCTGGAGCGCATTCCGTTTCTGAAAGACGCTGCGGAAATCGTATTGACGCATCAGGAGTGCTACGACGGCTCGGGTTATCCACAAGGGCTTAAGGGCGAAAACATTCCGGTCGGGTCCCGAATATTTGCGGTGGCGGACACGCTGGACGCCATGATATCCGACAGGCCGTATCGAAAAGCGCTGCCGATTACCGCGGCGCGGGACGAGATTCAACGAAATGCGGGGACGCAGTTTGATCCCAAGGTCGTTGAAGTATTTCTCTCCATGCCGGACAGCTTGTGGTTGAAGCTGCACCGGGAAGCGGTCGAGTCTTTCAAATTGGCGCAGCTCGAACGCGTTTAGTTCGCGCGGGGCGCTTCACTTCAAGCAATTCCATCCAGCCTTGCACCATCCGGGGAACGCGGATAATATTCGCTGCGGAGGTTTGACGAATGGCCCTGGTGCCCATCAAGACGTCCACTGGAACTGGGTATTGCGACTGCATCCATGGATGTTACGAGCTGGCTAGCTTGCGGGATGAAGAGACGGGGAAAGGTTATTGTCCCGCTTGCGGCAAGGATCATTTGGAGATGAATAAGGGCCTGGGAATCGCGCAGCCTCCGCCTTCGAAATTGGCGATTGGTGAGACGCCTGCTACGGTCCCGCCCGTGCCGGAAGCGGCCGACCCGCCCGGGAGACTTCGTTAGTCTGCGGACGCGCTTCCCCTCCCTCAGTAACTCGCTACTCTCGTCTGTCATTCCTCTCGTAGTAACTCTATAATTGATTTGATCGAGGCGGGGCGCCTCGAAATCCCTTCTAGGAGAAAACGAATGAAGCGATGGGTTACGGCCATCTGCGGATTGACGCTGCTGCTCGGCCTTGCCGTGCGGAGCAGCGCGGTCGCGCAGGAAGAGCCGGTCATCGCCAAGACGACGCTGAAGGCGGGAGACGTCGCGCCGGATTTCACTTTGCTGGCCAACAATTGGAAGCAGGTGAAGTTGAGCGACTATCGCGGGAAGAAGAATGTGATTTTGGCCTTCTACGTCCTGGCATTTACCGGTGGTTGAACGAAGGAATTGCAGGCCTATCAGGCTGATATGGCCAAGCTCGAAGCCAGCGATACCGTAGTCCTCGGAATCAGCATCGACAGTCCCGCCGCAAACGCAGCATTCGCGAAACAGATCGGCGTTACTTTCCCGCTCCTGAGCGATATGAACAAGAAGACTCTCGTGGCGTACGGAATTCTGCGGCCGTACGACGTGGAGGGCGACAAGTTCGAATGGGCGGAGCGGACGACGATCGTGGTGGATAAAGAAGGGAAAATCCAGCACGTACAACAGGGCGATAGCGCGGTCGATCCCAACTCGGCCGTTTCCGTGTGCACCAATCTGCACAAAAAAGCCGGATCGTAGTAATCTCTAGCGTGTCAGATCTCAAGGGCGGGCCCGTCGGCCCGCCCTTCTGAATTTTGGACGTGGCACTCCGGATATCAATCTTCGATGTTGTGCGCTTGTTGGTGAAGCGCCTTTGGTTGCCGCTGCTATCGCTGGCGGGATTCCTGGTGGTGTGCGCGGGCGGGTACGTGTGGTTGGCGCGCATAAGTTGGGTGGATGCTTTTTTCTGGATCTTCAACCCACACGCGATTGATCCGGGGCACGTGCATAAGGCAACGAAGATATTCAGTATTGCGGTGTATGCCGGAGTGTTCTTTTTCCAAGTTTGGATTGCGGAACGCGTACTGGTTTCGCTGTTTCATCCGGAGGGCGGCGGAATCTGGAGGTCGATGATGATTGAAGTGGCGATACAGAATACGCGCAATCATTACATTCTTTGCGGGTACGGGCAGGTGGGGCGCACCGTCGTGGAGCAGATGCGGAAGGCGCAGATTCCGTTCATTCTGATTGAATCGAATGAGGGGCTTTACCGGCAGCTCTTGAGCGAAGGGATGCTGGTGATTCACGGCGATGCCAAGCGGCATAGCGTGCTCGAGAGCGCAGGGATCAAGCGGGCGCGGGGGATTTGCGCTTTGATCGACAACGATGCGGATAATCTTTACATTACGATTACGGCGAAGACTTTGAATCCAAATTTGCGCGTGATTACTCGGGCGGGGCAGGAACGTTATGCGCAGGCTATGCGAAGTTCGGGGGCGGATGATGTGGTGATTCCGGAGTATGAGGGTGGGTTGGTGATTGGGCGGTTGATTGCGGAGAGGGCGAAGACGGCGGGGGCGCAGGGGGCGTGAAAGTTAATGGGACTGTGAGAATCTGCTGCAGGGCCAGAAAGCGGGAGGGTCTGAAGACCCCACGCCAGATTGTAAAGTTCTTGTCAGGGCACGACTTCAGTCGTGCCGTACGCACCGTAAAACGAACGCGGCTTTAGCCGCTGTGGTATTGTTTTCCGCTCTTTCACATAGGTTCTGAAGTTGCCGTCAGCTCAGTGCGCGCCCAAACCTACGACGCGCAGGCTATCCGGGAAGAACATTATCAGCATCATGCAGATGCAGAAGACCATGGCTGGGATTAGCAGCAGGAATAGGCCGAGGCGCTCGAAGCGCAGGTGCATGAAGTACGACACGATTAGCGCGGCCTTGATCAGCGAGAGGCCTACTAGAATCGTCAGCATCAGCGGCGGAGCCAGACGTAGATACGCCAGGAAGACCTCGATTCCGGTCAGCAGGAGCAGCCAGAACCAGACGGTGGCGAAGAGTTTTGTGCTGCCTACTTCGTGAGTTCCGATTGCGGCATCGTGTGCGCTCATTCGCAGGCTCCTAGCCCTTCAGATTGACCGACATCAAGTAGACCAGCGGGAAAATAAACATCCAGACCAGGTCGACGAAGTGCCAGTAAAGGCCGCTGACTTCGACGTCGGTGGCGTCGTATTTGTCGCGCTTGAAGCCCCAGGCCACGACAGCGAGATAAACGACGCCGATGGTGACGTGGAGCATGTGCAGTCCGGTGAGGCCGAAGAAAGTGCCGCCAAAGAGAGGAACGCCCCAGGGATTCGACCACGGGGTGACGTGCTCTTGGGTCATTAGCGTGTACCACTCGGTGGCGTGGATGACCACGAAGGCGAGGCCGAAAATCATCGTCCAGATCAAATACTTGACGGTCTTTTTGCGATCGCCGCGGTGCGCTGCGCCGACTCCCAGCACCATCGTCAAGCTGCTGCTCAGGAGAATGAGCGTCATCAGCGTGGATTTGGCGATGGCCGGCCAAATTTCGAACGGGCGCGGCCAATCCGGATTCGCGAGCCGCACGTAAGCATAGGCCACAAGCAGCGCCGAGAAGGTGAGCGAATCCGAAACGATGAACAGCCACATGCCGAGCTTGTTGGAATTGATCGCGAAGGGCGCCCGGCCGCCCGACCACGAGGATTCGATGATGCCTTCGGTTTCCGTATGGCTCATTTTCACCGTCCCAGAGTAAGGAGTAGCAAGAGAAACACCCACAGGCCGTCCATGAAATGCCAGTACATTGCGACGATGTTCGTGGAAGTCGCGAGCGTGAGGCTGCGTCCCCTATGGAAAGCGACGCCAAGAAGCGCGCCGAGGCCGCCGAGAATGTGCAGGCCGTGCGCTGCCGTGAAAACGTAGAAGAAACTGCTGCTTGGATTCGTAGCCAGAAATACGCCCGCAGCGGCGAGTTGCCGCCAGGCGATGAGCTGGCCGATGAGAAAGAGAAATCCGAGTGCAGTAGTGACGTACCACCAGTGCCGGAAGTTGCCCAGGTCATCGCGCAGGAAATCGCGGCGCGAGCGGCTGAGCGTGAAACTGCTGATGATGAGAATCGCGGTGTTCAGCCAGAGGATGCGCGGGGTTGGGAAAGCTTGCCAGTCGGTGGACGCGCCTTTGCGGACAATGTAGGCGCTGGTCAGCGCCATGAAGAACATCAGAATGCCGCCGAGCGCGACCGTCATACCGGTGACGTAGGCGCGTTGTCTTGCGGGAGAACCGCTGCCGGAACCCCCGCCGCCGTCGCCGCCATCTCCGCCGGGCGGCTGGCCGGGGCCGCGCGGACCCCGGCGTTTGGTTTCGATGATCTCGATGTCTTCGGTTACGGTGACGATGGGCATGCTACGGCCTCATTTGCTCCGGCTGACTTCCTGCGGCGCGAGATGCTGCGGGATGTAATCCTCGGTCGCGCCGGGCACGCTGAATTCGTAGGGACCGCGATAGACGCTCGGGTAGTGGCCGCCGAAATTGTCGTGCGGCGGCGGCGTAGCGGTAGTCCATTCGAGCGTGGTGGCGTTCCAGGGATTATCCGAGGCTTTCTCGCCGTGCTTGAGGCTCCAGAAGAAATTGAAGAGGAAAATTAGCTGGCCGATGGCGGTGATGAACGCCGCGATAGTCATGAATTTGTGGACCGGTTGGAATTGCGCGAGATATTGCACGCCGGTGTAGTCCGCATAGCGCCGAATCGATCCTGCGATGCCGATAAAATGCATTGGCATGAAAATGCAATACGCTCCGGCGAAGGTGATCCAGAAATGCAGCTTGCCCAGCGGCTCGCTCATCATGCGGCCGAACATTTTCGGGAACCAGAAATAAGTGGCGCCGAAGATTCCGAAAATCGCGGCGACGCCCATGACCAGATGGAAGTGCGCCACGACGTAATAAGTGGCGTGCAGCCGGTTGTCCACGGCGGGCTGCGCAAGGAAAAGCCCCGAGAGGCCGCCGCTGACGAACAGCGAGACAAAGCCGAGTGCGAACATCATCGGCGACTTGAATTGAATCTTCCCGTTCCAGAGAGTGCCGAGCCAGTTGAAAGTCTTGATGGCCGAGGGAACGCCGATGGCCATGGTCAGAACCGAGAAGGCGAAACCGGAATAGGGGCTCATGCCGCTCACGAACATGTGGTGGCCCCAGACCATGAAGCCTAAGAAGCCGATGCCGCAGATGGCGTAAGCCATGGCGCGGTAGCCGTAGATCGGCTTGCGCGAGAAAGTGGAGAGAAGATGCGACGCCACGCCCATGCCGGGGAGGATGGCGATGTAAACCTCGGGATGGCCAAAGAACCAGAATAAATGCTGCCAGAGGATGGGCGAGCCGCCTTTGTGATTCAGCAGCGTGTCGGTGACGACTTCGGAGGCCGGCACGAAGAAGCTTGTGCCTGCCGATCGATCTAGCAGCAGTAGAACTCCCGCCGCGAGAAGCACACCGAACGCGAGCAAGCCGAGAATCGCCGTGACGAACCAGCCCCAGCAGGTGAGCGGCATGCGCATCAGCGTCATGCCCGGTGCGCGCAAATCAATGATGGTCGCGATGAAGTTCAATGCGCCCATCAGCGACGCGCCGCAGAACAGCGCGATGCTGACGATCCACATTGTTTGGCCCCAACCTTCGCCGGGACCGGTCACTTGGCCGAGGCCACTGAGCGGCGGATAGGCGGTCCAGCCGCTGATCGGCGAGCCGCCGGGAACAAAGAACGCAGCGATAAGCGCGACGAATGCGAGGAAGGTGGTCCAGAACGAAAGCATGTTGAGGCGAGGGAAAGCCATGTCCGCAGCGCCGATTTGAATCGGCAGGAAATAATTTCCGAACCCGCTTTGCGGTGCAGTGGTGAGCACGAAGAAAACCATGATGGTCCCGTGCATGGTGACAAGCGCGAGGTATTGCTCCGGCGTCATAATGCCGCCGCTGATGAACGGCAAATGCGCGCCGGGCCAGACGAGATGGAAGCGCATGAGCACCGAGAGGACAATGCCGATGCAGACGGCCAGCAGCGCCAGCAGAAAATACTGGATGCCGATGACCTTGTGATCGAGGCTGAAGATGTATTTGCTGATGAACCCGGTCGGCGCGGGCATGGCATGCGGCGCGGAATGGGCGTGCGAACTCATTCATGGCCTCCTGACTGCCGGAACTTTGTCACTCTCGTTAGGCTCACTGCGCTGACGCCTTGAGGAAGCTTTGATAATCGGCTTCCGAAACGACGTTGAGCAGGCTGCGCATGTGGTAATGGCCCAGCCCGCAGAGTTGCGTGCAGACGATTTCGTATTGGCCGATCTTCGTAGCGGTGAAATGAATCGGAATCGCAAGGCCGGGAACGGCATCCTGCTGCAAGCGGAGTTCGCGAACGTAGAAATTGTGGATCACGTCTTGCGAGTGCAGCACGAGTTCGATTTGGCGATCGACGGGGACGGTCAGCGTCGGCGTGACGATGTCATCTTTTCCCGCTGGATCGTTGGAATCGATGCCCAGGGGATTGCCCGAGGAGGCGCTGATTTGCGCCGTGTCGATGCGGCCAAACTTCCCGTCGGGGCCGGCATAGCGGAAGTTGAAGGCGAATTGGTTCGTCGTCAGTTCGATATGGATGGCGTCGGGTTCCGCGGGGACGAATCGCGTTTCTGCCCAGGCTTTGCGGCCGAGCAGACCGAGGCCGACGAAGAGAATGATCGTCGCGGAGGTCCAAAGAACTTCGAGGGTGTTATTGCCGCGTGTGAAGGACGCTTTCTGGCCGCGATCCCGGAAGCGGAAGATGGCGTAGGCCAAGCCGAGCTGCGAGAGGATGAAAACCAGGCCGGTGACGAAGAGCGTCATGTCGTACTGACGGTCGATCATCTGGCCGATCGCCGTAATCGGCGGCGGAGCGGGATAGAGATTCGCGGCGAAGACATAGACCGTGACGGCAACCATGATGATGATGAGTAGAGCGAGAATTGCCGGCGTGACCGCCGAGCCTCGTACGTGCAACCGCGATGCGGTTGACCTGCGCAAATCTCTGTGCATCAGATTCGCTCCCATTTCCGCGCGAAGTCGAATGATTCTAGCCCCGTAGGGCCGGACTATCGTGCACGCAAGACTGCGTATCATATCTGACCGCGTATGAAATTCAAGCGGCTAGTAGCGCTGGCGTCCCCGCCGGCATCTTACGAGCGCGTGCGTCGACGAAGGCTAAGATTGTGCGCGGACCGCGGTCCTTATAGTCGTGCTCGCTTGGCCGCGCGTGCCTGCTGCCCGTGGTGAGATTGTGCTCGTAAGATGCCGGCGGGGACGCCGGCGCTACTGGACGTCGGCCGCACAACGGAAGCCGATTGTCCCGGAGCGATCGCGACCGGGAGACATCAGCAGGAATTTCTGGTGTTCGTCGAGGCGATAGGTCTGCGGGAAATACCAAATGGAGCCGCGCGGCTGGTAGTAAGCGCCGCCGCGGATGATGGCGGCGCGCGTATGCTCGTCGCGGAATTCGTCCGTCCACTGCGAAATGTTGCCCGCCATATCGAGAATGCCGAACGGGCTCGTGCCTTTCGGAAATGCATCAACATCCGTGGGCGCACGCATCGCGCGGCCGTGGTCAGTGGGCGGTAAAGCTCCTGCATTCCAATCATTTCCCCACGGGTAGAGGCGCGCATCAGTGCCCTGCGCGGCGTATTGCCATTCCCAATCGTGCGGGAGACGCTTGCCGACCCATTGGGCGTAAGCGCGCGCATCTTCGATCGAGACCCAAGTTGCCGGCTTGTTCACCCATCCATCGGGATAGCTTCCGTTCGACCAATTGCGCAGGAAATTGTGATCGTCGGCGGGGCGATAATTCGTAGCGTCGAGAAATTTCTTGAATTCGGCGTTCGTTACTGGCGTACGATCGATGTAGAACGATTTCACGTGGACGCGCTGGCGATGGAACCGGCGCGGCGCATCTTCCCACGGATATTGAACATCCACGCCGGGATCGTTGCCGCCTTCGATTTCGATGCCGCGAACTTCAAATTCGTAATCGCCTTCCGGAATGCGAATCATCCCAGCCGGAGCCGTTGCCGTGGGCTTGGTCGGCGGGATTTCGACCATCGCCTGCGGCGCGAATTTCCATTCGCGCGAGTACGCGCTTATCGGCCGCGCAGAGCGGTCCTTCATGAAGGCCAGTAAGTTCTGTAGCGCGGCACCTGGCGGGTCTTGCGTGGCGAGAATCGCGCCGAATCCGAGGCCTTCGATCGGAAATTTCAGCGTGGCCGCGCCTCCGCTAGTTTCCGGCGTCAGTTCGACGCCGTGCCAAAGATCGTAGTAGTGCGCGCTTGCCCCGTGAGGGATGCGGAGCTGCTCACCGTTCACGTCATACTCGTTGCGATTGACGATGGTCCAGAGCGTTTGCTTGTCCGCGGAAAACTTGCTGGCAAAGACACCGGCTTGCAGCGTCGGCGTATGCGGCTCCCAGTTGGCGGTCACTAGATTCTCGGCGAAGGCGCGCTCGATGCGCGTGATGCGCAGCACGGTCTCGGCGTCGCGCGGCTCCATGCCGTACCAGAAGCCCCACAGATTTTCCATGGTGGCGTAGCCGATGCCGTTGAAGAAAGCGTGCTGCAAGCTGTTGGTCTTGTCGCGCGTGAAGCGGTCGGTGG
>DAITPO010000010.1:37503-50935 GCA_036833535.1 Candidatus Acidiferrales bacterium | reverse complement strand
AATACTTCCAGGCCCAAGGTGTGTTCCGGCCGTCATTGGGGAGACGAATGCAATTTATAAAACGAATTCCGCGCGTCACAGACAGCGCGGCAAGATATCTGTTAGTGGGCACGCTTCTCGCCGTATCTGTCGCGGCACTGCTGCATCCTCCAAACAGCCGCCCTAACCACGCGCAACTCGCCCACGCGCATTTCTCACCATCACCATCGCAAGCAGCGCCGCCCCCTTCGAGGCTCTCCATCTCCTCCGCGTACGGCAATCTCCCGCTGCGCTTCGAAGCCAATCGCGGCCAAGCCGATCCTCGCGTCAAATTCCTAGCCCGCGGCTCCGGCTCCGAGCTGTTCCTCGCAAACACAGAAGCCGTTTTAGTCCTGACCAAGTCCGTCGATTCCGATTCCAAGCCGGCAAATATTGTCCCGGCGATTTCTGCCATCCTCCCGAAACCCGCCGCGCAATCAGCCAGCCGCGAGTCCACCGCGATCCGGTTCTGCCTGCTGGGCGCCAATTCCAATGCCACAATTTCCGGCCTCGGTCCGCTGCCCGGAACAACGAGCTATTTCATCGGCAACGATCCCGCCCGCTGGCGCACCGCAATCCCCAGTTTCTCCCGCGTCGCCTATCACGCCGTTTATCCCGGCGTAGATCTCGTCTACTACGGTTCCGGCCGCGACTTGGAATTCGATTTCAAAATCGCCCCGCACGCCGACCCATCGCAAATCCGCCTGAAAATCGCTGGCGCCAATTCGCTCAAGACGACGCCAACCGGCGATCTATTGCTCGCCACGGCAGCAGGCGAAGTCCGCCTCAATCGCCCCGAGATCTATCAACTGATCGAGAACCGCCGCGAGAAAGTGGAAGGCTCATACGTCCTGGCGAGCAACAACGAAATCAGTCTGCAACTCGGTCCCTACGATTCCAATCGCGCTCTAATCTTCGATCCGGTAGTTCAATACTCCACATTCCTCGGCGGAACGACATCCGATGCCGCGGCCGGAATCTTCGTTGATGCAAACGGAAACGCCTACATCACCGGCGAGACCAGCTCGACGGATTTCCCCACTACAAGCGGCGTCTTGCAGAACAATCTTCACGGCACCCACAGAAACGCTTTCATTTCCAAACTCAATTCGACCGGCTCGGTGCTCCTCTATTCCACGTATCTTGGAGGTACCGGCCCGACAGGCGACGGCGGGGCGGGCATAGCCGTCGATTCGCAGGGCGACGCTTTCGTTACCGGCACAACATCGTCTTCCGATTTCCCGTCGGTCAACGCCTTCCAGGGCACTTTGAACAATGCCGCGGGTAGTGCTTTCGTCGTCGAGCTCAATCCCTCGGCTACCGCACTTCTCTATTCAACTTTTCTTGGCGGCAGTGGCGCAGATGGCGACTTCGGCGCCGCGATCGCCGTGGATTCTTCCGGTTCCGCCTATGTCACAGGCACCACCTCTTCCAAAGACTTTCCGTTGCAAGATGCGATTCAAATGACTTTTAAGAGTTCTGGCTTGACTGCTTTCGTAACTAAGTTCAGGCCTGTAGGTTCTTCGCTGGTGTATTCCACTTATCTAGGCGGCTCGGGAATCACCGACGCAGGATTTGGCATCGCACTCGATCCGTCGGACGACGCCTTCGTAACCGGCGGGACCGATTCACCTGATTTTCCGACAACC
This sequence comes from Candidatus Acidiferrales bacterium, assembly GCA_036833535.1. Taxonomy (GTDB): domain Bacteria; phylum Acidobacteriota; class Terriglobia; order Acidiferrales; family UBA7541; genus Palsa-147. The sequence goes on along the minus strand of DAITPO010000010.1, from coordinate 49,268 downwards.
ACGGGCGCATTCCAGCCTGCGCTGAATGGATCGGGCCTCAACGCGTTCCTCACCGAAGTGAATCCCGGCGGATCGGCTTTCAGCTATTCGACGTTTCTTGGCGGCTCGACTTCAAACGGAGGGGATGGAACGTCGGTCGTGCTGGACTCCGCCGGCGCGGCCTATCTAACGGGCACGACTACTGCATCCGATTTTCCTGTTACGGCGGGAGCCGCCCAGACGACCGTGTCGGGCTCCAATTTCCACGCCTTCGTTTCTAAGATCGATCCTGCGGGAAACGGCAGCAGCGACCTTGTTTATTCCACATATCTCAGCGGAAGCAACGGAAACGATTCCGGGTCTGGCATTGCCGTTGACGCCGCGGGAAGTGCCAACGTCACGGGCATCGCAACTTCTACGGATTTCCCTGCAACTCCCGGCGCAATTCAGTCCGCGCCAAAAAGCGTTGGTGGAAACGTGTTTCTCGCGCGACTGAATCCGAGCGGCAGCGTCTTTCTGTATTCGACCACGTTTGGTGGCAGCGGCCCACAAGGCGACGCGGCAAAGGCCATCGCTCTCGATTCATCGGGCGCCGCATATATCGTCGGAGCGGCGTCATCTGCAAATTTCCCAACCACTTCGGGCGCCCTGCTCCCGAATTTCCGCGCTTCCAGCGGCAATTCGAATGGCTTCGTCGCGAAGCTCTCTGCCAACGCGGTCATCAATGTATCTCCCGCCTCGATCAATTTCGGCAGCGTGCTCCTGAACATTCCCAGCCAGCCGCAACTCGTCACGGTCACCAATAATTCCTCGGCCACTCTCAATTTCTCGGCGCCGCCCGCTCTCTCGGGTGCGCAAGTCGCCGAATATTCTTCCGCCACAACTTGCGGCGTTTCTCTCGCTCCGAACAAATCCTGCACCGTCACCATCAGTTTTCTTCCGACCGCTGAAGGCGTCGCCGCAGCCAGCCTCACGTTCACCGACGACGATCCCAGCAGCCCGCAAGTCGTCCCCATCACCGGCACCGGCGGTCTCGATTTCACGCTGACCGGCCCCGGTTCCGAGAGCGTCTCGCGCGGCAGTACGGTCACGTTCACGGTCACCGTCACGCCGGTTGACAATTCGACTCAAACGGTGAATCTGACTTGTTCCGGCGCGCCAATGGACGCCACCTGCACGCTTTCACCTGCCACGATTCCACTCGACGGCACGGACGCCGTGGCCTCCACCGTGACAGTAACGGCTGCCTCGCACGTTCCTCCATCCACGCGAAACCGACGCACCCCCGGCAATTTCCCGGGCAGCATTCCGGTCGTCATTATCAGCCTTGCGATGCTCGCGGCATTTGCGCTCACGCGCCGCCGCGCCGTGCGCCTCAGCTTCGCTGCCGCCGCTCTCGCCTGCGTCGTATTCGCAGGCTGCGGAGGCGGCGGTGGCACTCCGACGGGCAAGTTCACGCTGGTAATCACCGGCACGCCAACGGACGGCGGCATGGTCCACACGACAGACGTAGCCCTGTCGGTAGAGTAGGGGGGCGGGTTCACACGCCCCCGGTTTGGCACTGGGTTTTCGGCGTCTCGACTCAGGGATGCCAAGGCAAAAGGAATTTCAGGAATCCTTCGTACATATCCGAGAACGCGTGCGCAATCATGCTAGCCCGCAAATTCCGCCGCCACACGACGAGCAATCCGTAGAGCACGCCAAGCACGGTGATCACGACTACTTGCCGCCAACCTTTGTAAGCGTGGACGAGCCCGAAGACGATCGCCTGCAGCGCAACGGCGGCAGCGAGGCTGCCCGTCATCGCGTGAAACTGCTGCAAAAGATAACCACGAAACACAAGCTCTTCGCAGAATCCAACTACGATGCAAAGCAAGAAGTAGGCCGGGATTTCCGCGAGACCGGCAGGAACATGATAGAACCCAGCCGGCGTTGATTCGGTGTACAAGATCCGCACGCAAAGCAGCGCCGTAGCTTCCCAAATCACCCAGAACGGCAAAGCGATCGCAAAATCCCGCAGCACATCCCGCCAGCTAGCCCAACGCCCGCGCACCAGATCCCAAAGCGTTCCACCGCGCCAATGCACGCCGACAAACACCCAATACGCCAGCAGAATTTCCGCTCCAATCAAAATGAGGTACTGCAACGTGAACGAGGTCGCCTGCGACCCGGCCGCCCCGCCCAGCGGGCTGGGCCGCTCCTGCGCCTGCGCCCCGCGATAAGCAAAAAATCCCAGAATCAAAATAACGGAGACGGTATGCCACCAAGGCGCAATCAATTTGCGCCCCGTTTCTTCTCTTCCTTCTGAAATCTGAAATTTCAAATTTGAAATGCCTTTGCAAGGCGGGGTGCCCCATGCGCCGCATTTGCGCGTGGGGGTTTTTGCTCAATGCATCGCCGTGCTCAGCAACGCTCCCATCATTCTTGTTTCGAGAGGTCTATGGCTCCTACGCGCAACTATAATTCCCGTAGGGGCGCCGCTTGCTGCGCCCTCCGGCGACCGCGCCGTTCAATCAAGCCCGCACCCAACCGCGGAAGCACCTCATTCTTGCTTCGAAAGATCGATAGCTTCTTCGCGCACCTTTCGCAAATCAAGTTTTCCCGATCCCAGATGCGGAAACTCCTCGACTCGGAAAAATTGATTCGCCCGCGGAATCCACAAATTCGGCAATCCCGAGTGCGGCAGGGAATCCAGCACAGTCTTCAATTCCTCGTCCGTCAAGGAGTGCAACACCACCAACCGCTCGCCTTTCTTTCCATCCGGCACTCCGGTGACGACGAAACTCATCTCCGTCGCGCCCGCGAGCTCATGCAGCTTCTCCTCCACCTTGATGTGCGGCACCATCTCTCCGCCAATCTTGCTGAAGCGGCTCAAGCGATCTGTGATCGTGAGGAATCCATCTTCATCGAGCGTGGCGATGTCACCGGTTACGTACCAGCCGTCCTGCAGCACTTCGGCCGTGGTTTTCTCTTTGCCGAGATAGCCTTGCATCACGTTCGGTCCGCGCACCAGCAACAATCCCGGCTGTCCAAGCGGCGCCGGTTCGCGCGTCTCGGGGTCCACGATGCGCACCGTCATCCCCGGCAGCGGATGCCCAATCGAGCCGCGCTTTGCGCCAACTTGCCGGAATCCCGGCGCGCGATAGTCAAGCGTGTTCACCGCAACCACCGGCGAACATTCCGTGCAGCCGTAGCCTTCGAGCGGCCGGATGCCAAAGCGATCTTCGAATGCCGCCGCCACTCGCTCCGGCAATTTTTCTGCACCCACGATCACCAGCCGCAAACTGCCGAAATCTTCGGGTGAGCATTTTCTCAGATAGCCCTGCAAAAATGTCGGCGTCGAAATCAAAAACGTAACTCTGTATTCGCGAATCAGCGCGCCGATGGCGCCAAAATCAAGCGGGCTCGGATGATAGGCGGCGCCAATTCCGATCACCGCCGGAAGCCACAGCGTCACGGAGAATCCGAAGGAATGAAAGAATGGCAGAACGCCGAGAAGCCTGTCGTGGCGGTCGAGCTTTATGGCCTGCGCCGTCTGCTCCACGTTCGACACGATATTGAAGTGCGTCAGCATTACGCCTTTCGGCTCACCGGTGCTGCCGCTCGAAAAGACGATCGTCGCCAGATCGTCAAGATGCGAACGACGCTTGCCGCTCAGCACGCGCTCGAGTAAACGCGCAGGAAGCGGCCAGAGCAGCGCGGCAATGATTTTTTCACCGAGACGTGGATTGGCGGCGACCTCTTCTAAGAGAACTGCGTTTCCCGGTGGCTTGATCGGCAGGCGATCGAGCAGCATCTTCGTCGTAATGGTGGTCTGCAGCTTGCACTGCTCGCCGCACGATGCCAGCGTTTCATTCGACGACGTGTAGTTCAGATTCACCGGCACTTTGCCCGCCAGCATCGCCGCGAAATTGAGCATCGCGCCCGGCACCGACGGCGGCAGCAGGACGCCCACCATTTCCTGTCCCTGCCACGTTTTCTTCAGCCGCCGTGCCAGGAAGATCGAGCTGAGCAGCACCGCGCCCCATTTCACGCGCGGACGCCGCGCGTCGCCCATCGCAAAGCGCAACGGATGCCGGTGCGCGGTATGAATCAGCGCCGACGGAAGTGTTCGCAGCCGCGGGCGGCGATAGTGGAATGCGCGGCTCTGCATGTCCTGCACCGATTGCCGCACTTGGAACGGCGTCGCATCGTGCGGCAGCGGCGCGCCGAAGCTCACCGAAAGCGAGTAGGGAAATTGCCGCGGAAATTTCCAGAAGAATCGCCCGCCCTCGTAACTGAAGATGCTGCCCCACACGCCGTCGAGGCTCACCGGAATGATTGGCGCTTCGACGTCCTGCATGATGCGCTCGAAGCCGCGGCGGAAGGGTAGCAGGCGGCCGAGGCGGGTGATTTCGCCTTCGGCGAAGATGCAAACAATCTCGCCGTTGCGGATCGCTTCGCTCGCCGTGCGCAGCGCGTGAATCAAATCGCGCGGTCGCTGCGTCGAAGAAATTGGAATCGCGTGCAAGATTGACGCGAAAGGCTTCACGACTGGGTGATTGTAAATATCCTCGAAGATTAGAAATCGGATCGGCCGGTCGCACGCGGCAATCAGCAGCAGCGCATCGACGAGCGAAAGATGGTTCGCCACAAAGAGCGCGCCGCCGCGCTCGGGAATATTTTCGCGGCCGTCCACGCGAATTTTGTAGAACGTGTGCGTCAGCATCCACAGCAGCAGCCGCAGCAGTGCATCCGGCAACATCCAGCAAACGTAAACCGTGGCCGCGAGCGTCATCACCGAGCAGATCAGGAACACCGTCGCAGGATTCGGGTGCCCGACAAAAATCATGGCGTATTGCGCCACCGGTTGCGCGGCAATGCCCACGAACGAGAGCAAATTCGCTGCGGCGAGAATTCCGCCTTTGGTCGCGGGATCAGGACGATGCTGAATCAAGGCATTGATGGGGACCGCGAAGAATCCGGCGAAGAAGCCGAGAATGCCAAGCAGAATGGAGACCGAGTTGTAGGAAAGTCCGTGGCGGAAGAGCAGCGCGGAAACAATCGTCATGCCAATCATTCCGAGCGGAATTAATCCGTATTCGATCTTGTTGCCCGAAAGATAGCCCGCGGCAAAGCTGCCGATGCCGATGCCGACGGAGAGAAATCCGAGAAGCAAACTGGTGCGCGCGTCGGTGGAGTGCAGGATGTCTTTCGCATAGAGCACTACGTTGAGGAGAAGCAGCGAGCCGAGAAACCAGAAATAAATGTTGCCGATGACCGCGAGCGAGAGCACGCGGTCTTTGCGAATCAATCCGATCTGGTCGAGCAAGTCGCCCAGAGGATTCCAGTTGAAGCGGCTCGTAGGACGCGCGGCGGGCAGGCGCGAAATTCCCAGGCTCGTCAAAAGTCCGACGCAGGCCAGCCCGATCAAAATCACGCCCGACCAGTATTCGCGGCCGTGAAAAATTGTCGAGAGCTCGCCGGCGACGAGCGTGCCAATAAGAATCGCGAGGAACGTTCCGAGCTCGAGGATTCCATTGCCCCACGAAAGCTTCGGCTCGGGCAGCAGTTCGGGCAACAGGCCATATTTCGTCGGGCCGAAGAGCGCGCCCTGCGTGCTGATGAGAAAAACCGCGGCACATTCGACGGGCAGGCTGTGCATCGCCAAGCCCGCAACGGCGAGCAGCGCCACGGCCATTTCGAAGAATTTTGTGCCGATGGCCACCGAGCGTTTGCTGTAGTGGTCCGCGAAGTAGCCGCCGGTCATCGAAAAAAGTAGAAAGGGAACTGAAAAGAGCAGCGGAATGATCAAGACAAATAGGCGGTCGCGTTGATCTTGCGGAATCGCCATGTCGAGAACGATGAAGCTGATGACCCACTTGAGAACGTTGTCGCTGAAGGCGCCTTGAAATTGCGTGGCGATGAGCGCCCAGAAGCCGCGTTGCCAGTTGGCGGGCGGCGCCGCGAATTCGGCGTGAGATTGCGCTGCGGTTTCAGTTGGCGGCGAGTTAGGCGATGACTCGGAGGTTCGAGGCGGCAAGGGGACTCCTCGATTCGGCTTGTGCGGTGGCGGGATCGCGTTTGGGATATTTTGTGGAGACGTAATCGTCGATCAATTTGCGGAAGGCTTCGTTGAGTTCGTCGTAGTTGCCTTTGAGGGTCACAAATTTCTGGCCGTCGATGTAGACGGGGCAGCTTGGGGCTTCGCCCGTGCCCGGGAGGCTGATGCCGATGTTGGCGGCTTTGGATTCGCCGGGGCCATTGACGATGCAGCCCATCACTGCGAGGGTCATGGATTCCACACCGTCGTATTGCACTTTCCATTGCGGCATTTTTTCGCGGACGTAGCCTTGGATGCGCTCGGCTAATTCTTGAAATGTTGTGCTCGTCGTGCGGCCGCAGCCGGGGCAGGCGGTGACGCTCGGAGCGAAGGAGCGCAGGCCTAGGGCTTGGAGCAGCTCGCATGCGGCATAAACTTCGTCGCGGCGATCGCCGCCCGGGCGCGGGGTGAGAGAGATGCGAATCGTGTCGCCGATTCCTTCGCCGAGCAGAATTCCCATTGCGGCGGAAGACCAGACGAGGCCTTTTGCGCCCATGCCGGCTTCGGTGAGGCCGAGGTGCAAAGGCTGATCGGTTCTCGACGAGAGGTCGCGATAGATTGCCAGCAGATCATTCGGCCTGGAAACTTTGCAGGAGATGATGATTTGATCTTTGCACAGGCCATTTTCGAGTGCCAGCTCCGTTGATTGCAGCGCGGAGAGGACCATGCACTCGTTGATGATTTCTTCGGAGGTGCGGCCGAGATCTTTGTCAGTGTTCTCCTGCATTTTATGCATCACGAGCTCTTGGTTTAGAGAGCCGCCGTTGACGCCGATGCGGACTGGTTTGCCGTGATCGCGCGCTACTTTGCAAATGGTGGAGAATTGTTCGTCGCGGCGATCGCCGTGGCCGACGTTGCCGGGGTTGATGCGGTATTTGTCGAGTGACTCGGCGCATTTCGGATATTTGATGAGCAGGACGTGACCGTTGTAGTGGAAGTCGCCGATGATCGGGGCGTCGCAGCCGGCGTCGAGGAGGCGCTGTTTGATTTCCGGGACGGCGGCGGCGGCTTCGGGGATATTTACGGTGATGCGGACGAGTTCGGAGCCGGCCTCGGCTAGCTCGAGGCATTGGCGGGCGGTCGAGGCGATGTCCACCGTGTCGGTGTTGGTCATGGACTGGACGACCACAGGTGCGCCGCCGCCGACTTGGATTTTGCCGACTTTTACGCCGACCGTTTTGTGACGCTGATGGTTCAATTTGGGAGTCCTATTGTCCTTTCCAATCTTAGCAGAAAGCTGGTGGAGCTAAGTTTCTAACCGAAACAAGGGTTCAATCAAAACCTCTCGTAAATCCAACAAAACAAAGGATCGGGGTCCTTTCTAACCGAAACAGATTTCGGAGGTGCGAGTTTCGGAATTTGGCGGTCCAAAGCTCCAAGGTGCTGGAGTTCGGGGCCTCGGCGTTTGTGGCGATGAAAGGAGTGCTTATGGTGAAGGTGCTTGACGGAATGCCTGCGAAGTGCCCAGCGCTAAAGCGCTTCGTTGATCGCGCTGCGTTTTCGGAGCGCTGAAGCGCTCCTCCCCCGCATGAATGCGGGGGCTGCCACCTACGTGCAACGGCTCCCGGGCAGGAACGCGGGGGTTCCCACCGCTCGCCGAATTTCAAGCGAGCTCGAACTGGGACACTTCCCAATCGAATCGCGGTTTGGTTTGAGTCGCTTTCTGCGGCGGGGCCGGATTCGATGCCTGAGTTCAATTTTCTGCCTCCCAAATCGAAGCTAGCATGGATTTGGGAGAAATGCACACGGGGCGTGCTGTGGAATCGGGCATCAGCGGCGGGGATGCGGCACGAGGCACGAGAGGTGCGCCAAATCTGGTAATTCAAGACCGAACGGTTGCGTAGAGGTGAATTGCTAACGCTTCGGTGTGGGTTTCGCGGGCGCAGCAAGCCGTGCCCCTACGAATACAAAACCAAACCGTACAGCGGGCCGGTGGTAACCCCCTACGAACCCAAAACCTAACCGTAAACCGGGCCGGTGGTGAACCCCGGCCCCTACGAACTCAAAACTAAACGGCACACCGAGCCTCCGCCAAGGTGGACCGGCGCCTACTGAAGAGTTTTGGCTACTGCTAGCATTTCGTTGGCGCGGGCGCGGACGCGGACGTCCTCGGTTAGGTTTCGCCAGCGGACTGTGCCGGTTGAATCCAGGAGAAATTCCGCGGGGCGGGAAATGTCTTGGCCTTCGTGGCCGCCGCCGACGTGGAGCAAGTGGTAGCTGCGAATTGCCTCTGCGTGCGGATCGGAGAGAATTGTGAATGTGTAGCCAGCTTTGGCGGCTAGATCGCGCGAGACGTCCGGGGCGTCAACGCTGATGGCTACTGGACGGATGCCGGCGGCTTTGAATTCGGGAAGAAGTTTTTCGATGCCTCGTAACTCGAGGTTGCAGTAGGGTCACCAATAGCCGCGGTAGAAAATCAGTAGGACGGCTTTTGGGGCGGGCGTTGCAGCGTCTCCTGGCGCGGGTGCGAAGAGTTGGGACAGTGAGACGGATTGGCCGTGTGTATCGGTCATGGTGAAATCGGGAACCTTTTCGCCAATTTGCGGCGCGTCGGTGGATGGGGGAACAGCGCGAGCTTTGTAGAAGCCGAAGATCGAGCCGACCGAGAGGAGCAGCGAGAACAGAACAACGACGACACCGAAAATTCGTGCCGCGATCGTTCGTGGTTGCGCGAAGAGATTTTTTGCTCCGAGAGCCAGAAAGATGAGCGCGACTGCCGCTAGCGCTAGACTGAGCCATGGGATGGCGCTTTGGGCTGGCGGATTCAGGAAGAACGCGAAGTTGCATAGTACGGCGGCCGAGGCGGCGATAAGGCCGAGCCAGAGGGGGGAATTGGCGCGCGGGTGGTTTGCGTCCGGCATAGGGGAGTTAGTTTAGCAGAGCGAAAGGTTAAGAGGGGAGAAGAGGAGTTGCAGAAGACGTGGACAGGGGTGGGACAGTCGAGGCTTGTGTAGGAGTTTGATTAGACGTACCTCAGCGGCTAAAGCCGGATTGATATTATGGCGTATGCGGTACGACTGCCCTTCGGCTTCGCTCAGGACAAGAAGTCGTGCCCTGACACGTCTCGGAAATCTCGCACAGATTACAGAGCATTATGGCGACGGTATGACGGTTCCTCGATGGATTCTGCGCAATGCAGAGTGTGGACGGCGCTGCGCATTTCGGGGTGGCGCGCCCTTTAATTTAGCGAGAGGACTCTTATGGATACTTATTTGACTCCTGCGACGGCGGCTGCGGCGCCATCTTCTGCGCCTGCTCCTGCCTATCGGCTGTTTGATGCAACTTCCGTTTTTATCGCCTCGTTGCTCGGATCTCCTGTGGCTGGAGCCACCTTGATGGCGCTGAATTACCGGCGCATGGGAAACGCGCAGAGAGCAATTCTTGCTCTGGTTATCGGGATTGTGGCGACGGTTTTGGCAAGCGTGTTGGGATACTTCGTGCCGTCGTCGGCGAGCATTGCAGTTGGCATCGGTGTCGCGTTAGGCACGAAGAGCGCGGCGCAGTACTTGCAAGGGGCGGACGTGAACCAGCATGAAGTGCGAGGCGGCCAGCTCAGTTCGAGATGGGCGGCGGGCGGTGTGGGCTTGGCGTTTCTGGCGGTGTTGTGCGCCGTGATCGTGGTGGCCGCGCTCGGACCTTGGGCCGGCCATAAAGTGCTTGTCGGATCAAAAGACGAGGTCTACTACACCGGTTCTGCGACGAAGCAAGATGCGCAGGCGCTGGGCGAGGCGCTGAAGACTGCGGGCTATTTTCTGGATAAGGGATTCTCGGTGGTGCTGTCGAAGGACAAGGACGGCACGGCGATCTCGTTCGTGGTGAAAGAGGGAGTTTGGGACGATCCGCAGATGCAGGCTGGGTTTGAACAGATTGGGAGGCAGTTGGCGCCGTCGGTGGGCGGGCTTCCGATCAAGGTGCGCTTGGTTGATTCTTCGCGGGCTACTAAGAAGGAGATCGCGGTGGATCAATGATGGAGAGGGCTGCCGAATGGCGCGACCGGCGTCATGACTTACACCGTTTGAGGATTACCGCAGAGACGCAGAGGGCGCAGAGTCAGAAGAAACAAATTTTTCGGTCCGCGGTCGTTTTGTGAACTTGGCGAACTGTTCTTCGCCGGATGCCAGCAGGGACGCCCCGCAACGGCATTCGGGGCAGGCCGGCGCTACCAGAGTGGAGCGACTTGGGCTTCTTGGAAGACGGGCGACGGGCCATTGCGACTGGAGAGATGAAGAATCGCCAGGGATGGTTTGACTTGGGGATCGTAGGTCACTGTGATGATTCCGCCTTTGCCAGCGGGCCCGTCGAATCCGCTGCGGCCATCGGAGCCGTTGCTCCCGCTATTTCCGCTGGGCGTTCCCATGCCGCCCGAGCCGCCGCTGCCGCCGCGGCCACCTCTTCCTCCTGAACCGCCGGCGCCGCCGTCGGCCTTCACCGTGAGCGTGCCGCCTTGAGGATCGACTAGATAGAGCCTCGTGTGGCCCGCTGCGGAGACACTTGCTTGCAGGAGCGGATGGCTTCCGGATTGGAGCGTCATGCGGACTTGCACTGCCGGGGCATTGCCTCCGGGACCGCCATCTCCACCATCCGAGCCATTGGTGCCGTTCGTGCCGTCTCCGCCCGGGGATGGATTATTCGGATCTGTGGAACCGTTGCTGCCGCTGGTGCCATTCATTCCATCAGCGCCGCTCGTACCGCTCGAGCCGGGGCTGCCGGAGAAATTGCAGACGAAGGCGACATCGTAGCGAAAGGGAATGTCGAGATCGGCGTGTATGTCCGGATGGATGGGAACGGTGATGGCGACGTGGCCGATTTTGCCGTCACTGACTCGGGGATCTTTTGAAAGCGAGATGACGCCTTTTTGGTTGACGGTCACTACCGTCGCTGTGACGTTGAGATCCTTCCACATTACCTTGCCGGCGCCTTTGCCTTCGGTCCGCAACACTTTGCCATCGGGCTGTGTGACGGTGACGACCAGCGGAGATTTTTGTCCGGGGGCGATACCCGGGCCTTGCGGGAGGCTGGCTTCGATCGACGAAACGGGAGTCTGGGCCAGGTAAACCTTCATGCCTAGCTTGACTTTCATGGCGGTGCAGCCGTTGAGCGCCAGCACGAAGGCCAACGACAGGCAGGCTATCGACCGGGTGGACAGCAATCTCGGGGTGCAGCATGTGGCGATTCGTGAGATGTGTCTAGTGAGCATGGCTGGTGCAATTCTATTGACGGACGAGGCAATACGGCGGTTTCGAGTGATCGTTCAAACGCGCTTGCGATTGATCGTATTGCAGCAAATTGGTCTCATCGTCGCTGGGCGCGATTGAAAATCGGGCGGGAAGACCCTATCATCGGGGGACTCGCCGGAGTGGCGGAACTGGCAGACGCGCCGGACTCAAAATCCGGTGGCCGCAAGGCCGTGTGGGTTCGACCCCCTCCTCCGGCACCAACCTTTGGGGATTACCGCAGCGACGCTGAGGGCGCAGAGATCAGACGAGACGGATTGGTGGGTCCGAGGTCGTTTTGTGAAGTTGGCGAACTCTTCTTCGTCGGATGCCGGCAGGGACGCCGGCGCCACTTGACGCGGATTGACTCTGATTGTTGCGCGGAATAACATGGCGCTCCACATGGATTCTCCTCAGACCCTGATTGGCCGGACTGTTTCGCATTACCGCGTGGTGGAAAAAATTGGCGGCGGCGGCATGGGCGTGGTGTA
>DAITPO010000010.1:32321-37403 GCA_036833535.1 Candidatus Acidiferrales bacterium | reverse complement strand
CAGATTGCGGATGCGCTGGAAGCGGCGCATGCGAAAGATATCGTTCACCGCGACATCAAGCCTGCGAATATTTTCATTACGCTGCGAAAGCAAGCCAAGCTGCTGGATTTTGGATTGGCGAAGCTCGTTCCGAAAGCGCAGGAAGTTGGCGAGGCGATGGGCGCTTCGGCTACGCGGACGTCGGCTGGCGCGGGCGAATATTTGACCAGTCCGGGATCGACGATTGGAACAGTGACGTATATGTCGCCGGAACAGGCGCGCGGGGAGGAAGTGGACGCGCGGTCGGATATTTTTTCGTTCGGCGTGGTGCTGTACGAAATGGCTACTGGGCGGCAAGCTTTTGCGGGACCTACGCCAGCAGTGATTTTCGAGGCTATTTTGAATCGCGTGCCCGTGGATGCTTCGCGGATCAATACGCAGATTCCGCCGGAGCTTGGGCGCTTGATTGAGAAGACGCTGGACAAGAACCGGATGACGCGCTACCAGAGCGCGGCGGTGCTGCTGAGCGATTTGCGGCGCGTGAAGAGCGACTTGCAGGCGGGACGCGCGGGAAAGGGCGTGGAGAAATCGATCGCGGTGCTCTACTTCGAAAATTTGAGCGGGGCGAAAGAGGATGAATATTTTCGCGATGGAATGACGGAAGACATCATCACGGAACTGGCGAAGGTGAAGACGCTGGAAGTGTTTCCGCGCGCGGCGATTGCGGCTTTTCGGGATAAGCCGGTGACCGGGCCAGAGGTGGGCCAGCAGTTAGGCGCGGCGTACGTGCTGGGCGGAAGCGTGCGGCGGGCGGGAAACCGGCTGCGGATCACGGCGCAGCTTGTGGAGACGCGGACGGGGCGCTCGGCGTGGGCGGAGCGATATGACCGGGAAATGAAGGATGTATTCGAGGTGCAGGACGATATCGCGCGGAGCATTACGCAGGCGCTGCGAATTACGCTTTCGCCGCAGGAAGAGAAGACGATCGCGAGCAAGCCGACGGAAAATTTGCAGGCCTACGATTATTTCTTGCGCGGTCGTAATTACACGCGGCGGGAAAATCTGGAATTTGCGATGCAGATGTTCGAGCACGCCATCAAGCTCGATCCGAATTTCGCGCTAGCGCACGCGGGAATCGCGAATGTCTGCGGGATGCAGTTCGAATTGCACGGGCGAGATGCGCGGTGGATCGAGCGAGGGCTGGCCGCGGCGAACCGGGCGTTCGAGCTGGACCCGCAGCTTCCGGAAGCTCTGGCGGGGCGGGCGCGAATTTATCACGCGCAGCAGAAATACGACGACGCGGTCCACTATGCGCGAATGGCGATTGAGCGCAAACCGGATTGCGAAAGCGTCTGGGACATTTTGGGCCGCGCGTTGTTTTCGTCCGACAGGTATGAGGAGGCGATCAGCCTGATGGAGCGCGCGTTTGAGGCCAACGGTGACGACTATAACGTCTACGTCCCATACATGAACGCACTGGAGGCGAGAGGCGAGAAAGCGCGCTCCATGCAACTGCACGAAAAGTTTGGGAGCGTTCTCGAACAGCATCTGGATTTGGTTCCCGAGGACGTGCGCGCGCGAATCTTGCTAGCGAACGACTACGCCTACCGTGGCAGACGGGACGAAGCGAGCCAGCAGATCGAGAGGGCCGTGGCGATGCGGCCGAACGATGCCAACGTGCTGTACAACGCGGCGTGCACGTATGCATTGCTGGGGATGAAGGATGAGGCGCTCGCGATGTTCGTGAAATCGGCGGAGGCGGGATTTAGTGACTTCGAATGGGCGTCGCGGGATGCGGATCTGGCGTCGTTGCATGAGGAGCCGGAGTTTAAGAGAGTTTTGGAGATGTGGAAGCCGAAGAATTAGAGTGGCGAAAGATTGGGGATTACCGCAGAGACGCTGAGTGCGCAGAGTTTCGCGGAGGGGATCGGACAAGGCGGTGCCCGAACGCTTGCTTGGTACGTCTAATAGATGTGAAAATCCTTTGACTTGGGTGATGGGGCGGCGCAAGATGCAGCGAGAGGGCTGGGGATGACTGGAAGTGGGATGACGCTCGAGCGGGTGGTGGAGAAGGCGCGCGCGCTGGACGATGAGGTGCGCAAGGAAGAATTGCGAGTTGGCGACCGCTTGCTTGTTACCACCATGAATTCCCGTTACACCATCTGGGTTTTGGGCGGCGGGCATTATTGGATTTGGGGCGGATGGTTTGACCGGCAGAAGATTTCGCCGCAGCGCGTGGGGATTAATGGATGTACCTGGGGCGGCAGCGCGATCAAGCGGGATATTGTGGCGGCGCCTGGGTTGCGGATGGAATTTGGGAATAGTGTTTTGACGACACGGATACGAGCGGTGCAGGTGATTCGGGCGCGGGCGAGAGCGCGGGCGGAGTTTAATTAGCGGCCTCGTTTTTTTCTTCGGATAGACCTGAAGTAATTCCAAAATCAAGAACGTAGGTTTGTATCGTTGCGCGTGGCCCGCAGATTTCTCGGGGCGTTGATTTGACGTAGGGGTCGTAAGCGGGAGCAGCAAGCCACTCCCCTACGACCGAGAGACCTCAGGCCGCGGCGGCAATCCTGAGAGCATGTCGGTGGAGCGCGTTGGAGCTTTTGTTTCTACTGGAAGGCGAAGCTTACGGGGATGGTTACGTTGTGCGTGGACTTGCTTAGCGTGATGGAGCCTAGGATTGAGTGGGCCGGAGAGATTAGCGACATGAAGGCACCGGGGAGGATTACGTAGCTTTGGAGCAGGTTGCCATTGGGATCGAGGAAATCGTATTCGTAGGTGCCAGTGTTGACGATGGGGCAGTAGAGCGTGACTTGGCCGTTGGAGCCGATGGGCCAGGTCTGGATGGTGGTCTTGAGGTTGTTGGCAAGACTGGAGAGGACGGCGCTGCCCGTGACGGCAGTGCCATCGTCGTAATGAACGGAGAGCATCAGCGGCAGCTTGGGAGTGCCGGTGGTTTTATAGGCGACGGCGATGGCCGCCCATTGGTCTGAAACGCCGAAAGTGATGGATGGAATGACGCTTCCGGATTGCGATTGTTTGAGATCGGCGTAGGCGCCTTTAGTGACTTCAGTTTCCATTAGAAACGGCTGGGTGGCGGAGAAGGATTGATTGTTGCCGGTGGAAGCGGTGAGAAGCACGTAGTCGCCAGGTTGAGATGAGGTCACAGCGCCCGTTTGAGCGGCGGTGCCGGAGCCGGCAGCAAGAGCCGAGGCGTCGGGCGAGCCGGAGGCTAGACCGGAGATTTCAGCCAGGGAGATGACGCGCATGGTGTCCGCCGCGTGATTCGAAACTGTGAAAACGGTGGCGCCCGCTTTGGCGTACGCGACGCGGTAGACGGCGAGGAGATGAGCGTCCGAAGGTTGCGCCTTGAAGGCGTCAAGAACCCAAGTGTTGGAGAGCGAGTCGGTTATGGTGGTTCCGGCCACGGATTGCACGTTTCCGATGCGCACGACGGCGATAAGAGAATTGCCCGCGGTCACATTTGCGCCGAGATGCGCGGTGCACGACTGGGAGCTGCCGCAGTCCTGAGTGGCCGCGGGCTGGGCGAGAGTTTGAGCGCCGAGCGGAGCCGCGAGGAGCGTCGCTATGGTCATGCTGAACAAGAAGAGTCTGAGTTTCATTAGTGTTTGAGTTCCCCTGTATGAGATGTGATGGGAGCAAAACGGTGACCAAGTTCCGTGCGCGAGAGGGCCTGCAAGCCATTTATATTCAGCGTTTAGTCGGTACTAAAGGTTTTCCGGTACGGGAAGATTGCAGGAAGATCTTCCCGAGACGGGAAGGATTACATGGCCAACGAGGGCAACAAGATGCAGAGCCGACAGCGGATTACCGAGAGGTGAAGCGGGAGAACATGGCGCCGAGTGATTTGGCTTCGGGGAGTTTTAGGGCGAAGGTGGCGCCTAGATAGACGAGGCCGTACGGGATTAGCACGATTATGGCGAGGGGGATGGGGCGGTGCGGGCCTGCGGCCCAGCGGATGGCCCAGGCCACCCCGGCCGCGGCGGCTGCTACCGACCAGATGGTTGATGAGAAGCCGAGCGAGAGACCCGTTTTGCCGATGCGGCGATTCAAGTAGTGCCGCAGGAGCAGGAATTCTACCCAGCCGGATATGCCGGCCGAGATGGTGAGACCGGCGACGCCCCAGCGCGGATTAATGCCCAGCAAGTGCGGCAGGGGGATGGCGGAGAGATAGCCGAGGATAGTGGTGAGCGTGACGCGGATGATGGCGAAGCGCAGGGGAGTGCGCGTGTCGCGCAGAGCGTAGTAGGTGGAGGAATAGAGGCGGCCGAGCGTTGATGCCAGCAGGCCGACGGTTGAGCCAGCGAGAATGCCCCAAACATACATGGCGTCGTCGTGGGTGAAGCGGCCGGATTGATAGATTGCCGACACGACGATATCGCCGAGCGCGAGAAATGCAACTACCGAGGGAACTACGAAATAGGCGATTTGGCGAAGGCCTGCATTGAGGCGCTGGCGGAGGGCGCGCGCGACTTCGTCTTCGCTGCCGAGCTGACCGGACATTACCGGCAATTCGGCGGCGGAGACGGCCATGCCGAAAAGGCTGACGGGGAGCGTGTAAAGAGTCTGCGCGTAGGAGAGCGCGGCTACGGCGCCGGTACCCACCAGGCTCGCGAGGACCGAGTCGACGTAAGCGCTGATCTGCACAACGCCGCGGCTGATAAATACCGGAAAGAAATTGCGGACTACGGTGCGGATGTTATCGGCGCGCGCGTGCAGGGTGAGACGAAAGCGGCCGAGAAGCCGCATCACTACCGGCCATTGCACGCCGACTTGCAGCGCGCTGCCCACGACTGCGCCCCACGACAAAGCCGCGGCGAGTGGGAATTGCTGCATGCGCACGCCGAAGATGATCAGCGTGGCGATCATGGCGACGTTCCAGATCACTGGAGCGGTGTAAGAGAGAAAAAATCTGCGATGGCTATTGAGGATGCCCAAGCACCAGGCGGAGAGAACGAGTAGTCCCGCGCCCGGAAATAGAATGCGGACGAGCTGGATGGTGAGCTGGCGCTTTTCGCCGGTGAAGCCGGGAGCGATGATTTCGATTAGCCAGGGAGTGGTGAGAACGCCGATCAGAAC
>DAITPO010000010.1:2182-32221 GCA_036833535.1 Candidatus Acidiferrales bacterium | reverse complement strand
GCGTTCTCAAGTCAATTCCGAACGGCGTTGGAGTTCCCAGAAGCGCGTACGGACCTGTGCGAAAGGCCGGGTTTGCGACTTTGACACAGACGCAGGCCGCGGATGTGGTCATTCGCGCGGCGATAGGCTATTTGTAATGGAAGTCTTGGAAGGGGCGATGTCCGAAACAAGCGTACATACCGAAGTTAGCGCCGATAGCGCTAACGAAGTGGAGACGACCGTAGCGACGCGCGAGGCGCCGGCCAGCGACAGGCTGGCGGATGGCGCCGCCACGATAGAGGCGAACCTGCGTCGATTGGATCGCCGCCAATGGTGGATGTGGTTGAGCGCTTGCGCCGTGATGCTTCTGTTGACTATCTGCGTCGCGTCCTTCGAGTTCCCAACGCTTCTGAGAGTTGATTCCAAAACTTTCTCGTTCACTCGAGAGGATTCTGTCCGCGGGCTGATCGCGCTGGTTTTGGTCTTCAACATCTACACGCTCTACCAGCAACTGCTGATCAATCGAATCCGCAAGCAAATGGCGCAGCAAATTCACGCGCTGGCGAAAGTGGAATCGCTGGCCACGGAAGTTTACAAACTCGCGGCTCTCGATCAATTGACGGGGCTTTTCAACCGGCGATCGGCGGAGCAGCGGCTGGAAGAGGAGATGTCACGGGCGATCCGTCATTCGCGGCCATTGACGCTGCTGCTGCTCGATCTGAATAGTTTGAAACGCGTGAATGACACGCTGGGGCACGGAGCGGGAGATTTGGTGCTTGAAACCTTCGCCGAGCGGCTGAAGAGAGCTATTCGTGGATCGGATTTGGCTGCGCGGCTGGGCGGCGACGAATTCATGGTGATTCTGCCGGAATGCCGGCCTGAAGAAGTGCGGCACGTGCTGGGACGATTGAAGGGCTTGGTGGTCGAGTACGATAACACGCAGTTGCCCGTCACTTTTGCGGCCGGTTGGAAGGATTATTTGATCGGCGAGACGGCGCAGGAATTCGTGAAGCGCGTGGATGACGCGATGTACGAGGACAAGAAGGCAGTGCGGGCTTAAGTTCCATCCTCTGGCGGTAGGTTCCTTTCGCCGGTTAAAATCGAAAAAAACAGAGACAAATTCTAAAACGCCGGCTGGAAGCCCTTCGAGGTTCAGGACAAGCCGGCGCTACGAGATCGTTGCGTCAAACTGCGCTTGCTTAGCTCATACAGAATTTACTTGCGCGTCCTAGCACTGGATGCTTAAGATATCCGCGATACTCGGAGGTGAGAGGCCGGTGCCGAAAGAAAAGCCAAAGGTGAATATCGGCGAAGTGATTCGGTCGTATCGCAGCGACCGCGGCTTGTCACAGGGCGATATCGAGCGGCGGACCGGATTGCTGCGCTGCTATCTCTCGCGCGTGGAGAATGGGCATACGGTGCCCTCGCTCGAGACGCTGGCGAAAATCGCCGAGGCCATGGAAATTAATTTGGCGGACTTCTTCCCGGGTAGCGATACTCCTCAGGACCGTGAGACGCGAAAGATGCTGGGGGAGCTTTCGGAGGAAGAGATTCGCTTCCTTGCGGAAATTAAGCGGTACAGCACGACTCTCTCTGACGATGACAAGAAGCTGGTGCTCGCCATGATCCGCAAGATGGCTACGATCACGCCGCCGGTGCAGCGCAAGGCTGCTGCGCGGCGAGCGGAATATTAGAATTTGTCTGCTGCGTTCGACGTGCCCTCCTACGTTTTCGCTTGCAATTAAGAGACTGCAGATCCTTCACTTCGCTCAGGATGACAGCTAGGAGACGGAGCCACGAGTGAGAGCGATTAGCGCGCTAAGAATTGCCGCGGGCGGTGGCGCGGGTTTGGAAGCTGCGCGGCTCTACTATCGCGCGGAAGACTTTGCCGCGGCCGATTACGTGGGAGCCGGAGCGGGCTTCGACTTCGAAGGTTAGGAAGCGGCCTTCTTGGGCGACGAGATGCGCCTTTACTTCGACTGTGGCGCCTGTGGTTACGGCCTTCAGGTGATCGACTTCAATTCGAGTTCCCACTGTGATCATTCCGTCCGACAGGTGCGGCTTGGCGGCAGTGGCGGCCGCCGATTCCATCAGGCCGATCATGTTGGGAGTTGAGAGGACCGGTGGAAGCTGCGGATCGAAATTGGCTAGCGTCCACTCGGGCAAAACTTTCTTTTCGATCTTGTGGTGGATTCCGTGGGGCAGCGTCGGATAGGGAGTTTTGTGTTCGGCGCTCAACGGGCGGGCTCCGGGCCGTCCACGGGCGAGGAAGCGTCGGTGCAAGAGCGCGGGTCGATGAAGCTCTTGGTGAATTCCGCGAGGGTGATGCCGAGTTGCGCCCAGAGGCGGCGTTTCAGGCTGCGATAGTCCTGCGCGCCGCTGAACACATCGCGGATCAGGTCGCGGAAGGTCGCGCTATGGTTCAGGAGTTGCACCATGCGCGTGGTGACCGCGCCGCCGAGGAAAGTGCCGCAGAAAATCTTGCGGGCGATGCGCGCGGCAAATTCCAGATCGGCGATGAGCACGGAGCGCATGCGGGCGGGATAGGCTTCGGGCTGGCCTTCGATCAGGGCCTCGGCGAGCAGATCGCCGGAGCGCATGGCGTAGTAGAGGCCTTCGCCGGTGATGGGATCGACGCACGCGGCGGCGTCTCCGGCCATGGCCCAATTTTTGCCGACGATGCGGCGGCGGCGGAGCGTGTGGGCTTGCGGCGACGGGAGAACGTGGCTGTAGAAGCGCGCGCCTTCGAGCGAGATTTTTTCGTCGCGGACAAACTCGGCGAGATGCTCGCGCAATCGCTGGCTGGAATTCTGCGACATCTTGCCGCAGATGCCGACGGATACATGATCGGAGCGCGGGAATGACCAGATGTAGCCTTCGAACTGCTTCAGGAATTTCACTTTGATGAGCTGCTCGTCGGTGGGGACGAAATAGCCGAGAGTCATCTCGAGATCGGCGGCTTTGAGCGCGGTGGTTTCCGGGAGGAGCTGATTGCGAGCACCTCCGGCGATTACGACGAAATCGGCGCTGGAGTTTTCGCCTCCGGCCGTGAGATGGACGCGGCCACCGGAATGAGTGAGCTGCGTGACGCGCGAGCGTACGGTGCGGCAGCCGGCGGCCGCGGCGCGATCGAGGAGCAGGCCGTTCAGCACGGTGCGCGAATAAATCACAATGGGATGATTCATGCGGAAGCGGGCGCGATGGCCGCCGCTGGAAATCAATTCCGCGGTGCTGACGATTTTTTTCGGATGCGGGCTATCGAGCAGGAACGGATAAGTCGAGATGGCCTTATGCGTCAGGCCGCCGCCACAGGGTTTTTCCCAGGCGAGATGCTCGTCAAAAAGCGTGACATTGAATCCGGCGGAGGCGAGGCGCTCGCCGCACATGGCCCCAGCGGGGCCGCCGCCAACGATGGCAACTTCCTTCATCGAAATTCGCTCCCGCGGAGGGGACAACAAGCGTCAAGCAGAACGGGAGTATAGCATCAAATTGGGAGATGCACGGGCGGGGCGAAATTCGCGTGGTCGTTTGAGGCAACAGCGCGCGCGGCGGAGACCTGGATCGGCCTTCGCGAGAAGGATTTAATTTGATTGGCCGAAAGTGTTGCAGGCGGCGATAGTGCCATTGTCCAGGCCGGCGTTGAACCATTGCATCCGTTGTTGGGAAGTGCCATGCGTGAAGGATTCAGGGCTGACGTGGCCGGTGGACATTTTTTGCAGGCGGTCGTCGCCTACGGCAGACGCGGCGCCGAGCGCCGATTCCACGTCGCCTTTTTCGAGCAGGCCGCGTTGTTGCGTGGAATGCGCCCAGACGCCTGCGAAGCAATCTGCTTGCAGCTCGAGTTTTACAGATAACGGATTCACTTCGCGGGAATTGCTCTCTTGCAGCCGGTGCACTTTGCCTTCGATTCCGGTGAGCTTCTGAACGTGATGCCCGAGTTCGTGCGCGAGGACATATGCCTGCGCGAATTGACCGGGAGCGCCGAAGCGGCGGCGCAATTCGTCGAAAAAGCCGAGATCGATATAGACCTTCTCATCTTCGGGACAGTAGAACGGGCCCGTGGCGGATTGCGCGCTGCCGCATCCGGATTCGGTGTAATCGCGGAACAGGACGAGTTTCGCGTGGTGGTATTGCACGCCGGTCTGTTGCGGCAGGAGCTGCGTCCAAGTGTTCTGCACGTCATCGAGCACGAACGACACGAATTGCACCAGGGGCTTCTCGGCTTCGTCTTGCGCGGGATTTGGCTGGCTGAGCGAAGTCGGTGGTCCTGCTGTTCCGCCGCCGAGAAGAGCGAAGAGATTGATCTTGAATACGAAACTGAGAATCAGCAGAACGATGGCGCCACCGATGCCGATGTGGATGCCGCCGAATTGAAATCCGCCACCGCCGCCTCCGGTCTGATCGCGGCGATCCTCGATGTCCCCGCTTTCGCCGCCAGGAGTCCATCTCATGAGTTTCTCCTTGAAGTGAGGAGAAGCTAGCACGGCAGTAAAAACGTGGCAATACGGATCGTCTCTCTGCCGCGACGGGCGCGCGTGGCGCGCGTGATAGAATTTGAAGCGCGGCAAAAGTTCGCCGCACTGGAGAGCCGGGAGTGGGTGAAGTGCTTGCGCGGGCGGAATTGAAGCTGCGCATAAGTGCGCTCAAACGAGATGGGAAGCGCGTGGTGTTCACGAACGGATGCTTCGATATTTTGCATCCGGGGCACATTCGCATGTTGGAAAAGGCGCGGTCGCTTGGCGATGCGCTGGTTGTGGGAATCAATTCTGATCCCAGCGTGCAGGAGATTAAGGGGCCGCAGCGGCCGGTGATTCCTGAGGGGGAGCGTGCGGAATTGCTGGCAGCGCTGGAGGCGGTGGATTTTGTGACGGTGTTCGAGGAAGCCACGCCGCGCGAATTGATTGCCGAGATTTTGCCGGCGGTGCTGGTGAAGGGCAGCGATTGGGGGCCCGATGAAATCGTCGGGCGCGAAGAAGTCGAGGCGGCGGGCGGCGAGGTGGTATCCATTCCTCTCGAAGCAGGATATTCCACGACCAAACTGATCGAACGAATCCGGCGTCTGCGCGCATGATCCTTCCGCTGGTGGCAGAGCTATTGTCGCGGGTGGGGCGCCATCCGGCGGTGGAGGCGTCGCTCGACGATTTGCGGCGCGGCGGCAGCGAATCCTCGCTCGCGGGATTGACCGATCCGGCGAAAGGGCTGGTGACGGCGATTTGCGCGGCGTCGCTGGTGCGACCTGTGTTTTTGGTGGTGGCGTCGAACCGGCGCGGCGAAGAACTGCTCGAGCCGATTCGGTATTTCTTCGAGGCTTTGACGCGGAAGGCGCGCAGCCGCGTGGCGATTCTTCCCGCTCATGATGTTCTGCCTTACGAAGGCCGGTCCCCGCACCCTGAAATTTCCGAGAAGCGCGCTTATGCGCTGTGGAGCCTTGCGGCCGGCGAAGCGGATATCGTTGTGGTGCCGGTGAGCGCGGCGCTGCAACGGATGCGCGAGAGCGAATTTTACGCGGGGCTCGCGTCGCAGCTCGGACGCGGCCTCGATTTTCCGCAGTCAGGACTGATCGCTCATCTCGTAAGCGTTGGTTACGAGAAGCAGGAGACGGTGGAATCGCCAGGGCAATTCGCCGTGCGCGGCGGGATTGTGGACGTGTTTTCGCCGGAGACTGTGGCGCCGGTGCGGCTTGAATTTTTCGGAGACACGCTGGAATCGTTGCGCGAATTCGATGCGAACACGCAGAGGTCATTGCGGCCGCTCGAACGGCTAACGCTGCTTCCGCTGACCGACTATCCGCGGCGCTCGGAGCTGCTTGAACGGCTGCAGGCACCTGGCGTAACCGGCAGGGACGATGAGGGAGTGCCTGCAGCGTTTTATCCCGGATGGGAATTTCATCCGGCGCTTCTGGGAGATGCGAAATCGAGTTTGTTCGAGCTTGCGGCGGAGGCCGTGGTGCTCGAAGACGAGCCGGAGGACCTGCGGCGGGCGATGGAGGAATATCGCGCGCGGCTGGAAGCAGCGCGGCGCGTGGCGACGGGTGCGTTGAGCGAGATTGCGCCCGAGAGCTACGTCATGGGCGGCGAAGAATGGGCCGCGGAGCTGCGGCGGCGCCCTCGATTGCGGCTCGAGCATCTGGCGATCGAAGGCGAGACGCCGAAGCGGGCGATGCTATCGCAGCCCACCACGCGCTATCACGGAAACGTGGCAGCGTTCATGGCCGAAGTGCGCGGGCGCGTGCAAGGCGGCGCGCAAGTAATGGTTTCGGCCGCGAGCACGGGCGAAATGGAACGGCTCGCTGACCTGTGCCACGAGAACGAGCTGCCGTATCGCCTCGGTGAGCTCGATGACACGGCGACGGGCGTTCGGCTGGCGGAAGAAAGCAGCGGCGGGACGATTCCGGCGCTGGTGCTATGTAAGGCGCCGCTTTCGGAAGGTGTCGCCTTTCCCGAATCGCGGCTGGCGATTTATGGCAACGCGGATCTCTTCGAATCACTTCCGGCGCCGACGCGGTCGCGTGGCCGGGCGACGAGCGCTTCCTTCTTCAGTGACCTCTCCGACCTCAAGCCAAGCGATTACGTGGTGCACGTGGATCACGGCATCGGGCAATTCGACGGGCTGCGGCAGATCGCCGTCGAGGGAGATACCGGCGAATTCATGTTGCTGAGATATGCGGAGGACGCTCGGTTGTATGTGCCGTTGGCGCGGGTGGATTTGATTCAGAAGTATCAATCGTTGGGCGGAGTCACGCCGCAACTCGATCGGTTGGGGACAAATCTTTGGGAGGCTCGCAAGGCGCGCGTGAAGAAGTCGGTCGGCGATATGGCCCAGAAACTTTTGGCGCTCTATGCCGAGCGGCGTCTGGCCGTGGGTCACACTTTTCCTGAGGATTCGAACTGGCAAAAGGAATTCGAAGACGCATTCGAATTCCAGGAGACGCCGGATCAGGAGAAGGCCGTCAGTGACGTAAAGCATGATTTGGAATCGGCGCAACCGATGGACCGCTTACTGTGCGGCGATGTGGGTTACGGCAAAACGGAAGTGGCCATGCGCGCGGCGTTCAAAGCGGTGGGCGATTCGATGCAGGCGGCGGTGCTGGCGCCAACTACCGTGCTCGCCTTTCAGCATTACGAAACTTTTCGGCGGAGATTCGCGGCATTTCCGGTGCGGATCGAAATGCTCAGCCGCTTCCGGACGGCGCGCGAGCAGAAAAAGATTCTGGCGGAGGTCGAAGCCGGAAGAGTGGATATCGTGATCGGGACGCACCGGCTTCTGTCGAAAGATGTGAAATTTCAGAATCTCGGGCTGCTGGTGGTGGATGAAGAGCAGCGTTTCGGCGTGGCGCACAAAGAGCGCATCAAGGAAATGCGCAAGAATGTGGACGTGCTGACGATGTCGGCGACACCGATTCCGCGGACGCTGCACATGTCACTGGTGGGATTGCGGGACATGTCGGTGATCGAGACGCCGCCGAAAGACCGTCTGGCGATTCAGACGACCGTGGCGCCGTTTTCGGAGTCCATCATCAAGCGAGCGATCGAAGAGGAGCTGTCGCGGGAGGGGCAAATCTTCTTCGTGCACAACCGCGTGGAATCCATCGCTTCGGTGGCGTCGCTGATCAAGCGGCTGGTCCCGAAAGCGCGCGTGATCATCGGCCACGGGCAGATGCACGAGGCCGACCTTGAGAAAGTGATGCTGAAATTCATTCGCGGCGAAGCCGACGTGCTGGTGTGCACCACGATCATCGAGAACGGACTCGATATTCCCCGAGCGAACACGATCATCATCAATCGCGCGGATCGCTTTGGTTTGGCGGAGCTGTATCAGTTGCGCGGCCGCGTGGGCCGCTCGAATCAACGCGCCTACGCGTATCTGCTGGTGCCGCCGGTCGGCGGGCTCACCACGCTCGCGAAACATCGCCTGGCGGCGCTGAAGGAATTCAGCGATCTCGGAGCGGGATTCAGAATCGCGGCGCTCGATCTGGAACTCCGGGGCGCGGGCAATTTGCTTGGGCGCGAACAGCACGGCCAGATCGCGGCGGTGGGCTTCGATCTTTATTGCCGCATGATGGAGCGCGCGGTGGCCGAGCGCAAGGGCGAGGCCGTGACGCCGGAGCGGCGAGTCACGTTGAATCTGGGGCAGGACATTCGGATTCCGCGCGAATACATAGAAAGCGAAAATCTGCGATTGCGCATCTATAAGCGTATCGCGGAAGTTTCGAATGAAGAGGAACGCGAGGAAGTGCGTAAGGAATTGGAGGACCGCTTCGGCGCGCCGCCGCCGGCGGTCGACAACCTACTGGATTACGCGGTTTTGAAAGCGCTGGCGGAGCGATTGCTGGTCGCGTCGATCGAGCGGCGCGGGGAGCAGGTGGCCGTGAAATTTCATGACGAGACGCCCATCAAACCGGAAAAACTGGTGCGCGTGATTCGCGGCCGGCGGGGCATGCGGCTCGATCCAAGCGGCGTGCTATGGTTTGACTGGAAGAATGAAAAGGATGGTGTGGCTGCGGCGACCCAAAAGCTGTTGCTGCAACTACAATCGTAGGGCTAGAATTCAATCGTGGGGATGAATCGAATGCAAATGCGGGGAAGCCGAATGGGCAAGAGCGTCAAGAAAATCGCGTGGACTCTGCTTGGCGTTGCGCTGGCTTGGGCCGCGCCAGCGGCGACGCATGCGCAGACCAAGGCGCAGGGCAACGGGAAGGTGATCGAAGAAATCATCGCGCGCGTGAACAACGAGATCATCACGCTCTCGGATTACGAAAAAGCCCAGGCGCAGCTCCACGAGGAAGTGGACCACGACTGCTCGACCTGCACTTCCGATCGCAAGGAAGCGATGTACGCTGAGCGGCAGAAGAATTTGCTGCGCGATGAAATCGATCAACAGTTGCTGGTGCAGCGCGGCAAGGATATGGGCATCAGCGTCGAGGCCGACGTAATCAAGCAGCTCGATCAAGTGCGCCAGCAGAACAACCTCGCCAGCATGGAGGACCTGCAGAAGGCCGTAGAGGGGCAGGGACTCTCCTGGGATGAATACAAGCGCAGCATCCGCAACAACCTGCTCACGCAGGAAGTGATTCGCAAAGACGCCGGCGCGCGCGTGGATATTGGCCACGAAGACGTCAAGAAATATTACGACGAACACAAAGAGGAATTTATCCGGCCAGAATCGGTGCTGCTGGCCGATATTTTTCTGAATACGGACGCGAAAACGCCGGACGAGATTGCAGTGATTCAGAAGAAGGCGAATGATCTCGACGCGCGGCTGAAGAAAGGCGAAGATTTCGCCGAATTGGCGAAGCGCAATTCGGAAGGCCCGACGGCGAAGAACGGCGGCGATCTGGGCGCGTTTGAACGCGGCCAGCTCTCCAAGCAAATTGAAGATACGGTCTTCGCCATGAAGAAAAACGATATCAGTGATGTGATTCAGACCAAGACCGGCTTCGAAATCATCAAGGTTCTCGATCACTATGACGCAGGGCAGCAGCCGATGGAAAAGGTCGAGAACGAGATTATGAATCACATTTACGGCGAGCGGATGTCCACGCTGTTTCGCGGCTATCTCGCGGAATTGCGCGAGCAAAGCTACGTGATCGTGAAGCCGGGCTACGTGGACACCGCGGCGGTGGCCAGCAACACGGGCATCAAGGAAGTCACTCCGACTCCGGACGCGCCGGACAAGAAGCTATCGAAGAAGGCGAAGAAGGCCGCCGGGGGTCAGTGAAAACTCAATTCATCTCTGATCTGCGTGACGGCCAAGCCGTGACCTCGACATTTCTGGTTCGCTCCAAAGAAATTCGAACCTCGCCGAGAACCAGCCGATCCTGGCTGCAGCTCGACCTGGCGGATCGTACCGGCACAATTTCCGGGAAAATGTGGGATGGCTTCGAGGGTATCGTCGCGCAATTCGAGCGCGATGATGTGGTGAAGGTGCGCGCGCGGGCCAAGCTTTACAACGACCAGCTCGAACTCACCGTAGAAAACGTGATTCCGGTCGCGGAAAAAGATTACGAGCTCGCCGATTTTCTGCCGCACACGAAGCAAGACGTAGAAAAACTCTATGCACGGTTGAACGAAGCGGTGCACGCGGCCGAAAACCCGTGGGTGAAGACGCTGCTGGTAAGCGTGGTCGAAGATGCGTCCATCGCGCCGAAATTGAAGCGCGCGCCGGCAGCGATGACCATGCACCATGCCTACATAGGCGGCTTGCTCGAGCACGTGGTGAGTCTCATCGAGCTGTCGCGGCTGGTGGCATCGCATTATCCCGAACTTAATCGCGATTTGTTGCTCGCGGGCATCGTGCTTCACGACATTGGCAAGATCGAGGAATTGAGCTGCGCGCGCGGATTTGGTTACACCACCGAAGGCCAACTGCTGGGACACATCGCGCTGGGCCAGGCCATCGTGCGCAGAAAGATCGAAGCCATCAGCGATTTTCCGCGGCCGCTTGCGGCGGTGATCGAGCACTTGATCCTGAGCCATCATGGCTCGCTCGAATTCGGCTCGCCGCGGCTTCCTTTGACGCGCGAAGCCGTCGCGTTGCATTTTCTCGATGACCTGGATTCGAAGATGGCAGCCATTGAGACGACGATGGCCTCGGATGCGGGAATCGGAGATTGGACCGAGCGAAATCCGGCGCTGCGCCGGAACTTGCTGCGCACTTCGCAATACCTCGCCGAGCCGCCTTCGGAGCCGGCGTCAAAGGCAGCGAGTGCGGGAATCGCCATGCACGCAGCCGCGCCGAAGGGCACGGATGGATCAAAGCCATGAACGCGCCCGGCCCAAATGGCAACAAGAAAGCCGCGAGCGCAGACCCGCGACGCCGCTCGCTGCTCGATCTGGCGCCTCTCGAGCTCGATTGCATGAATACGCTCTGGCCGATTGGCGAAGGCACCGTGCGCGAAATTCGCGACCAGCTCGCGCCGCGACGCCCGCGCGCCTACACCACGATCATGACCATCATGGACCGGCTGGCGCGGAAGGGAATCGTCGAGCGGCGAAAATCGGGGCGCGCTTATGTCTATCGACCGACTTTGAGCGTCGAGGACGCGCGCAGCCACGCGCTGGGGCAAATTGTGGAAAGTTTCTTCGGCGGCTCGCGAGAAACTGCTGCGGCGTATCTTCGGGACGGAACATCACGCGAGCCGGACGGTCGCGGAATGGGGCCCGCCATGGCTGCTGCTGCCGCTGCATCGGCGTCCGCGGGATTAGGACGAACTAGCGCCGCGGCCCCGACTTCTGCTCCGGCGCCGGACGGAGGCAACTCAGCGCCGGTTGTGGAGCGTACACCGTTAGCACGCACGCGCCGTTCCTCAGACGATGAGACTCCAATCGACGCTACACTTCTCTAGATGACCTCCATGTTTCCCTCGGAACTGAAAATTCGCGATCGCTCGATTCGTCCCGCGACGATTCTCGCGCCTATGGCCGGAGTCACCGACACGGTGTTCCGCCGCGTGATTCGCGAACTCGGCGGCTGCGGCCTAATCATGACCGAGTTCACCAGCGCCGAAGGGCTTACGCGCAATGAGGCGCGGATGCTGCACTATTTCTACTACGAGCCGGACGAGCATCCCATCGCAGCGCAGATTTTCGGCGCGGATCCGAAAGTGATGGCTTCGGCGGCGGCGCTTGCCGAAGACTTGGGCTTCGACCAACTCGATATCAATCTCGGCTGCCCAGCGAAGAAAGTGGTGAAGTGCGGCGGCTCGGGATTGCTGCGGGATTTGCCGCTGCTGGAGGAAATCTTCCGGGCAGTGCGTGCGGCAATTCAGATTCCTCTTACCATCAAGATCCGCTCGGGCTGGGACGAAAATAATATCGTCGCGGTGGAAGTGGCGCGCATGGCGGAGGATTGCGGCGTCGAGGCCATCGCGGTGCACCCTCGGACTCGTTTACAAGGCTACAGCGGCGATGCAGATTGGAACGTGATTCTCGCGGTGAAAGAAGCGGTGAAGCTTCCGGTGATCGGCAATGGCGATGTTCGCGCTCCGGAAGATGCGGTGCGCATCGTGAAGGAAACCGGTTGCGACGCCGTGATGATCGGCCGTGCAGCGCCGAGCAATCCGTGGATTTTCCGGCAGATCGAGCAATTCGTCACCACCGGGAGCTACGACCGGCCGAGCGATGAAGACCGGCATCGCCTGCTGACAGATTATTTCCGCCGCCTGGTGGCCAGCGAGATGAAAGACGCCATCGGCAAGATGAAACAGTTTGCTTGCTCGTTCACGCACGGCGTGCGCAACGGCAGCGAGTTGCGGCACGCGGTGCACTCGTCGAAGACTACGCAGGATGTGCTGGATCGCGTCGAGATGTTCTTCGAGGCTGCGCTACGGACGGCTGTTGCGGGTGAGGTGCTGGCGAACGATGCGTCGGCCGTGCCGGCGGATTAAGTTCGCCTCAATCGTCGCGGTGGACGAGCAGTTGCTTGTAGGCTTCGCGCTTCGACAAACCTCTTTCGCGCGCTGCCAATTTCAGCGCCGCTTTCCGATCGAGATGTTCCTTTTCCATCAGCTCATCCACGCGCGCTGAAAGACTCACTTCGCCGCGTGCGGAATCGCCCGATGCCGGAAGATGAGATTCCTCGTCCGCAGGTCCGAAGATGACGGTGATCTCGCCGCGCGGCGGCGCTTCCCGGAAGCTCGCGATCAGCTCAACGATACGCCCGCGGCGAAATTCCTCATGCAGCTTCGTCACCTCGCGCGCGACGACGCACAGACGATTGCCCAGAATTCCGAGCGCGTCATCGAGCATTTCCGCGATGCGATGCGGCGCTTCGTAGAACACTAGAGTGGCAGCAATCGCGGTCAGTGACCGCATCGATTTGCGCCGCTCGCTCGGCCGCGAAGGCAGAAATCCCGCAAATAGAAATTGCTCCGTAGGCATTCCCGAAGCCGCAAGCGCCGCCACCAGCGCAGAAGCTCCCGGCACCGGCACAACGGGAATTCCGTGACGGAGACAGAGCGTGACCAGGCGATGCCCTGGGTCGGATACCACCGGAGTACCGGCGTCGCTCACGAGCGCGACTTTGGCGCCCTGCTCGAGCACGATCACCAGTTCGGGCGCGCGCGTCATTTCGTTGTGCTCGTGGTAGCTTTCGAGGCGCGTGTGAATATCGTAGTGCGAGAGCAGCTTGCGCGTTTCGCGCGTGTCTTCGCACGCGATCACGTCGGCTTCCTTCATCAGACGCAGCGCGCGCAAAGAAATGTCTTCGAGGTTGCCGATCGGCGTGGCGATCAGATAGAGGCAGCCCTGGCCAGGAATGTGGTTCGCGTTTGCCGGCTCGGGCGCATCGCGGCGTTCGACCGGCGGAGAGCCGGGCCTGTTGTTGCCGCGGGATTTGGATTTGCGCATAGTGGCGATCTCGACGGAACCGCATGCAGCGCGCAGCCCGTCGTCGGCGCCAGTCTAGCACAGGAAACTCAAGCGCCCTCGATACCGGCGAGCGCAGCGCGACTCGTGATAGTATTTTATTTTACCGGTCATTCATGGAGGGAAATTGTAGTGCCTCTCTACGAGTACAAGTGCGGGAAATGCGGGCATGTATTCGAGAAAATCGAATCGTATTCCGCTCCGGAGACGCGCAAGTGCCCGAAATGCAGCGGCAAAGCGGTGCGCCTGCTCTCGTCATCGGCAATCCAGTTCAAAGGCACCGGATGGTATGTGACCGACTACGCCGGCAAGAATGCAGCCGGAAAATCGGGCGACGGAGAATCGAAGCCCGCGGCGGCGAAAGAGGATTCTTCTTCGACGAGCAAGCCGGAAACATCGAAAGAATCGAAATCGAAGGAATCGGGATCGAAAGGGAAGTCGAAGAAAGACTAGTTACGAAAGCGGATTCTTGCCATTGGTCGAGCCCCTGGCGCGTTGTCATCCCGAATCCGCCTAGGCGGATGAGGGATCTGCATTTTCTGAATGTGTAGTGTTCTACCTCGAATAATTTCTGGCGCTGAATTACAGCTTCAGCGTTTTCAAATACTCTCGAAATGGCGACCCGAGTTCAGCATTCTTGAGCGCCAGTTCCACGGTCGCCTGCAAAAAGCCGAGTTTGTCTCCGGCGTCGTAGGTCTTCCCTTCATAAATGTAACCCCACAGGCCGTGTTCCTTGGCGAGCAGCCGCATCGCGTCCGTGAGCTGGATTTCTCCGCCGCTGCCGGGTTTGATTCGCGCCAGGCAATCGAAAATCTCGGGCGGAAAGACATAGCGGCCCGTGACGGCGAGATTTGACGGCGCTTCTTCTCGCTTGGGCTTTTCGATCACGTCGTTGATGCGCATCAAGCGATTGCCGAAGCCGAGGTCCGGGGCGGGGCGCGCGTCGGCGATTCCGTAAAGGTGAACGCGTTCGCGCGGCACCTCTTCAACGATGATTGCGCCTTGTCCGGTCTGCGCATAGACGTCGATAAGCGACTTCGTGCCAGGCTCGGGGCCGACAAGAATGACGTCGCCGAGAAGCACGGCAAACGGTTCGTCGCCCACCAGCTCGCGCGCGAGCATCACCGCATGGCCGAGGCCGAGTGCTTCACTCTGGCGCGTGTAACTGAAATGAATGCCGCCGCTGATGCGCCGCACCATCTCGGCTTGCTCGGGTTTGCCGCGCTCTTCGAGGAAATGCTCGAGTTCCGGAGCGGAATCGAAATGATCTTCGATGGCATTTTTGCGCCGGCCGGTGATGATGATGACGTTCTCGATGCCGGACGCGATACACTCTTCGACCGCGTACTGGATGAGCGGCTTGTCCACGACCGGCAGCATTTCTTTCGGCTGCGCTTTGGTGGCGGGAAGAAAGCGCGTGCCGAGACCTGCAGCCGGCAGCACGGCCTTACGGACTTTTTTGATCGGTGGATTCATATCACTCCGCGAATTTTTCAGCGACTTCGCACGATACAGTTCGATGCGCCGGACTGTCAATCGGAGTCGCTCGTCGCGTGCGATGAATCGCAACTTTCGCGCCCGGCCGCGCCCACGCACGGCCTCTGAAGCTCCTCGTGCTACGATGCTATTGGGAGCATGGTGAGTGAGCGAATCGAAACAAAGTGAGGCCACGCGTTCCGACTTAATTCTCGGAATTGAGTCGTCGTGCGATGAGACGGCGGCAGCAATTGTCGCGGGCGGCAAGACGATTCTCTCGAGCGTGGTCGCATCGCAAATTGACATTCATCGCAAATATGGCGGAGTCGTTCCGGAATTAGCTTCGCGGGAACATTTGCGCCGGATCGTGCCTGTAGTTCGAGAAGCGGCGTCACAAGCGGGAATCGAGCTGCGCGATGTCGGCGCGATCGCCGTCACGCGCGGGCCAGGGCTGGTCGGATCGCTTATTGTGGGAGTGACGTACGGTAAGGCGTTGGCGATGTCGCTCGGCAAGCCGCTCATTCCCGTGAATCATCTCGAAGGCCACGTTCACGCGGTCTTGCTCGAAGCGCATGCTGCGGGCCGTGCGCCGGAATTTCCTGCAGTCTGCCTGATTGTCTCCGGCGGTCACACGATTCTCTATCGCGTCATTCAAGCTGCTTCGGGCGATCACGGGAACGGCAGCATTGTCCGCGGTGCTGTGATGCCGCTGCACTACGGACGGATCGGCGGCACGCGCGATGACGCCGCGGGCGAGGCCTACGACAAAGTCGCGAAAATGCTGGCCCTTGGATATCCGGGCGGGCCGATCATCGATCAACTAGCGGCGTTTGGCGATCCGGCAGCGATTCGCTTCGCCACCACGAAGATTCGCGGGAACGCGTATGACTTCAGTTTCAGCGGCATTAAGACGGCGGTCTTCTATCTTCTGCGAAAGCACCCGGAGCTGCAGGGCGAGATTGATGCGCGGATCACGGCGCTGGGGCGAGGCGAGCGCAGCGCCGAAGCGATTCGGCCGCTATGCTCGAAATTCACGCTCGATCTGGTGGCTAGTTTCCAGCACTCGGTGGTGGAGGATCTACTCCGGCGAACGATGGCCGCTGCGGAAGAATTTAAGGCGAGATCGGTGCTCGTATCGGGAGGAGTTGCAGCAAACCGCGCGCTGCGCGCCGCGTTTGATGAAGCGGCAAAGCAAGCACGCCTGAATGTTCATTTCCCGAGCCGCGCGCTTTCAACCGATAACGCAGCGATGATTGCCGCGGCGGCGTATCCGCGATTCCTGGCAGGCGAAGCCGCCGATGTGACGCTCAATGCCGAAGCAAATCTTCCGCTAGCCTAGTCTTTATCCAGGCAAGATCTCCCATCTCTTCGTGATAGCAATCGCGAATGCAAGGACGGCAGCTGGCAGCCAGAGCTATAGATCTTTTAAAGCTTGCGTATGAGTCGGAACGGTTTGTCAGGGCACGGCTTCAGCCGTGCCGAATGCGGCGCGACAGCAGTGCGGCTTTAGCCACTGAGGGAGGGGTGCTCGACGTCGCACCGAATCTGTTTTACCCAAGCGAACGATCGTAGATGTAGGCGAGGCCGTCGCGCGTTACTGCGTAGACGCGTTCGCCGTCCACGCTCCAGCAGAGATCTAACACGCCCTCAGCGTCGCATTCATCCACAATTCGTCCCGTTCTCGCTTCGGTGATGAACAACCTTCCATTCTCGGAATCTTTGAGCCACGAGGAATAGCACGCGCAAATCGGCAGAATGGGATGGCAGCGGCAAATTTCGGCGTTGAACGGCAAGGGAACTATGGAGCGCGTCGCAAGATTCGCAGCGAACACTTTGCCGCCGGCGCAGAAGATAAGATTTTCGCCACGAGCATCCCAGCTCATATCCGTAGCATTGCCTTGAATCGGAACGATAGTGCCACTCGAGAGTGATGGCGCGGCGGCCAAGAGAATGTGATCGTCGGCCCACTCCTCCGGAAATCGCAAGGCAACCGCGATCAGGCCGCTGGCGGTGCTGAAAGCCATCGGTCCGAAGCCGGCCAGCACGGTGACCTCGCCCGGCTCGGCCTCCGCGGAGTCGTTGCGGATGGCCAGACTCGGATCGAGAGAACCATGCGGCGTTTCATCCAGCGTGGGCGCGGCGTTGCGGCAGAGCCAGGTGTTGACGGAACAATCGGCCGCAGAGGCGAGCCCAAAAATATTCCCGTCGGGCGACCACGCGAAGGAATCATCCAGGCTCGGTATCGGATACGTGCGCAAGCAGCTCTGCTTCTCAACATCGAAGAGGTGCGCCTCAGGATTCCAGTCCGGCGACGCAGCCAGAATATAGCGCCCGTCGGGCGACCAGCGCACTACGTGAATTCCCAGCCCCGCGGCCTGCACGCTTTCGATTGTCAGCGGCATTTCTTCCGGCGGCGTCTCCGATTCCAGATCTTCTACGGTCAGTGAGACGCGCGCAGATCCCGGACGCGTTTCAAGCGCAGCCATTTGCCCGAACGGCGATACCGCGACGCTGCCATCGCGGGCCGCAGAGACCTTCCGCACGCGCCAGTGCGTCTCGACCGTGAGATCGCGAAGTCCCCGCCGCACTAGCGCCGCAGTGCGCACGGCGAGCGACTGCGTTTTGCGCGTCACGATTTCGGCAGTGGGTGGCAGCGCGGTCATCAGACGGAACTCGGCACCGGCCGGTGCGCCAAATTGTGCTTCGCGCGCGCAATTTCATACGTGATACGCGCGGCGAGCTCGGAAAAAAGATCGTGCCCCTGCCGCGCGGCTTCGTCGAAGCGCGTGCGAAGCTGGTACGAATCGGAATGTAGCAGCTTCTTCGATTCCGCCTCGATTTCGGTGAGCCGGTGGCGCGCCTGGCTGATACGGCGAATGGTACGCACCAACTCAGCCGGCGTTCCTTCACCCGCAACAGACTCCGGCGAACATTCATAAGCCGCGAAGACGCGCGAAAGGGCGGCCTCGTCACCCAGCTCATAAGCGCGATTGGCCTGCGCCATCAATTCCTGGCGCTTAGCGCGATCGGCATCATCGGAAGTGAGATCGGGATGAATCCGTTTGGCCACTTCGCGATAGAGTCGCTTCAACTCGGGCGTGGGTGAAAAGATTTTGTGTTCGTGCGCGGAATCGCTGGCGGTCGTCGAGCGAGTCTCATCAGCCCTGGCGCGAGCCTGCCGCGCGGATTCCTGCAGGCGAAGGTCTCCGGGATTTTCAGCAGCAAGCTTCTCCGCAAGCTGCGCCTTGAGCTCGTCCAATTCGGCATAGCGCGCCCCGACTTCCGCAAGGTATTTCCGCTCGAACGATGACAGCTCGACGCGAAGACTTGTGAGCTGCAGCTCACGTTCGGCGAGGTTTGCCTCCAGAGCCGCGAGTTCGCTGCGCTTCGCTTCCAGCTCGCGATCTTCCGGGCGCGTGATTTGGATGTGGGAATGGCTCGGCATTTCGAAAAAGCCAGGTATCTGCAATCCAGACCCGGCTCTTATAGTGTATTTTCGCTTCGCCGGTTTGGGACTGGCCTAGGAGAATTTGTTTCCAAAATTGAGAGGGCGTTTCAAGCGGCTTCAGCCGCAGGTGAAAAAGGCCGGCACGAGGGACGCCAAATTGTCGCTGCTTGACGGGCGTCGCGTCGGCCACGGGGTTTGTAGCGTCGGCCAGATTCTATAAAATGGCTCCCGGGCGAAGGGCGGTCCCGCAGCGACGGGACGCGCCACATCGAGAGGAGCGAGGGACCATGCAGGAAACCATCGAACAGTATAAGCAGAGGATTATGGGTTACACGGGCGGTCAAAATCCGTTGAAGGTGCAAGCCGCCACGGCAGCCAAAATCGGGAAGCTGATCAAAGGCGTTCCCAAGGCGCGCCTGACGAAACGGCCCGCGCCGGGGAAGTGGTCGGTGGGCGAAATTCTGGCGCATCTCGCGGACTCGGAACTTGTGGCGGGCTACCGTATGCGCAGCATTCTGGGCGCGCCGGGTACCCCGATTGCCGCCTACGATCAGGACAAGTGGGCCGAGGCGGGGAACTACGCGAAGCATGATCCCGTGGTGTCGCTCGGCGTCTACCGAACGCTGCGCGACGCGAATCTGCGATTGATGAAGTCGCTCCGGCCCGAGCAATGGAAGCATTTTGGAATGCACTCCGAGCGCGGCGAAGAGAGCGTCGAAAGACTTTCGCAGATGATGGCGGGGCACGATCTCAACCACCTCGGGCAGATCGTGGCGATTCTGGCGCCCAAGAAAAAGTAGCCGCGGGAGCGAATTGCGCATCGCCATCGACACCGGCGGAACCTTCACCGATTGCGTGTTCGTTCGCGACGGGCGCATCGAAATCCTCAAAGTTCCTTCGACGCCGCTAAATCCGGCGCAGGCGATCGCGAACGCACTCGAAGAAATATCGCGCCGGCGCTCCGCTGAATCGATCGCTCCTCTCGATCTGGTCTGTGGCACAACCGTCGGGACTAACGCGCTGCTGCAGCGGCGCGGCGGCCGCGTCGTCCTCGTCACCACGGCTGGATTTGAGGACGTGCTCGAAATTGGTCGGCAGGCGCGTCCGAAGCTCTACGATTTTTTCGGCGGCCGGCCGGAGCCGCTCGTTCCCCGCGAGCGGCGGCTGGGGCTTCGCGAACGCGTTGGAGCAGAAGGCGAGATTGTTGGCCGGCCTTCGTCAGCCGAGATCCGTGATCTAGTTCGCCGCGTTCGCAAAGCGCGGCCCGACGCAGTCGCCGTTTGCTTCCTGTTTTCCTTCGCAAATCACTCTCACGAAACGCTCATCGCCGAGACCTTGCGCGATGCGGGAGTCGTAGTCACCACTTCGCACGAAGTCCTTCCTGAAATCCGCGAATTCGAGCGGACCTCAACGACGGTTGTAAACGCGTATCTGATTCCCGTAATGAGCGGGTATCTTGCGGCAATCGAAAGAGTTTCGCAGCGTGTTGTCGGCAACGGATCGAAAGGGAAGAGAAGCCGCGTTCGCGTGATGCAATCGAATGGCGGAATCATCTCGGCCCGCGCGGCCGCGGCCGAGCCGGTGCGCACAATCCTCTCAGGGCCCGCGGGCGGTGTCCTCGGCGCGGAATACGTCGCGAATCTGGCCGGCTACGACAAAATCATCTGCTTCGACATGGGCGGCACGTCCACAGATGTCGCGCTGCTCGAAGGCGGCGCGCGCACGACCAACGAATCGGTGGTGGATGATTTGCCGGTGAGCGTGCCGATGCTCGACATTCACACGGTCGGAGCGGGCGGCGGCTCAATCGCGCGCATCGATCGCGGCGGAGCGTTGCGAGTCGGGCCCGAAAGCGCAGGCGCCGATCCCGGCCCGATCGCCTACGGAAAAGGAGAGCAGCCGACGGTGACGGATGCGCACCTAGTGCTGGGCCGCTTGGGCGGCGCAAGTTTGTTGGGCGGTGAGTTTCCGCTCGATGCAGCCCGCGCGCGTCGCTTTCTCGATCGCGCGCGCAAAAAAGCGCCTGCGATTCGCAGCGTCGAAGAATTCGCACAAGGGACGCTCGACGTAGTCGAAGCGACGATGGAGCGCGCCATTCGCGTGATCTCCGTCGAGCGCGGCCATGATCCGCGGGACTATTCGCTCGTGGCGTTCGGCGGTGCAGGCGGGCTGCACGCTTGCGCGCTAGCAGCCGCGCTCGAAATGCCGCGCGTCCTCATCCCCAAGATCCCCGGAGGATTGTCAGCACTC
This sequence comes from Candidatus Acidiferrales bacterium, assembly GCA_036833535.1. Classification (GTDB taxonomy): domain Bacteria; phylum Acidobacteriota; class Terriglobia; order Acidiferrales; family UBA7541; genus Palsa-147. The sequence continues at coordinate 11,704 of DAITPO010000010.1, read as the reverse complement.
GGCATCCTGCGCGCCGACGTAGTGAAGGATTTCTCGCAGACCGTTCTCGCCCGCGCGAAGTCCGCCAGCGCCGCCCAGCGCGAGTTGCAGGGTGCTTTCCAAGCCCTAGAGTCACAAGGCCTCCGCCAAGTGCGCGCCGAAGGATTTGGTGTAGTAGCGCCGGCGTCCCTGCCGGCATCCGACGACCACGCCTTCCACCACAGGCAGCAGTCACGCGCGGACCACGCGACAGGCCACATCCGCTCGGTGAGATCTCTAGATCTGCGCTACGTTGGCCAGTCGAACTCGCTCAAGATCGCCGCGTCGGGGGATTTCCTTTCGGCCTTTCACCGCGAGCACGAGCGCCGATACGGATATGCAGACTGGTCACGCGAGATTGAGATTGTGAATATAGGGGTGCGCCTTATCGGCCTCACGCCAAAGCCGGGTTTGCCGCGTTCGAGAACGCATGGTCGCAACGCGCGCCGGGCGATCGATTCCGCGGCGCGCGTTTATTTTCACGGGAAGTGGATTCATGCACCGGTGTACGCGCGAGCGCGGCTTCGAGCGGGGAATCGGTTCGCCGGCCCAGCCATCGTGACCGATTACAGCGCTACGACGGTGGTGCTGAGCGGTTGGCAGGCGCGCGTAGATGCTCGCGAGAACCTCGTCTTAACGCGCTGGAGCACGTAGCTCGCTGTTCAGGAGGCTTATTTCTTGTGCCACTCTGCGTCGACTGCGGGCGGCAGGGAACTGAGGTGCGTAATGAAGGTCACCGCGGTCCAGATTTTCTCGTCCGAAGGGTCGTGACCGGAGGCGTCGGGCGCGAACTGGCCGCCCCAAGCAAACATGCCGCTATAGCGCACGCCGCCGCGGGCGATCCAGAAGAGTTGGTAGTCCGGCCTGCGCGTGGGATGCAGCGCAAATTGCGGCGCGTTGGGATACAGGTTCACGTTCGATTCGTTTTCCGCCGCGGTGTTCGGAGTTCCGTGGCAACCGGCGCAATCGTTTTTGAAAAGTTTCACGCCGGACATTAGATTTTCTTCGGTCGGAGCGATGGGATTCTGGACCTTCGGCGCCTGGTGCGCCGCCGATGCATCGATCGCCATGTGGGCAAAGGCGCTTTCCCACCGCGTGGGCGACGTGTTCGCATTTATGGGCAGCAAGCCGAGCCGTGCCACGACTAATATCGCGATAGGCAGCGCCAAGATTCCGGCGGCGAATCCCAGGAGAAATTTTGTCACGCGAGCCTCCTGCACGGATGTATTCCGAATTTGTGACCGGCCTGCTTCTGATCTCGATCGGGCCCCAAATGTCGTTGCAGAGAGAATTGGCTTCCCCGTTAGACGCGCGAAAAGCATTTATGTATGGCCGGTCGCTGATTTAGAAACAATGTCCGGCGTTCAATTTACGGCGCAAGATGGTAGGTACCGATGACGCAGCGACTAGATCCAGTGCGGCTCGAAATATTCAAGAATCTCTTTCACTCAGTGGCGGAAGAGATGGGGGCGGGGCTGCGGCGGTCAGCTTTTTCCCCGAACATTACCGAGCGGCGGGACTACTCGTGCGCGGTTTTTGACGCCGACCGGAACGTTCTCGCCATGGGCGATCATATGCCGGTGCACCTCGGATCAATGCCTGCATCCGTGGTGGCGGCTACTGATGCAGTTGACTTGGAGCCGGGCGATGCGGTGTTGCTGAACGATCCTTACGCCGGCGGGACGCATTTGCCGGATTTGACTTTGGTGATGCCGGTGTTTGCCAGGGAACGGCAAGGGGCGGCAGCGCAACAGAAAAATAAGGCCGAAAACCGGGCGGCGCTAAAGGGCCTCCCCTACAAAGGCGGTAAACCGCGCTTCTACGTGGCGAACCGCGCGCATCACGCGGATATCGGCGGCGCGCAGGCTGGCTCGATGGGGCTGTCGCGGGAGATTTTTCAGGAGGGCTTGCGGATTCCCCCAGTGAAGGTTCTGGAGCGAGGGCGGGTGAACCGTGATGTCGTGCGTATGCTCATGGCCAACGTGCGCACGCCAGTGGAACGCGAAGGCGATCTTACGGCGCAAGTTGCGGCGTGCCGGATCGGTGAGCGGCGGTTGCTAGCGATGGTCGCGAAGTACGGTTGGAAGGAATTGAATTACTACGCCGGAGAGCTCCTGAATTATTCCGAAGCGATGATGCGCTCAGTGATTCGCGCATTTCCCGACGGAACGTATCGCGCCGAGGATCACCTCGACGATGATGGCATCAGCGATGAGCCGCTGCGCATCGCGGCAAAAATTCGAGTGCGCGGCGAGCGCGCAACAGTGGATTTCACCGGTTCGGCCCCGGAATGCGCAGGCAGCGTGAACGCGGTGCGCGCAATTGCAGAATCAGCCGTGTTCTACGTTTTCCGGTCCCTGGTCGACGAGCAGATTCCCGCGACATCGGGATTGCTGCGTCCGATCGAGGTAATCGCGCCGGAAGGGACTATCGTCAATGCGCGTCCGCCGCGCGCGGTGGCGGGGGGAAACGTCGAGACTTCGCAGCGAATTGTAGACACGCTGCTGAAAGCGCTAGCCCGCGCCTTTCCCCAGAAGATTCCCGCGGCCAGCCAGGGAACGATGAACAATCTGACTTTTGGAGGGACCGAGTCGCGTCCGGGCCGCGTGCGTGGCCCGTTCGCTTACTACGAGACTATCGCCGGCGGAATGGGAGCGCGCCCGGGACGCGACGGCGTCAGCGGAATTCACACGCACATGACGAATTCGTTGAATACGCCCGTCGAGGTGCTCGAGCATTCTCTGCCGATTCTCGTGCGGCAATATTCCTTGCGCCGCGGTTCGGGCGGAGAAGGGAAGTGGCGCGGCGGCGACGGAATCATCCGCGAGTTCGAGCTGCTCACCGAGATGCAGGTTGGATTACTCAGCGACCGGCGAAAAATTGGCCCCTATGGGTTGGCGGGCGGAAAGGTCGGAGCGCCAGGACGGTGCGAAGTCCAGATCGCAGGCCGCAAGCGAAAGCTCCCATCGAAAGGAGCCTGGCATCTACCGAAAGGCAGCATCCTTCGCGTGGAAACACCGGGCGGCGGGGGTTGGGGGAAGCCCGCGTCGCGCAGAACCAAGCGGACACAAGCTTCCCGTCAGTAATTAAGTGCAAGAAAAAATCAGGCTAGATCTAATCAGGCAGCTTCGGCGCTTCCGGCATTTGCAGATGCGCTTTTGCCAGGGCCCGCACCAAGTTCGCCTCAACCGCTTGCTCGGACGTATTCCGCGCCGTAGCTAGCTCGCTGACGAGCAAGTACTTGGCGCGCTCGAGCATCTTCTTTTCGCGGAACGAGAGTGGCTTGGTACGGCTGAGTGAAACGAGGCCCTTCAGGACTGCCGCTACTTCCATCAACGACCCGGTGCGCATCCGCTCGGAATTCTCCTTAAAGCGGTGCTTCCAGTCATGATGGCTGGCGGAACGGCCCTTTTCGAGGTAGGCGATCACGTCGCCGGCCTGGGTGGTGCGGATGACGGGGCGCAATCCGACGTTATCCACGTTGGTTTGCGGGACCATCACTTTCAGTCCGCTGGAGACGATCTTGAGCATGTAAAACCGCTCAGATCTGCCGTTGAGGTAGCCGAAACTGATCTGTTCGATAACTCCTACACCGTGGTTCGGATAGACAACCTTCTCGCCTAGCTTAAATTCCATAGGACGGAGTCCCCTCCCCGAACTGCATGTTGTAATTTTAGGCACACGCAAACGTGCGAGTCAAGCTATTCCACGTGATTTTAGCGAGATAGAAGATGTTTGAGATGTGATTTTCTGAAGGGATTGGAAGAGAAATTGCCCTATAATCGGGCACATGTTGGTGCTGGCAGTCGATACTTCGGGCATCGTGGGCAGCCTGGCAGCCCTCAAAAACGACGACATTTTGGGCGTCGTATCCACCTCTTCAGACGAGGCTTATTCTTCCCGGCTTTTCCGCCAGCTTGAGTTTCTGCTAGCCGAATTGAAGCTCGGACTCCCGCAATTCGATTTGTATGCGGTATCGGCGGGGCCCGGCTCGTTTACCGGCTTGAGGGTAGGGCTGGCGGCGGTGAAGGGCTGGGCCGAAGTCTATGAGCGCCCTATCGCGGCAGTAAGCGCACTCGAGGCCGTCGCGTTCCAGGCGCACGTCGAAGGTGGCTTCGTCGCCGCGGTTTTGGACGGACGTCGCGGCCAGGTCTTCGGCGCTTTGTACGAATCGGGATCTTCCGGGCTGCGCGTGATCGTCCCGGCGTGCGTTCTGGGGGCCGCGGAATTTCTATCAGCGGTAGGCGAGCACGCGGAGCCGCACGAGTTGACGATCTCGACTCCTACGCCGGACATCATCGAGCCTGCTCTCGCGCAATCCAATCTCACAGCGCGCATCGTAAGGGTTTCGCCGGTCCTGGCTCCCTCGATTGGGCTCGTTGGGCTCCAGCGCGCGGCGCGCGGAGAACTGACCACGGCGCTTGAACTCGACGCCAATTACATCCGCCGCTCAGACGCGGAAGTTCTGTGGAAGGCGCAGTAACAATCCGCCGCCTCAAGAGCGGCGATGTGGAATCCGTCCTAGCAATTCAGCGCGCCTGTCCTGGACTCGCTCAGTGGACAAAGCAAGATTACGAAGCCCCAGCGCGCGGCGAAATGCCGAGTTGGGTCGCACTTCGCGAGACGGAATCGCACGGTCCTGCCGAAGCAACCGGCGCGACGATTGTGGGCTTCTTGGTTGCGCGCCTCGTAGCTCCTGAATTTGAAATTCTAAACCTCGGTGTGGATCCCACTGCGCGACGGCGCGGCGCTGGAAGGGCGCTGCTGGCAGAGGCCCTTCGCTGGGGCGCCGGAAATGGCGCGCACATAGCGTTTCTGGAAGTCCGCGAGTCGAACCAGGCAGCGATCCAGTTCTACGAATCGCGCGGATTTCAAACGGCCGGTCGGCGCACCGGCTATTATTCTGCGCCGGTCGAGGACGCCCTTCGATTTGCCGCTTCCATCGGCTAGGGGCGATTTCAACAACGCGCCGTTGATAGGACTGATTTCCTATTGGCTCGGCGCTCCGGATTGTGTTAATTTGCGGGCATGTAACCAAGAATCCAGATTCGGGAGGAACGTATGTCCCATATGGCGCGGGATATTCGGGAAACCCTGATGTCAAGTGACTCGGAGTTCCGGAAGCTGGCCACCGAGCACTCGCAATACGAAGCCCAGCTCGAACAACTGCAGACGCAATCCTACCTGGACTCGGAAGACCTAATCATGCAAATCACGCTAAAAAAAATGAAATTACGCGTGAAAGACCGCATGGAGCAGATGGTCGCGCGCTATCTCTCCGAACCCACTTATCACTGACGCGCCAGCCAAACTGACCCCGCGTGTCGTACAATAAGCGTGTATCTGCGTCACGATTGGTGCCACTAATCGCAACAATGGCGGTCGAACTGGCCGAACTGCGGGAGGGCTAAAGACTTTCCCCTACGGGACGTGGCCTCACTCTCAATGGTCAAAGAAGGCCTCAAATTCGGGTTGCCGCCGTTGATTTTGGGCCTGGCCCTGGTGTGCCTTGCAAAGCTCGCGGGCATCGGCGGGGTCTGGGTTTTCGCCGTGGGCATCGTGCTCGCGATACTTGGAGTGTTCGTCTTCTTTTTCTTCCGCGATCCGGAACGGCAGATTCCGGGTGACACAAACTCCGTTGTTTCACCTGCCGATGGCCACGTGGTTGAGATCGTCGAAGAATCGATGGGCTCGCAACCGGGCCAGCGCATCAGCATTTTCCTTTCGGTCTTCGACGTTCACGTCAATCGGTCACCGGTAGCCGGCCGAATCGCCGGTGTCGAGTACCGCCCCGGCCGCTTTTACGCCGCCATGCGCAAGCGCGCCTCGGAACAGAATGAAATGAACGTCATTACCGTAGCCACACCCCGCGGTAACATCGTCTTCAAACAGATTGCGGGAGCAATCGCGCGACGCGTGCTATGCTGGAAGGCAGCAGGAGACGCGGTAGCCCTGGGCGAGCGCGTGGGCATGATCCGTTTCGGTTCGCGCGTGGATTTGTGGCTTCCCAAGGACGCGGAGATACTCGTACGGCGCGGCGAGAAGGTCGCCGGCGGGTCGAGCATTCTGGCGAAATGGAAATCAACGGTCTAGATCCCTACGATAGAAGGGGCCCCGGGCAGAAACCCGCGAAGCGCGGGGCGTATCTCCTGCCCGGCGCGTTTACCGTCGCTAATCTTCTTTGCGGCTATTACGCCATCCTGGCCACCCTCGAAGGCAGCGTCGCGGATTTCGACAACGCGGCGCGCGCCATTGGCTTCGCGATTCTGTTCGATGCCCTCGATGGACGCATTGCGCGCGCTCTCGGCGCGAATAGCGAGTTCGGCAAGGAATTCGATTCGCTCGCCGATGTGGTGAGCTTCGGCATTGCCCCGGCGTTTTTGGCCTATGCCTGGGGCGTGCGGAATCTGCCTTTCAGCGAAGCCGGACAGGCTGTCCATATCTATCAGCTTGGTTGGCTGGTGAGCTTCATTTTCGTCGTCTCCTGCGCGTGGCGGCTGGCGCGCTTCAATATTCACGGCATGTCGCCGGGAGGCTCAGGCTATTTTGTGGGGATGCCAACGCCGGCCGCGGCGGGAATGATCGCCGCGACGGTGCACTGCATCACCATCCCGATCCAGACTGTGAAGATGTCTCTCCTTTGGCTGCTGCTGTTGCTCGCGCTGGGAGTGTTGATGTCCAGCACGGTGCGGCATTTCAGCGGCAAGAACATTCGCTGGGATCGGCGCCAATCATCGCGAATGCTCGTTCCGATCGCGGTGGTAGCCGCGGCAGTGGTTTTTTACTCGGGTCCCGCACTCATGGCCATCGCCTCCGCTTACACGGCGCACGGAATCATTCTAGAAATCGCGCGAATGGTCCGTCACCGCATCGTTTCGCGTCCCGCCTGAAAAATGCCGGCGCGGCCTGGTTCGTCTCAGCGCGTCGCCATCGTCGGCGCTTCCTCTCTGCTCGGCAAGGAACTGAAACAGGTTCTCGAAGACCGCAATTTCCCGGCCACGGATTTCGTGTTGCTGGATGAAAGCCACGCGGTTGGCACTTTGACCGAAGCGGCCGGCGAGCCGACTTTCATTCATCCGCTCAATGAAGACAGCTTTGAGGGCGCGCGATTCGCGTTTTTCGCCGGCAACAGCGAAACCGCGGCCGCGAATTGGCAGGCTGGAATTCGCGCAGGCGCGTCGGTGATCGATCTCACAGGCGGCGTGCCCGCCGAAAGCGGCGCCTTCTCTTGGATCCCGTCGCTCGACGCATTGCTTCCGGCGCCGTCGGCTGCGATTCCCCTGGGTGCGTCAAAGCCCGCGAGCGCCGGCCAGAGACGCCCGTTGTATCGCTCGCCGGGGTCAGCCTTGATCATGGCCGCTACTCTCACTGCTGCTCTGCGAGAACTAAATCCCGCGCGCGTGGCGATAGTTTTTTATCCTCCAGTTTCCGAAGCGGGCCAGCCAGGCGTTTATGAACTCGAGACTCAGACCACCAACTTGTTGTCATTCCGCGGAATCGAGCGTACGGTGTTCGACGCGCAAGTGGCCTTCAATTTATTGACGGGATATGGCTCGGAATGCCGCCGCAATCTGCGCGAAATCCGCGAGCGATTGGCGCGCGATCTGGGAAGCTATCTCGGAGGCCGCGCGGCGCTTCCCGCAATCCAATTTGTGCAAGCGCCGGTGTTCTATGGCTACGCTTTTGGCGCCTACGCGGAATTTGCGGGACCGCCCGATACGGCGCGCATCGAGGCTGCATTTACTGCCGCGGGGATGAAGCTGGCGAAGAAGGGCGACGGGCCGCCCGACAACGTGACCGCCGCCGGAGAAAGCGAAATTCAAGTCGCCCAAGTGGAACGCGATCCCAGCATTGCAAACGGCTGCTGGATCTGGGGCGTGGCGGATAATTTGCGCCTGGCAGCCACGAATGCAGTGCGCATCGCGGAGGAGCTGCTTGTCATTCCGGCGTAGCGTGACGGAAAATCGCCCGGCGTCGCGGCGCGTAGCCGTGACCTGCGGGCGCGCCGTCGTTCTGGCCGCGCTGCTTCTCGCCGGTTGCGGCTATCATGTCGCCGGGCGCGCATCGAGCCTGCCCTCAGGCTGGAAGATCATCGCCGTCCCCGCGTTCGTAAATCGCACCACGCATTACCGGATCGAGCAGCGCTTCACGCAGGCCATAATTCGCGAATTTCTCGCCCGCACCTCCTACAAAATCGTGCAAAATGAGGAAGCCGCGGACGGAATCTTGCGCGGGGAAGTGCTGACCATCGAGACCAGTCCGATTCTCTTCGACGCGACGAGCGGACAAGTGACCACCATGCTGGTAACCGTGCACGCCAAGGTCGAACTCGTAGCCCGCGAAGATCAAAAGCCCGTGTTTAAGAACGACGATCTGGTCTTCCGCGAGGAATATCAAATCTCCGGCGATGCCAGCAGCTTCTTCGAGGAGCAAAATCCCGCTCTCGATCGCATGGCGCGACAATTCGCCGCCCGCGTGGTCGGCGACGTCGTGGAGGGATTCTAGTGCCCGCCCTCGCTCCCCAGGAACTCAAGGCGCGCCTCGCGGCGGGGAAGCCCGTGCCCGCGGTTGTCTTGCTCGGTTCGGATTCCTATCTGCGCGAACTCTGCCGCAACGCGCTGATCTCCACTTACGTCGCCGAGGGCACGCGCGATTGGGCACTCGCACATTTTTCGGCGCGCGGCAGAGGCTGGCTCGACGCTTTCGAGCGCGCTCAGACCCTCCCCATGCTCTCGCCGCGCCAGGTGCTGATTGTCGATGAAGTCGAAGCACTCGAGGAATTGGGCGATAAGGCCCGCGCCGCCGCCGTGGACGCTCTCGAAGCCTATCTCGCGGATCCCGCGCCGTTCACAGTACTCGTGCTCGAAGCCAGCGCTCTCGACAAGCGCCTGCGTCTCTTCAAAGCGCTGAGCAAAAACGCCAAAACAACATTGCTCGTTGAGCTGGTAATGGACCGCGACCACGCCGTCGAGTTGGCTCTCGCCACGGCGAAAGAGATGGGTGCAACAATGGATCGCGAGGCCGCCACCTTGCTCGCCGATGCCGTGAACATCGAGCCCGCGCGCATTCGTATCGAGGTCGAGAAGCTGTCGCTCTACGTGCAGAAGACGAAGAAGATCACGCCGCGCGACGTCGAAGCTCTGGTCGTTGACGCCCGAAAGCACACCGTCTGGGAGCTGGGCGATATGCTCGCGGATTCGCGCCGTGAAGCTGCGCTCGATTTTCTGGATTCCCTGATTCGCGACGGGGACAAGACCGCGGCCTTAGTCGGCGGCATCGCCTGGCGTTACCGCATGCTCATCGAAGGCGAATCGCGCCGCTCCAGAAAAGAGCAGCTTCTGCAAGGTCTCGCCGCGTTAGCCGAAGCCGATAGCCTACTGAAGTCCGGCGTGAAGGATCAGCGCGCCGTCATGGAATTCCTATTCACAAAACTAACGCTAAAGTTGCAGGCCGCCTAAGCGCCACCGTACCGCTGGCGTCCCCGCCGGCATCTTACGAACGCAG
>DAITPO010000010.1:0-2082 GCA_036833535.1 Candidatus Acidiferrales bacterium | reverse complement strand
CTACAAGCGCGATCTCCCGCGGAAGAAAATGCGAACCAAAGCCATTTCTCTCGCTTGAGCTCCGCGCGTGGTCTAAGCAGGAATTGGCGCGAGTAGTCGCAAGATGCCGGCAGGGACGCCGGCGCTACTAAAGCTAAGCCTTCTTCTTAGCGCGCAATGCGTTGATCGCCAGCGTAAGCCGCGACTTGTATCGGTTGGCAGTGTTTTCCGGCAAGATGTGCTTGCGGATCGAGCGGTCGATCTCCGAAAATGTAGCCCCTACGAGCTTCTGCGCCCCGTCAAAATCTCCAGCAGCCAGCGCCGCCCGCAGCTTGCGAATAGCCGAACGTACGCGCGTCCGGTTCACGCGATTCATCACCGTCCGCGTTTCCGTCTGGCGAATATTCTTCAATACCGACTTGCTCTTCTTCTTATGCTTGATCGGCGTGCCCTGCGGCATTCAGCTCTCCTTCATTCGATAAATTGAATTATCTAAACTAGCGGACGCACGCACCTTTGTCAATTTTCGGCCTCTGTGGGTAGTGGGCGAGTTTGAAATTCTTTGATCCTTTGGGCAATCGGGAATACTCTTCCCCCACATGGACAACCAGACGAAGCCTACGAAAGTGGGCAGTGATCGGTGGTCACAAGTGCCGTGGTGGGCGTGGTTGCTGATTATCCTATTTCCGATAGTGCTTAGGCCGTGGTGGGTGGCGATTGTCTCCGTTGTGCTGTTCGTTTTATTCCTGAGGCTCATTCTGGGGCCCTTTCAAGTACGGCGAAATTCAAACTGACCCGCTACCCATCTGCGTGTTGCGAGATCCCGCGCATTCCTGTCCGCAATCAATCCACGTTCGTTGACTTGTTTCTGCCTCCAACCTAACATGTGCGCCCAATGCCAGACTCCTCCTCCATGATCGGCCGCACCATCTCCCACTTCCGCATCGTCGAGAAGTTAGGCGGTGGCGGAATGGGCGTCGTCTACAAAGCCGAGGATGTCACCCTGCACCGCTTCGTAGCCTTGAAGTTTCTTCCCGATGAAGTCGCCAAAGACCCACAATCGCTGGCCCGCTTCCAGCGCGAAGCCCAGGCAGCGTCTGCTCTGAACCATCCCAATATCTGCACCATCCACGAAATCGGCGACGACAACGGCAAAGCCTACATCGTCATGGAATATCTCGACGGCGTGACGCTGAAGCACCGCATCGCCGGCCGTCCGATGGAAATCGAAAGCGTCCTCGATCCGGCCATCGAAATCGCCGACGCTCTCGATGCAGGGCATGGCGAAGGCATCGTCCACCGCGATATCAAACCGGCGAATATTTTCGTGACCAAACGCGGTCACGCCAAGATTCTGGATTTTGGTCTGGCCAAACAGACGCCCAAGCGCGAAGCCGCGGCCTCCGAGGCCACGCTCGCCACAATTGAGCTCGCCGGGGTGAGCGCGGACCAGTTGACCAGTCCGGGAGCTACTCTCGGCACGGTCGCTTACATGTCGCCAGAGCAGGTGCGCGCCAGGGAGTTGGACGCACGCAGCGATCTGTTTTCGTTCGGAGCGGTGCTCTACGAGATGTCCACCGGGCAATTGCCGTTCCGTGGGGAAAGTTCGGGAGTCATCTTCCACGAAATATTGGCTGTTGATCCGGTTGCGGCAGGCGATCTGAACCCGAACGTTGCGCCCAAGCTGGTAGAGATCATCAACAAGGCGCTCGAGAAAGATCGCGACCTCCGCTATCAACATGCAGCGGACATCCGCACGGACCTGAAACGATTGAAACGGGAAACCGAATCGCGGCACGGCGTGCCAACGAGTTCGGGGACAGTAGCAGCGGTACAGGATACAGGCTCTCAACGAGTGGTCCAGCAGCCCACGCCGTCATCAGGATCTCTTCCGGCCGCTGGATCATCGGCTGCTGTGAAAGTTGCCGAAGTTCCGGTTTCTGGAGGAAGAAAACTCTGGAAAATTCTGGTTCCCGCTGCAGTGGTTGTGATTGCCGCTGTGGTCGCAGGAGTTCTGCTGCTGCGCTCGCGCTCAGCCGCGCCTTTGACCGAGAAAGACACCATTGTTCTCGCCGATTTCACCAACACCACGGGCGACGCGGT
>DAITPO010000009.1:45058-51144 GCA_036833535.1 Candidatus Acidiferrales bacterium | reverse complement strand
AGGAAATCACCGAGGAACTCGCCAACGCGATTCAAGCCGCGGGCATCGAGCGCGTTAACATCCGCTCCGTGCTCACCTGCGAATCCCGCCGCGGTGCCTGCGCCCGCTGCTATGGCCGCAACCTGGCCACCGGGCGCATGGTTGAACTCGGCGAGGCCGTCGGCGTCATCGGCGCACAGTCGATCGGCGAGCCTGGCACGCAGCTCACGATGCGCACCTTCCACATCGGCGGCACCGCGACCCGCGTCACTGAGCAATCGAAGGTCGAGGCCAAGAATAACGGCTTCGTCCGCTTCATCGATTTGAAGGTCGTCGAGGGCCGCAATAAGCTGCTCATCTCCATGAACCGCTCCGGCCTCATCGCCGTCGTCGATGAAAAAGGCCGCGAAAAAGAGCGCTACCACGTCGTTTACGGCGCTCGCCTGAAGGTCGAGGACGGTGAGCCCGTGCAAGTCGGTCAGATCATGGCCGAGTGGGACCCGTACACCTTCTCGATCCTTACGGAAACCGGCGGCGCCGTGCAGTTCAAAGACTTGCAGTCCGGCGTCACCATCGAAGAGCAGGTGGACGAAGTCACCGGCCTATCGCAGCTTGTGGTTACGCTACCGCCGGGCGATGAAAAGCACCAGCCTACGATTCAGGTACGCGATTCCGCCGGCCGCGTCCGCAAGAAGTACCTCATGCCTTCCCGCGCGCACTTGATGGTGCAGGATGGCGACGAGGTGCAACCGGGCGACGTGCTCGCAAAGATCCCGCGCGAGACCACCAAGACCAAAGACATCACCGGAGGTCTCCCGCGCGTCGTCGAGCTCTTCGAAACGCGCAAGCCGAAGGATCCCGCTGTCATTTCCGAAATCGATGGCGTTGTGAAATACGGCGAAATCGCCAAAGGCCAGCGCAAGATTTACGTCGAAAGCGAAGACGGCCGCACGGTGAAGGAATATTCCATCTCCCGCGGCGTTCACATCAACGTTCAGGAAGGCGAGCACGTGCGCGCTGGTGAGCCTTTGATCGACGGCCCGCTCAACCCGCACGACTTGCTCGCGGTCCTCGGCGAAAAGTACACGCAGGCCTACCTGGTGAACTCGATTCAAGAGGTTTACCGGTTGCAGGGCGTGAACATCAACGACAAGCACATCGAAACCATCGTCCGGCAGATGATGCGCTGGGTGAAAGTCGAAGACGTCGGCGACACGACATTCCTTCTCGAGGAGCAAGTGGACAAGTTCCGCTTCCGCGAGGAAAACGATCGCGTCATTCACGATGGCGGGCGTCCCGCCACCGGCCGGCCGCTGCTCCTTGGCATCACCAAGGCGTCGCTTTCGACCGATTCGTTCATCTCGGCCGCGAGCTTCCAGGAGACCACGCGCGTACTCACCGAAGCCGCCATCAGCGGCAAGGTGGACTATCTGCGCGGTCTCAAAGAGAACGTCATCATGGGCCGCCTGATTCCCGCCGGCACGGGCCTGGAGCGTTACCGCAATATCCAGCTCCTCACCGAAACCCCGCGCGAGGAACCAGCCGAGCTCGAGCCCGAACTAACGCCCGAGGAAGCCGCCGCTCTCGATTTCCTGCGCAAGGATACGGACGCGGTAGCCGAAGGCTAGAGCACAGGTCCACAATTCAAATTGAAAACGGCGGCAGGCCAAAAAGGCCCGCCGCCGTTTTTATTTTCACCGTCCGCCGAACGCCCGGGCGTCCGCCCAATGGTCAGAGTACCCTCAGCCGCTTCGCCATCCCGAAAGTACAGCAGTCCGTAAGTACAGGTTTTCACCTGTACTTACGGGGTTAAGCAACTGGATATCGTCCTCTCGTTTCAGTTTGCTCCCGCCCAAACGCGCCCGTACACTTCAATTCAAGGAGACCTGTGGGCTCCTGTTCATGACCGAAGACCCTCGACCTCGCTCAGCTCAATCGCCTGAAGAATCGCCGGCGCACCGCCCCGCGTCTCACTGGGAGCAAATGGAGCAGCGCGAAGGTGCGCTCTGGCGCTACATTCTCGTGATTCTTTTTGTATTGGCGGTGGGCCTGGCGGTCACCTCGTGGGAGTCTTTCCGCGTCCTGCCAATGCGCCTGGAAGCGCTGCCGGTGGGCCTCGTCGTCCTGGTGATTCTATTCGGCGCCTACGTCTGGCGGCAAAGAGGGGAAGTCATCGAATTGCGCGCGTTTCTCCGCGGCATGAAGGAGCGTGCCGACGCGCCGGTCACCGAAGACCAGATCGAGAAGATGCTGGACGTAATGACGCGCTCGCAGCGCGGCTACCGCGATCTGATCGACAGCCTCGATCACCTCGTTTTCAATCTGGGGCTTGATGGCAGCGTCAAGACTGTCAACAAGCGCTTTGCGGAAACCCTGAACCTGCCTTTCCCCGAAATCGTCGGTCATACGCTGCAGGAATTTATTTCCGAGCCGCCCATCGACAGCGTCCGGGATGGCGTGTCCTCATTCCTTGAGCGGCGCACCTGGAGCGGCGTCGTCCGCGTTCGCTTCCGTCGCAGCGGCGAGGTTCGCTTCTACGACACCGTTCTCCAGCCGGTTCTGAAAGATGGCGAGGTTGTGGGCGCGAGCGGCGTGGCGCGCGACATCACCGCGTACCGCGAATCCGAACTGCGCTTCACCGAGCTTTTCGAATCCTTACAGGAAGGCGTCTACTTCACCACTCCCGGAGGCACTTTCCTCGAGGCCAATCCGGCCCTGGTGCGCATGTTGGGATTTGAGAAGAAGGAAGATCTCCTGGCCGTTTCCGCGCCGAGTCTTTATGAAGACCGCAACCAGCGCGAGTGGATGCTCGATGAGCTGGATCGCACCGGAGTTGTCAAGAATCACGAAATCACTCTGATGCGCACGGATGGAAAGGCGATGCGCTGCCTCGATTCCTGCTCCGTCATCCGCGACAGTTCCGGCGATGTTGTGCGTCTCCAGGGAACGCTGGTGGACATCACCGAGCGCGTGGAGATCGAGAAGCGCCTCTATCAAGAGCAGGAGTTCGGCCGCAGTCTCGTAGAGTGCTTCCCCGATCTCATCGTGGTTCTCGACGTCGAAGGACGCTACACCTTCGTCAGCCCGCGCTGCGAGGAATTGATCGGCCTGCAGCCCGCCGACCTCATCGGCAAGCAGATGGGCGAGCGCGCGCATCCGGAAGACGCGCGCCACCTGAGCAAGCAACTGGATAATCTGCTCGCTGGGATCACCCGCACGGCTCGCATGGAGTACCGCGTCCGCCACGAAGATGGAAGCTACCGGTCGGTCCGTGTCACCGCGAGCCCCATGACGGATTCTGACGGTCGCATGACCGGAGTTGTCGCCTCGGCGCGTGACGTCACCGAAGAGAAGCACATCGAGCAGCAATTGCTTCAGACCGAAAAATTTGCCGCCATGGGTCAAATGCTCGCGGGCGTCGCACACGAACTCAATAATCCACTCACCGCAATTCTCGGCGTCACGGATCTTTTGCATGAACGCTCTGTAGACGACACCATGCGCCGGCAAACCAGCCTGGTGCACAAGCAAGCGCGCCGCGCCGCCGATATCGTGCAGAGCTTGCTGGCATTCTCGCGCCGCACCGCGCCTGTGCGCGCGCGCGTGCGCATCGAAGATATCGTCGAACGCGTCCTCGAGCTGCACGGTAAGTCATTGCTGGAAAAGAAGATAAAGGTCGAGTTTCATCCCGCCGAGGGCTTGCCGGCCATCGAAGGCGACGCCAATCTTCTCCTGCAAGTTTTCCTGAACTTGATCATCAATTCCGAGCAGGCCATCGCCGGAGCAAGCGATCACGGCACCATCACTATTGCCGCCGAGACTTTTGAGAATAACGTCGCCATCACCTTCGAGGACGATGGTCCGGGTATTCCGGCGGATATCACCAACCGGGTTTTCGATCCCTTCTTCACCACCAAGCGGCCCGGAGGCGGAACCGGTCTCGGACTTACAATTTGCATGGCCATCATTCGCGAGCACGGCGGCACCATCGAAACGCAGTCCGTGTTCGGCAGCGGCGCCTCGATCCGCATCGTTCTGCCGGTGGCCCAATCGCTGACGCTGACGGGTGTAGGCGATGCTCCGGCGGCCACCCACACGCCTTCGTTCTCCCCGGCGCTCCAGGGACATTCCGTTCTGGTGGTGGACGACGAAGATGGCATCCGCGAACTTGTCTGCGAAGGCCTCGCGGCGCGCGGCATGTCCGTAGAAACGGTCACCAGCTCCGAAGACGCCCAGGCGATGCTGGCCCACCGCCAGTTCGACGCGATTCTCTGCGATTACAATCTACCGGGCCAGAGCGGCGAGCAGCTTTTCGATATTCTCTGCGAGCAGTCTCACGGCAATCCGCCGCGCTTCGTCTTCATGACCGGCGACCTTCTCGAAGCCCGCCTGGTGGAATCCATTTCCAGCCGTGGTGCCCGCACCATCCAGAAGCCGTTCCAGTTGGCTGGCTTAGCCAATCTCCTGGCCGAAGTCCTAGAAGCGCAACCCGCCAAGACGTCCTAGTCCTTGCATCATTTGGAAAAAGGCCCCACCGTGTCATCCTGAACGAAGTGAAGAGCTTGTCCCGAGTCCGTCGAGGGAGTCTGCGGTTTCTTAATTTGAGGGTTAGTTCAAAGGCTTACTTCGCCGCGGGCGCGGGATCGATCCCAAAATCCCAGACGTAAAGATCATCTTCACTTCCGCGCGCAATCTCTGCGATCGCATACTCACCCGGCGCAAGCGGCGCCGATAGCGTGAGCCTCGAAACTCCCTTCACCAGTTCCCATCGCTCGATAGGCAGCGTCTCTCTCCGCGCCATCTCCCCGCCGAAAAGCCGATCGATATTTTCGATCTGCCGGTTGCCCCCATGCAAACGCGCGTGGATCAGGACCACATCCGGCGTGTGGCCGTCTTTCGTCCGCACATAGAATTCGAGCTGCCCGTTCGTTGATCGCACCTTAGCGTGCTCGCCCAACAAGGAGATGGTATGGCGGCTCGGAATGATGGGAATGGGAACCAGTATCTGCTTAACCACCTGTGTTTTGTTGAGCTTTACATCGGTCTCCGCCTGCGCCAGACTGAAGACCTTCGTGCCATCGAGCGCATATATGCCTTCTCCGTCGGGCAGGAAGACGTTCGGGGCCACCTCGACGCTCGCATCCACGTTCACGAAGACAGCCTTGCGAGCAGATTCCTCCGCGCCGATCTTTGCGGCCAGCGTAGCATCCGCCGCGTGCTTGGCCGCTTCCGCCTGTTTGGTCGCCTCCCAGTCCACCATGTCACTGGGGATCTCTTCCCACTGCGAACGCTCGACGCTGTAATAGCGCACGCGTTCGCCGTCAATCTTGTACTCGCGGACCAGGTGGAACGAGCCGTCCTTCAGCACCAACTTCTTCCCGCGAGGCAGCGCCGCATCAGACCGCTCGGAGGATTGGCCGCTTGGGTTTGGAGGGGTCGATTGGCTCTGCAGGCCATGAAATCCGGCCAAGAGCGGCAGGGCGGTAGCCGATAGCGCCAGGCTCAAAGTTGCGGCGAGGCTCCATGCGCCAATCTTCCGGATTTGCGTTGCGCAGCTGATGACGGCCACCCTTACTCGACTCTGATGCACTCCGCCAACCCAAGTTTGGCCAGCAAAACCCAAGAATATCGCGCCCACTCGGACCCGACAATACTTCCTGCGGCTGCCCATAGCCCGAAGACTCGCGAGAAGAACCACCCCAAAAACAGAATGGCCGCCCCAAGGGCGGCCATTCCGGTCCTACTGCTTCCGATGTTTGCCTGTCTACCCTAATGCTCGCAGCGCTGCACCAGCACCGCCAGCACCAGCAAATCCGAGTTCGTGAACAGCCACTTATCCGCCTCGGCGCCGGCGGCTTCGGCCGCGCGCGCGATGAATCCGAGGTGCCGGCTGCGCGCAAAATTCCGCAAGTGATCGAGGCAAATTCCGGTCAGCCCCGAGACTTCATCTTCGGTGAACAGCTTCTGGCTTGACTTGATCGTCAGCACTTTTGCCCCTCTCATTTACTACGATGCTGACTTCATCGTAGAGGCTGCACCATTTCTCTTGCAATAGTGCTTCCGTTCTATTCGAAAAAACTAAAGGACTAGTCCGCCCCGCGTAACTC
>DAITPO010000009.1:0-44958 GCA_036833535.1 Candidatus Acidiferrales bacterium | reverse complement strand
TAGTGCTTCCGTTCTATTCGAAAAAACTAAAGGACTAGTCCGCCCCGCGTAACTCCCCAAATCATTGGCAATTTCGCGAGCTCCCGCGACGGCGATTTTCGACGAGATTAGTTGAATCGAGTTGCTAGGCGGAAAAAAGTATCCAGAACTGGAATTTCTCTACAGTATCGCGGAGGATTTTGCCGAGCTCTAAGCAGCTTGTGACACAAGTCACGCGCACATCAACCTCGGAATCACCGCGATGTAAATCAGGACGCGAATGAAGTTGCTTTTTCCCGTAGGGGCGCCGCTTGCTGCGCCCGTCCGACGACCTCACTGTCAAATCAATGCACCGTACGACCGCGGAAGAACACGAGCAAAACACGTTCTCCTCCGTACTCTGAGAATTTATCGAGAACGAATGATCGGCTCGTGCAACGGTAGAGGCGAACGAACGGTGGGAATTCCTAAAAATCGCGTGTCGAACGCGCTGCGATCACACCCGAATTGCTCGGCTCCCCTACGAGAGATCCTGCATCATCCCTACAATTCAAATCCGCCGGCCCGCTCAAAATTATGCGCGATCTGCAACACGCGCCCCTCGCTGAAATGCGGCCCAAGAATCTGCATCCCGACCGGCAAGCGTTCAGACGTCGTTCCGCAAGGTACCGAAATCCCCGGCAGCCCCGCCAGCGATCCTGTAACTGTATATATATCAGCTAGATACATCTGCAGCGGATCGGCGGTCCGCTCGCCGAGTTTGAAGGGCGGCGTCGGCGATGTAGGCGTTATGATCGCGTCCACGCGCTCGAAGGCTTCGGCAAAATCGCGCGCCAGCAGCGTGCGAACTTTTTGCGCGCGCAGATAATAAGCATCGTAGTAGCCGGAGGAGAGCGCGTAGGTCCCCAGCATGATGCGCCGCTTCACTTCAGCGCCGAATCCTCGCTGCCGCGTTTTGCGATACATCTCGATCAGAGTTGCCGCCTCGGATCGCAAGCCGTAGCGCACGCCATCGTAACGCGCAAGATTCGAACTCGCCTCCGCTGTCGCAATAATGTAATACGTCGCGATGGCGAACTCCGTGTGTTTCAGATGGATGGGAACACGCTTGCACCCTAGTTTCTCGAGCAAGGCGATGCCGCTCTCGACTTTGCGCCGCACCTCCGCGTCCAGTCCAGCCGCAAAATATTCCTCAGGCACTCCGATGCGCAGTCCGGCGATCGGCGCATCAAGTCCCGCCGCATAGTCCGGCACCGGGACGCCCGCGCAAGTTGAATCGTTCGCGTCTGGTCCAGCCATCAGACCGAGCACTTCGGCGACATCCCGCACCGTGTGGCCGAACGGCCCGATGCGATCGAGCGAGGAAGCGAACGCGATCAGTCCGTAGCGCGAGACGCGGCCGTAAGTCGGCATCATCGCCGGAATCCCGCAACAAGCCCCCGGCTGGCGAATCGATCCGCCCGTATCGGTTCCGAGCGACACCACCGCCAGATCGGCAGCCACCGCCGCCGCCGATCCTCCGCTCGAACCTCCAGGCACTCGTCCCGGCGCGGCGGGATTCTGAACCGGACCATAGGCCGAATTTTCGTTCGAGCTGCCCATGGCGAATTCGTCGCAATTTGTTTTGCCGAGAAAAATCGCCCCGGCTGCATCGAGCCGCACGATCGCAGTTCCGTCGTAAGGCGGCACGTAGTTTTCGAGAATCTTCGAGCCGCAGGTCGTGCGCGTCCCGCGCGTGCTCAGAACGTCCTTGATCGCTAGCGGCACTCCCGCAAGCCGAGGCAGGGCCTCGCCCTTCGCCGCAAGCGCGTCCACTTTTGCAGCCTGCTCGTAAGCCCTTTCTTTTGATAGCGATAGATAGGCATTGAGCTCGGGATTGCGCTTCTCGATGCGCGAGAAATATTCGTCGGCGAGTTCGCGAGCAGAGATTTTGCGGGACGTGAGCGCGTCACGTACCGAGGCGACAGTCCACGCGGTTTGTGCGGTCATCTCTCGATGACCTTGGGAACGCGGAAGTACGGATTCTCGACCTTCGGCGCTTGCGCCAGAATCGCTTCGCCGACATCGCAGGGCCGCGCCACGTCATCGCGCAGCGGTGTCGCAGCGGGCGCCGCATGCGCGTAGGCCATCTGCGCCATGGGCTCGACTTGCGACACATCGAGGCGGTTCAGCGTCTCGATATATTCAAGAATCGAATCGAGCTGGCCGCGATAGGTTTCCGCCTCGGCTTCGGTGAGTTCGAGATGCGCGAGCTCAGCAACGCGCAAAACTTCTTCGCGGCTGATCTTCACGGCCGACCGCCTTCGCCGCGCGGCTTCGCGGAAGGATCGCGTCGCGACGAGTGACTCCCCGTTCTCACGAACGGTGTATGTTCGTTATCAAGGCTGCGCGGCAATCGCCGCCCGGGCGTCCTAGCGGTGGCGAATCGCACTTGCCGCACGAGCGAACCGCCCCACGCCGCGTTCACGCGCCCAGCAAATTCCGCTGCGACGCCTTCGAGCTCCCCGCGCCATTCTTTGCCATTCACTGAGACATCGAGCACGCCATCCGCAAGCCTCTGCGGCCGCGTCCGCTCGCCAAGACGCGCGCCCACAATCGCCGGCCAAGCCCCGGCCAACCAAGCTATAGGCGATCCGCGCCGCGACGCCTGCCGCAACGCCGGCCCCAAGATTTCTGCAATAGGTTTCATCGGTCGAGCGATCTTAGCACAGCCGCATGAATCGCAAGGCTGTGCAAGCCTGTGCACGACTGTGGAATATTCTGCGTTTGTTTTTGCCGAGTGCCCCAAGCGCCGCATCTAGCTAGATCACCTGATATCGGGGGAGCTCTGGGTGGACATACGGATGAGTTTCTGCGTCCGCTTGATTCCTTGCGCGGCGAGATACATCATCAGCAGATTAATTGCTACACCCACGGACGTGGGCAGCAAGGCTTGCTGCACTATGCCTTTTGCGATTCCGAGGGGCAGCGAAACCGCCAAGATTCCAATCCATACCTTTAGTAGCAAAATCCAGCGCTCTAACCATCGGCGCGTCTTGTCATCGAGCGATACCGCACGCTGCGCATCGGAAGGCGACTGCTTCCGTTCCAGCAATTTCACGAGAGCAGCGAACAACATCACCGCGCCAAAGTACGAAAGAAGACCTATGGCGAACCTACGATCGGGAACAATGCGATTATGGCTTGCGAGTAAAAGAAGTGCTGGGCCGAATAAGAATACAAAGAAGCCTACCAGCTGCAAACCTACCCTTATTCGAGCCACGTTTCTCGCGGACGCAGCGTTCGGAGGATTACTATTGTTGGCAGCCTCCACGTCGTCAGCCAGCCGCGCCCGTACCAGCCATTTCGCGTAGGCCACGAATAAAATCACGCCGACAGAGTACGAAAGAATCCACAGACCCGATAGCCGTGGGACAGAAACTTGGAAAATGAATCCCCAAAAGGCAAACAGGCCACTGCCTAAAAATTCAAACAGCGGAGTCAGCTGCAGCCCTGTCGTTTTCTGATCCAAGTTCGTCACACTCGTCGCGCTCGCAAGTCCACTACGACTCGCAGCCTCCGCCGTTGAAAACCCGAATTTATCACACCCAGAGCGAGACGCTGCGCCATCCCCCCGCGAGCCATCACCACCGACGACCGCGCCCTGAAAGAATTTGCCGCCAACCACTCAACCTGTTAAATTACCCCCGCACATCAAGGGTGCAACCCGTCCGCGGAAAGGGATTATCCCACCTTGCGTTTCGGCTCGAAGCAGCAATCACTCTCTTCTGCCCGACGCAGCGGACCACGGGCGCTAAAGAAGGAGTGAGCATGTCTCCACGCGAACTACCGGCACGCCCAAATCTCGAACATCTCAAGAAGCAAGCCAAGCAACTCTTGCGCGAATATGTGCAAGGCGAAGGGGCGGCCATCAACCGTTTTCGCGATGCCGAAGTTTCCTTCGCGAAATCCGCGCCAAGGCTAGCCAGCGCGCTGCGCGTCCTCGCCCGAGAATACGGCTTCGACAACTGGACCAAGCTCAAAGCGCACGTCTTGACGCTATGCGATCAGCCCATCGCCGCGCTGCAAGCCGCGATCAAAGCCAACGACGCCGCATTAGTGCGTAAAGTGCTGACGCTTCATCCAGCCCTGAAGACACAACTCGACGAGCCGCTGCCTAACTACGGCTTCGACACCCCAGCCCTCATCGCCGCCGTGCAGCGCAACAACCGCGAAATGATCGACGCGCTCCTCGATGCCGGCGCCAACATCAACGCGCGCACGAAATGGTGGGCCGGCAGCTTCGGCGTCCTCGACCTCTCCATCCCCGAACTCACGCCCTATCTCATCGAGCGCGGCGCATACGTCGATGTTCACGCCGCCGCGCGTCTCGGAATGTTCGAGCGCCTCAGAGAGCTCGTCGAAGCAAACTCAACGCTGGTGCACGCCCGAGGAGGCGACGGCCAAACTCCGCTGCACTTCGCCGCCACAATCGAAATCGCTGCTTACCTGCTCGAGCATGGCGCCACAATCGATGCGCGCTGCCTCGATCATGAATCCACGCCCGCGCAGTACATGGCCGCGCACAGTCCGCGCCGGCCGGACGTGGCTCGCTACTTGATCGCGCGCGGCGCACAGATCGACATCCTCATGGCCGCAGCCGTCGGCGACGCCCAGCTCGTGCAACGTCATCTCGAAAACGATCCGCAATCCATCTGGATGAGCGTCACGCAAAAAGATTTTCCCAAGCACGATCCGCGCAGCGCCGGCGTTATTTATATTTATTGCTTTGGATGGGGCACCACTCCGCACATGCTCGCCCGCGAGTTCGGCCATGAAGAAGTCTTCCGCCTGTTGATAGAACGCAGCCCTCTCGACCTGCGCCTGGCGCAGGCCATCGAATTGGGCGATGAAGCTCTGGCCAGAGAACTCCTCGCGCAGCATCCCAATCTAATTCGCGCGTTGTCGCCCAACGTCCGAGGCCGTCTCGTCGGCGCCGCACGCCGCAATGAAACGCGCGCAGTAAGCATGATGCTCACGCTGGGCTGGCCGGCCCGCGCGCTCGATGAAAATCATCAGACGGCGCTGCACTGGGCCG
Source organism: Candidatus Acidiferrales bacterium (assembly GCA_036833535.1). Taxonomy (GTDB): domain Bacteria; phylum Acidobacteriota; class Terriglobia; order Acidiferrales; family UBA7541; genus Palsa-147. The sequence continues at coordinate 39,902 of DAITPO010000009.1, read as the reverse complement.
CGTTCCACGGCAATTCGGAAATGGTGCGCGAGTTGCTCCGCCATTACGCACCGCTTGATGCCCAGGAACTGGAATTCAAGGGCACTCCGGTGGGCTGGGCGCTCTACGGCTCAAAGAATGGCTGGCATCGCGCAACGGGCGATTATGTAGGGAGCGTAGAAGCGCTGCTAGCAGCAGGCGCAAAAGCCCCGCAGTTAACGGATGATTTGGAGGCCAGCGAAGAAGTGGTAGCGGCCTTGCGCCGTCAAGTAGCGCCGGCGTCTCTGCCGGCATCCGCGCCCGGGCGAGGAAGATTGTAGACAAGGGAACTGACGCGAGCCCATTTTTCGATTCTAAGCAAGCCCCAAAGATTCCGCCGCGCCTTTCATCGCCTCGATGCAGGACGCGATGTGCTCCTCGAGCGGCACGCCCAATTCTTCCGCGCCCTTGTAAACATCCTGGCGGTTCACGCCGCGCGCGAATGCCTTATCTTTCAGCTTCTTTTTCACTGAAGCAGTCTCGACTTCCGCGATTTTCTTACTCGGCTTCACCAGCGCGCAGGCAGTCAAGAATCCGGCCAATTCGTCGCAGGCAAATAGCGTGTGATCAAGCGCCGAAATCCGCGCCACGTTCGTATAGTCCGCATGCCCCAGAATCGCGCGGATCATCTCTTCCGGATAACCATGCTCACGCAAGATCTTCGAGCCCTCGTAGGGATGCTCCTGAGTCGGATGATGCTCCGCATTCGGCCAGCGCTCGTAATCGAAGTCATGGAGCAGCGCCGCGATTCCCCACAATTCCTCATCTGCCCCATTCTTCCGCGCGTAAGCCCGCACGCAAGCCTCGACAGCCAGCGCATGTTTCCGCAAGCTCTCCCCAGCCGTATATTCACAAAGCAATTTCCAAGCATCCTCGCGATTCGGCATCCATCCTCCCAGTTCCCCGACGCGAAAAAATGTAACAGACCAGCAAGCCCGCGCCAACATCCCAGTACCGCTGGCGTCCCCGCCGGCTCTTACGACTAGAGTTGCGCCTTTGGGATCCCTCACGCGCGGATTAAGAAATTCTAATTGATTGCCGTAGGTTTCATCTCGCTCCGCCGGGGATTGCGATCATCGCCAGACGTCGCGGTCGTAAGAGCCGGCGGGGACGCCAGCGGTACGAAAACCATCGCGAAGTGGCTTACATCTCGGGCGTTGGATATAATCGCGCGGCTTAACGTAGCCGCAACGCACTCATCCCGATGATCCCGACGAGGCCCCGATGATTTCAAGCAAACATCTTCGCGCCATCACTTTGTTCGCCGCTGTAATTCTCGCGTCGCTCTCCTCTCAGCCATCAAATGCGCAAAACGCACCGCCGAAATATCCCGACTTCCCAAGCGAGACGCCGGAAAAATTTGTGCCGAAGACTGATAGCTTCGACTACGTCCGCCGCGATGTGATGATCCCGATGCGCGACGGTGTGAAGCTGCACACGGTGATCCTCGCGCCTAAAGGCGCGAAGAACGCGCCGATCCTCCTCACGCGCACGCCCTACGATGCCAACGCGCTCACCTCACATGCCGCTAGCTCTCACCTCGGCCCGATTCTCGAAGGCTATGACAACGCCACCGAAGTGATCATCGCAGGCGGATACATCCGCGTCGTGCAAGATGTGCGCGGAAAATATGGCTCCGAAGGCGATTACGTGATGAATCGCCCTCTCCACGGCCCGCAGAATCCCACGCCCGTCGATCACGCGACCGACACTTACGACACGATCGATTGGCTGGTAAAAAATATCTCCGAAACGAACGGCAAGGTCGGAATCATTGGTATCTCGTACGATGGGTTCCTTCCGCTCATGGCGCTCGTCAATCCGCATCCCGCGCTGAAAGTTTCCGTGCCCATGAATCCCATGGTTGACGGCTGGATGGGCGACGACTGGTTCCACAACGGCGCCTTCCGCCAGCAGAATCTCGGCTACATCTACGAGCAGGAAGGCACGCGCGACAACCGAGCCAAATGGTGGACCAGCCACTACGATGATTACGACGAATGGCTCGCAGCCGGTTCCGCAGGAGAGATGGGCCGCCTCCACGGCGCCGAACAAGTCGGCTTCTGGCGCAAGGTCCTCGAGCATCCGAGCTACGACGCCTGGTGGCGCGATCAGGCCGTGGACAAAATACTCGCCGACCAGCCGCTCAAAGTGCCGGTGATGTTGGTGGATAGCCTCTGGGATCAGGAAGACATCTACGGCGCCATCGCCGTCTATAAAGCCATCAAGCCGAAAGACACCAACAACGATAAGGTGTTTCTGGTGATGGGCCCCTGGCACCACGGCCAGGAAATCGGCGACGGCAGTTCGCTCGGCAACATCCGATTCAACGCGGACACCGGCCTTCAGTTCCGGATGGAAATCCTGCGTCCGTTTCTCGATCAATATCTCAAGGACAGCGCGCCCAAATCGGGAGTATCGCCGGTAACGGCGTTCGAGACTGGAACAAACACTTGGCGCCACCTGCAATCCTGGCCCGCAGGCTGCGACTCCGGCTGCAAGATCGAACCGACGCCGCTTTATCTAACCGCAGGTCTGAAGACCAGCTTCACTGCGCCAAAGGCCGGCGATGCCGCGTTCGACGAATATGTCTCCGATCCTGCCAAGCCAACTCCGTATCGTCCGCGTCCCGTTATGCCGATGGGCTACGGAGAAGGAAATACGTGGTCTATCTGGCTAGTAGATGACCAGCGCGAAGCCTCCGGCCGTCCGGACGTCCTGGCCTACGAATCCGATGTCTTAACCGCGCCGGTCAAAATCAGCGGCCAACCCATCGCCAATTTGATCGCCTCGACCAGCGGGACGGATTCCGATTGGGTGGTCAAAGTCATTGATGTCTATCCCGATGAAGTGGCGACACAACCAGCGATGGGCGGATTCCAACTGATGATCTCGGCCGATATTTTCCGCGGCCGCTATCGCGAAAGTTTTGAGACTCCGAAAGCGATCACCGCCGATAAGCCGCTGCTGTACCGCTTCACCATGCCGACAGCGAATCACGTCTTCCTACCCGGCCATAGAATCATGGTCCAAATCCAATCGAGCTGGTTCCCGCTCTACGACCGCAACCCGCAAACGTTCGTCCCGAATATTTTCTGGGCGAAGCCGGAAGATTTCCACAAGGCCACGCAGCGCATTTACCACACGCCGGACCAAAGCAGCTTCATTGAATTGCCGGTCGTCACCCCGTAGCGTCAGCTGCCAGCCGGCGTTACGACGCCGCGCGCATGTTTTCAACAGGGCTGTGGAAATCTGACGGCACTGTGCGCGCAAGTTCGGCTTCGCCCTTAAGTCCGAGGCTACTTCTGCCGAAATCAGTAGAATTGCTCCATTTTTCTGCGAAAAACCTGCCTGCGTCCGTTTCTACGGAAGAAAAATTGCTCCCATGATTTACGTTGGGTTGCGCTAAACCTTCTTGCTCGGGAGGCCGATTAAGAAACTTCTTGACAAAAAGTGTCAGGCTGTGGAAAAGTCTCGGCCGCGCCAGTTGTCTGCCTTCCCCAGCTAGCAGTCCCTCCCTTCCGCAGCGGCCGAATAGTCTGCGAGGAAATCGGTGTCGGAAAAGAACGTCAGTGCAACAAGCACGGAAATGATGGATCGGGAAGTCATCCGCTGTCAGGTCTGTGGGTTAGTTCAATACCGCACGCGCACGGGCAATTGTCGCCGTTGTCTGCGACTCCTGCCGCCGAAGGTGACGTTTGTTATTCCGACGCCTTCGCCGCAGGATTTGCCGGGTGACGATCGCCAGCTCTTCGAAAACTGGCCGAATCGCGAAACGGTCGAGAACATCGGGCAACGGATCCGTCAGTTGCGGGAATCCCGCGGCATGACGCAGAGCCAGCTCCAAGCCCGCTCTCGTGTTTCGCGTTCGTATCTCTCTCGCATTGAGAGTGGCCAGATGACGCCCAGCCTCGGCACGCTCGAAAAGATTGCCGAAGCTCTCGGCGTGGGCCTGAATCGCTTCTTCGTTCCCGAATCGAACGGCGAAACGGTTCTCGAGGATCCCTTCATTCAGGGTCTTCGGCCGTTCCTGCGCCAGCTCGATTGGGCGCAGTGGCAATCCATTCTGAAGAGGCTGCAGGCCATCAGCGACCACGTCAGCACGAATTCCGTGCAGGCACCGCCGCTGCGGCCCGCGGCCCCGCAATCGGAGCGGATGTCGCAGATGCCGAGGCGTCATCCCGGCCACTCTGCCACGGCGATTCACAGATAAGCATTAGCCCTGTCGGAGGGCGCAGAAAATCAAACGGCCCGGAGAGCCAAACCAAGGCTCCCGGGCCGATTTTTCTGTGCCGCCGGTTTAAGTAGCGCCGGCGTCCCCGCCGGCATCTTACGACCGCAAACGTCGGCAAGGGCCGGAGTGATCCGCGGACTCAATGCGTCGAATCACCGCGATTTTTCTACTGCGGTTCCTTCTTTCCCGCGCGAACCAACGTAATTTCCGTCCCGTCGCCGTGTCGCGCCAAAGCCACGACGCGCGCTCCGTTTCCGCGATCATCCACAAAGGACACATCTGTGGTCTTTACATTGATTGGCAGTCCCTGGATTTGATCGTTGCCGCCCGGGTTGGCGACTTGCAGCTTGAACTCAGCGCCTAGCTTCGACGCATACCAATCCTGCACCTTTTCGCGCGGATCGTCCGAAGTGTATTTCTCGATCGCAAGCCCCGCGGATTTGCCGTTCGCCTCGACATCAAAATTGACGCCTTGCGACTTTTCCAGCGTCGCGCCGGGATACACCGGCAATCCCGTCGTGTGCTCGTTGTCTTGATTCACCTTCAGGCTGCCCACCGGCGTTTCAATCTCCACCTTATTATCCCGTGCGTTGACGCGCACTTTATGCACCAGCACCGAAATCACAACGAGCCCTGCGATAATCACCAGCGTGATGCAGGCGCCGATAATTCCCAGCACCCACCAGATTACATTGCTCGAACTTTTTTGCGGCGGCGGCATCGGCGAAGCTGCCATCTCGCACCTCTCCCTTAATTCTGCCAATTGATACGCGCGCACCCGCCGGAATGTTCCGCGTGGGCGCGCGGACTATCAGGCGAATCTCACCTTCACGTCCGGCCGTTTCTCGAGATGCACGGAATCGACAAAGCGCACTTCGCGCTCTTCAAGAGTAAGAATCAACGAGTGCGTGCGCACGCCTTCGCCGAAGAATCTCACGCCGCGCAGCAAGCTGCCCTCGGTCACTCCGGTGCACGCGAAGATGATTCGTTTGCCCGGCGCGAGGTCATCCGTGTCATAGATGCGCTTTTTATCTTTGATGCCCATTTTCGCCAGCCGCTCGTCGTGCTCCGGCTTGCTCACCACCAACCGCGCCAGAATCTGGCCGTTCAAGCAACGCAGCGCCGCCGCTGTGAGCACACCTTCCGGCGCGCCGCCCGTTCCCATTACCGCATGCACGCCCGTGCCGAGCACAGTCGCGGCGATCCCGGCCGAAAGATCGCCATCGCCGATCAAGCGGATGCGTGCGCCGGTGGCGCGAATATCCGCGATCAGCTTCTGGTGCCGCTCGCGGTCGAGAACAATCACCACCAAATCCTCGATGTCGCGATCCAACCGCTTCGCAATCGCTTTCAAGTTGTCCGCCACCGGCGCATCCAAATCCACGGCGCCCTTGCACGATGGCCCGACGATAATTTTCTCCATGTAAAGATCGGGCGCGTGCAGCAAACCCCCTTTTTCGCTCGCCGCAAGCACGGTGATCGAATTCGGCGCGCCCGTGGCGCAGAGATTGGTGCCCTCGAGCGGATCGACGGCGATATCCACCTGCGGATAAAGTCCGTTCCTGTCGCGCGCCGCGATGCCCACTTTCTCGCCGATGAAAAGCATCGGCGCTTCATCGCGCTCGCCTTCGCCGATCACGATCGTCCCGTCCATGCGCACGTCTTCCATCTCATGCCGCATCGCCTGCACCGCGACGTCGTCGGCTTTGTGCGCGTCGCCCAGGCCCATCGTGCGCGCCGAAGCGATAGCCGCCTGTTCCACCACGCGAAGAAATTCAAGACTGAGCGCCCGTTCCATGTGCTCTCCTGAAATTAAACTTTCGGCCGCCAAGTAGCGTCGGCGTCCCCGCCGGCATCTTACGACCACCGTCTCGCCAAAGGCAGCCAACACGCGCGGACCACCCGAGAAATTCAATGCCGCTTTTTTCGTGCATCACGCGCCGCGCAAATCGACCGCCGTTACCAAAAAATGCGCTCGTAAGATGCCGGCGGGGACGCCGGCGCTACTTGGCGGCTAATCATAATCAAATTGTCCGCGATTGTGCGCTGAATCTACGCCGCTCAGGGCAGCGGCCGCAGCAGAACATTCACCAGCCGCGGATTGTCGAAATCCGTCCGGTCGCCCGCATCTTTTCCCGCAATCGGCAGCAGCCGCGCCGAAAGGGGCTTCCTCCATTTCACCGAGAGGCTGGCCACGTCGCCGAGAATCTTTATCAATTGCTCTGGCGATACGCGCCCCGGCAGCGGAATCGTATCAAGCCCCGTTCCGCACACCGAAGAATACGCAAGCAAGCCGTCAATGCTGATCGAGCCTTCGCTCCAGCGCCGCGCGATCACCGAATCTTCCAGCACCGGCAGCATCAATCCGGAATACCCGACGCGCGTGACCGGTATAGATTGAATCGCGCGCGTAATCATCGCCGCAGCCGCCAGCGTCCCGCTCGAACCGATCCACCCTCCCGTGTACGATTCAATCGCCGCGCCGATCGAATCGCGCTTCAGCGGCGCAGGTGAAAGATCGATGCCCTCGTAGATCCAACTGGTCTCCTTCGCCACGTCTTTACCGACTTGTTCGATTTGCACCGCAAACGCGCCCAGCTTCTCGCGAATCGCGTTCTCCGCATCGGCGGGATTTTTCTTCCCCGCAAGCGCTTCCGCGATCACGTTCGCCGATTGCAATCCGATCGCGAATTGATGTTCGTTGCCGGAGTTAAATCCCGCGGGAAAAAACGGCGTCCCTGGAGGAACCATAGAAATCGCCGCGAAGCTAAAATTGCCTTGGCTGCGCGGCGAATGTTGCGCCAGAAATGCGATCACTCCCGCGGCAGCGCCGATAGCATCCCAGTGAATTCCATCCTCCCCGGCGATCGCGACGCTGCCATTCATGTTTTCGGCCGGCGCGAGCGCGTTCGCCAGCAACGCGGCCTCCTGCGCGTCATCTCCCACGTGCTGCATCGCGGGACCCACCGAAATGAGAAAGCCGTCCTTGCCAGCGAGATGATCCAGTTCGCGCAGAAACTTAAAGGCATCCTCCGCCGGCAGATCGCGCGTGTATTCTGGAAACGGCTGCGTGGCAATCCGCAGCGTTTGAACTTCGAATCCAGCCTTTTCGAATGCAGCCTTGGCCTTATTCAGAAAATCTACGGTATCTTGGATCTGCTGTAGGTAAGTGGATCGGTCGACCTTCAAGAAAGCAGTGATCGTGCGGACTTTCGGTTTCGCGGGCACGTCGGCAGGGGCCGCCGGCTCATCTGCTTCCGTCGCCTTGGCTTTTTCTTGGTCTTTGGGAGTTTGCTTCGAAGATTCCGGCTTCGGCTGCTGCGCGAATGCCGCTCGGGAGGGAAGGGAAATAAGCAACGCGATCGCAGCGAAGATGTAAAAGACAGACTTCAGCCTGCGCACCCGCCGCATTGCTCGCTACCTCAGAAATACGCCGGAATTCCCGTAATCCTCTCGCCGATGATCAGCTTGTGGATATCGTTCGTTCCTTCGTAGGTGAAAACCGACTCGAGATTGTTCATGTGGCGCATGACCGGATAATCGTCCACGATTCCATTCGCACCGAGCACATCCCGCGCCAGGCGCGCCGTCTCCAACGCCATCCACACGTTATTCATTTTCAGCATTGAGATCTGAGAAGGATGCACGCGCTTCTGATCCTTCAATTTTCCCACCTGCAGCGCCAGAAATTGCCCTTTCGTGATCTCGGTGATCATCCAAACCAGCTTTTCCTGCACGAGTTGGTGCGAAGCAATCGGCTTATTCCCGAATTGCTTCCGTTCCTTCGCATAACGCAGGGCCGTGTCATAACACGACATCGCCGCCCCGATCGCGCCCCAGCCGATTCCGTAGCGCGCCTGATCCAAGCACGAAAGCGGTCCGCGCATTCCCACCACTCCCGGCAGCAAATTCTCCGCGGGAATTTTGCAATCCGACATCGACAGCCCCGAAGTCACCGAAGCCCGCAGCGACCATTTCCCGTGCACATCAAAAGCCTTAAATCCCGGCGTCCCTTTCTCGATGAGAAATCCGCGAACCTTTTCGTCCTCGCCTTTCGCCCATACCACCGACACATCGGCGATCGATCCGCTGGTAATCCACATCTTCTCGCCGTTCAAAATGTAGCTGTCTCCCTTCTTCACCGCCCGCGTCAGCATCCCGCCGGGGTTCGACCCGAACTGCGGCTCCGTCAACCCAAAACTCCCGATCGCCTTCCCCTGCTGCAAAAGCGGCAGCCATTTATCCTTCTGCGCGTCCGAGCCGAACGCATGAATCGGGTACATCACCAACCCCGATTGCACCGACACGAAACTGCGCAGCCCCGAATCCCCGCGCTCCAATTCCTGCATCACCAAGCCATACTCGACATTCGACATCTGCGCGCAACCATACCCCGTCAAGTTGGACCCAAAAAATCCCAGGTCGCCCAGTTGCGGCACGAGCTGCATCGGGAATTTCCCCTCGCGATTGCACTCCTCAATGATCGGGATGATCTCAGCGTCAACAAACTGCCGCGCCGTCTGCCGCGCCAGCTTCTCCTCATCGCTCAACAGGGAATCGAACTCGAGAAAATCGACACCAGAAAATGCGGACATAGAGAGCTCCTTAGGAGTGAACGCACAGGGTCGCAAAAGCGCGCTGTGAACGCGCAGATTGTATCAGGCGCTGGCCCAGCATAGGTAGCGCCGGCGTCCCCGCCGGCATCTTACGAGCAGAAGCGTCGGCAAAAGCCGCGTTTGTGCGCGGAGCTCGACGGTAAATAAATGGCGTCGGTTGGGCTGCGTCGTCCGCGCGTGATAGTTGCACATAGCAGGGTTGAGATCGTCGGATGCCGACGGAGGCGCGGGCGCTACCAAGGCTCGCCGTAGCGTCACCATCGGATAGAAAGGGAATTTTTTCACTTCGGGAAGGTCCAAAACCCGGGAAGGAGCCGGTCCTGTCTAAGCCTTCTCCACCATCACTTCCGTCGACTTAATCACCGCCGCCACCACATCGCCCACCGCCAAATTCATTTCTTCCACGCTGCGCCGCGTAATCACCGCCTCCACCAAATGCTCGCCCACTTTCACGGTGATATGCGCCATGATGTCGCCAAGCTTCACTTCAATAATCGTGCCCACCAGCCGGTTTCGCGCAGAGATTCTCATGCGCGGGATAATATCCCGCACGCCGCATCCTGTCGAGCGGGATTTCCCGGCAACTCGATCGTCATCCCGGCGTTGACGCCGCACACCGCGGATGCGATAATCACCAGCTTTGCAGCTTGTTATTTTTGTGTCCTGAGCGCACCCTGCGCTCGATCAGTCGCATAATCCAGGAGCTGAGCAGCGCAGCAGTTTGCAGAAAATGGAAATGGTTCGCCAACTCGAAGACCTGGTTCTCCAAGCCCTCCCAACCGTCGTAATCGTTTTTATCTTTTATCTCGTCATGCGTTCCACTTTCTTCGGCCCGCTTCAGCGCGCCATGGACGAGCGCGCCCGCCGCATCGACGGCGCCAAAGCCGAAGCCGCCGCCGCGCAAGCCGCGGCCCGCGATGAAATGGACCGTTATCACGACGCTCTGAAGAAAGCCCGCGCCGAAGTCTATTCCGAGCAAGAATCCGCCCGCCAGGCCGTCCTCGACGAACGCGCGAAGCTTCTCCGCGCCCTGCGCGCCCGCACTCAGGAAATGGTGCAAGAAGCCAAGCAGCGCATCGAGGCTGAATCCGCTACGGCCCGCGCCGAAATCGAAAGGCAAACGCCCGCTCTCGCCGGCCAAATCTCCAAGATGATTCTCGAGCGCACCGCCCCCTCCGCAGGAGGCAGCCGTTGAATCGGGCAATTCTCCGTTATCCGCGCATTGCGAGCATCGCCGCGCTGATTTTTGCGGTACTCGTGTTCGCGGCGCCCGCCTTCGCCCAGGAAGAGGGCCCCGCAACCTCCACGCCCGGCTGGATTTTCCGCTGGCTCAATTTCGCCATCGTCTTCGCCGCCATCTTCTGGGCCTTCTCGAAGGCCGGCCCGTATTTCCGCGCCCGGTCCGAATCCATCCAGGCCGCCGTGGCGGAAGGCACGCGCGCCCGCGAAGAAGCTGAAAAAAAGAAGCGCGACGCCGAAGCCCGCCTCGCCAATCTCGATACCGAAATCGCCGAACTGAAAGCGCAGGCGCGCCGCGACGCTGAAGCCGACCGCGAGCGCATCAAAGCCCTGACTCGCGAAGAAGCTGCGAAAGTCGAGCGCGCCGCCGACATCGAAATCGCCGCCGCGGAACGCGCCGCCGTGCTCACTCTAAAATCTCTCGCCGCCCGCCTCGCTGTCGAACGCGCCGAAGTTCTCCTCCGCGAGCAAATCACTCCACGCGCCGATTCCGGCATCGTCAGCGGGTTCGTCGCCGATCTTTCCCGGAGCGTCAATTGAGCGTCATCGCCCACCGCTACGCCGTCGCTCTTGCCGACGTGGCCGTCGAGCGCAAAAGCGCCGACGCCTATCGCCGTGAACTCGCCATTTTTGCCGATGCCTTCGCTTCGTCCCCCGAGCTGCGCGAATTCCTGCACACTCCGGCCGTCACGCGCGAAGGCAAGCACGAAGTGCTCGATAAGCTCGCCGCGCGCATTGGCATCGGCGAAGCGATTCGCAATTTTATTTACATCCTCGTGGATCATCGCCGGGTCGAATCGCTTCCCGAGATCAGCGCCGCTTTCGACGCCGAGCTTAATACCCGCGCAGGCATCGCCGAAGCGGCGGTCACCTCCGCTCGCGAACTATCCGCCTCGGAAAAGAAAGAAATCGTCGCAGCCCTCGAACGCATGACCGGCAAGCGCATCGAAGCCCAATTCGCTCTCAACGCCGCGTTACTCGGCGGCGCTGTGGTGCAAATCGGCTCGACCATCTACGATGGATCGATCCGCGAGCAGCTCAATCGCTTGCGCGCGCAACTCGAAGCAGAAAGCTTTAGAATTTGATCACCAGCTTTTCTCTGAATCGCGACAGGAGCACGAATGGCGAGCATCAAAGCTGACGAAATCACAAAAATTATCCGCGAGCAGATCGAGAATTATCAGCAAACGGTCGCCGTAGAAGAAGTCGGCTCGGTCATCTCCGTCGGCGACGGCATCGCGCGCGTCCACGGCCTCGATAAAGTCATGGCCGGCGAAATGCTCACTTTCCCGCACGGCGTCACCGGCATCGCGCTCAACCTCGAAGAAGATCAGGTCGGCACCGTGCTCCTCGGCGAATACTCCGAAATCAAGGAAGGCGACACGGTCAAGCGCACCAGCAACATCATGTCCGTGCCTGTCGGCGAAGCCCTCGTCGGCCGCGTTGTAAATCCTCTCGGCGAGCCTCTCGATGGCAAGGGCCCGATCATGACCGAGCAGCGCAATCCGGTCGAGCGCCTCGCTCCCGGCGTCGTCGATCGCCAGCCCGTCCGCGAGCCGCTGCAAACCGGCATCAAGGCCATTGACTCGATGATTCCCATCGGCCGCGGCCAGCGCGAATTAATCATCGGCGACCGCCAGACCGGCAAGACCGCCATCATCCTCGACTCCATCATCAATCAACGCGGCGGCGAACTGATTTGCATTTACTGCGCCATCGGCCAGAAGCGCTCGACGATCGCTCAAGTTGTGAAAATCCTCACTGATGCCGGCGCCATGGACTTCACAATCGTAGTAGCCGCCTCCGCCGCTGAGCCGGCCACCATGCAATACCTAGCCCCCTTCGCCGCCTGCGCCATGGGAGAATATTTCCGCGATTCCAAGCGCCACGCCGTAACTTTCTACGACGATCTCTCCAAGCACGCGCAAGCCTATCGCGAAATCTCGCTCCTGCTACGCCGCCCACCGGGCCGCGAAGCTTTCCCCGGCGACGTTTTCTTCCTGCACTCGCGCCTGCTCGAGCGCGCCGCAAAGCTCAACGATCAACTCGGCGCCGGCTCGCTCACTTCACTGCCGGTGATCGAAACGCAGGCTGGCGACGTCTCTGCTTACATTCCCACAAACGTAATTTCCATCACCGACGGGCAAATTTATCTGGAAGCCGACTTATTCAACGGCGGCATCCGCCCCGCCATGAACGTCGGCATCTCCGTAAGCCGCGTGGGCGGCAACGCGCAGATTAAGGCGATGCGCCAGGTAGCAGGCCGCATGCGCCTCGACTTGGCCCAGTATCGCGATCTCGCCGCCTTCGCCCAGTTTGGCACCGAGCAACTCGACAAAGCCACGCAAGCCCAGCTAATCCGCGGCGCTCGCCTCACCGAATTGCTGAAACAGGATCAATACCAGCCGCTCTCCGTCGAAAAGCAAGTCTTCGTAATTTTCGCCGGCACGAATGGCTATCTCGACAAACTAGAAGTCGCCGAATGCCGCCGCTACGAAACGGAGCTCCTGGCATTTCTGGACACAAACTACGGCCCAACGCTGCGCAAGCTAGCCGAGAAAAAAGCCATAGACGATGCCCTGCGCGCCGAAATGATAGAAGCTCTGGACGCATTCAAGGAGCGCTTCACCACAACAACCGCCGCGGCCGCCGCACCAGCCGCCGCGAACTGAGGGGGGACACGTCGTAGTCTCGAAGACACGGTCAAACAGAAAACGTTGTCATCCCGAACGAAGTGAGGGATCTGCGGTTTCTTCGCTCTAGAAGATCATGCCCACTCTAATCGACTTCCGCCGCCGCATCCGCTCCGTGAAAAACACGCAGCAGATCACCCGCGCGATGAAATTCATTGCCGCCGCCCGCCTGCGCAAAGCGCAAGAAGGCGTCACCGCCGCGCGCCCCTACGCCCGCGAAATCCTCCGCGTGCTGCGCTCCGCCGTGGCCCGCATGGAAGATCCCGCCACGCATCCGCTCCTCGAGCGCCGCCCCGAAGAGAAAATCCTAGTCGTCCTGCTCACCGGCGATCGCGGCCTCGCCGGCCCCTTCAACGCCAACGTCATCCGCCACGCCCTGCATTTCCTCCGTGATCACGCCGCGCAGAAAATCCAGGTCCTCGCCGTAGGCCGCAAAGGCCGCGACGTCCTCCGCAAGCGCCACTACAATCTCGTCGGCGAATTCCTGAACGTCTCCCTCAACGTCGAGTTTCGCCACGCCAAAGAAATCGGCGCCCGCATCATCGAACTCTACGCCGCACAGGAAGTGGACGCCGTCTACATGATCTACAACGAATTCAAGAGCGTAATCGTCCAGCGCCTCTGCGCCGAAAAGCTGCTGCCCATCGATCCGGCAGTCATCGGCCAGCCGCACCAGCCCGAACCAACCGAATCTCTCGTCGATTACATTTACGAGCAGCCGCGCGCCGAGCTTTTCAAAGCGCTGGTCCTGCGCTACGTGGACACGGAAATCTTCCGTATCCTGCTCGAATCCTCCGCCGCAGAACACGGCGCGCGCATGGCGGCTATGGATTCAGCCACAATCAACGCATCCGAGCTGATCGATGAGCTGACGCTAGATATGAACAAGATTCGCCAGGCAGGCATAACACGCGAGCTAATCGAAATCGTAAGCGGCGCCGCCAGCGCCGTAGGTTAGGTTTTTGTAGCGCCGGTCCCGCATGCGGGACCGGCATCCGAAAAAGTTCAAATAGGCTCAGGAGCCACGAATGGAAAAACACGAACACTCCATCGGACGCGTAGTGCAGGTGATCGGGCCCGTCGTCGACGTCGAATTCCCCGAACACCACTTGCCCTCCATCTACAACGCCGTCCGCATCACCAGCGAAGGCTTCGACTCGCGCGACCCGATTGACCTCATCTGCGAAGTCGAGCAGCACCTCGGCGAAGGCCGCGTCCGCTGCGTCTCCATGAAGCCAACCGAGGGTCTAGTCCGCGGCATGAAGGCCGAAAACCTGGGAGAAGGAATCTCGGTTCCGGTAGGCCGCGAAACTCTCGGCCGCGTTCTCAACGTCCTCGGCGAGCCCGTAGACGGCCTAGGCCCCGTGAAAGCCAAGCAGCGCTATCAAATTCATCGCCCCGCTCCGTCTCTCGAAGATCAATCCACCACTCTAGAAATGTTCGAGACCGGCATCAAGGTCGTCGATCTCATGGAGCCCTACCTCAAAGGCGGCAAGATCGGCCTCTTCGGCGGCGCCGGCGTCGGCAAGACCGTGCTCATTCAAGAGCTCATCCACAACGTCGCCATGCAGCACGGCGGCGTCTCCGTCTTCGCCGGCGTAGGCGAACGCACCCGCGAAGGCAACGACCTCTGGCTCGAAATGCAGGAATCGAAAGTAATCGTTCCCGGCGATCCAGGAAAATCCCGCTGCGCCTTGATCTACGGCCAGATGACCGAACCGCCCGGCGCCCGCCTCCGCGTAGGCCTGACGGGCCTCACAGTAGCCGAATATTTCCGCGACGAAGAAGGCCTCGACGTTCTCCTCTTCATCGACAATATTTTCCGTTTCGTCCAGGCCGGTTCCGAAGTCAGCGCGTTGCTAGGCCGCATGCCCAGCGCCGTAGGCTATCAACCCAACCTGAACACCGAAATCGGCGAGCTCCAGGAGCGCATCACCTCCACGAAAAAAGGCTCGGTCACCTCGGTGCAAGCGATTTACGTTCCCGCCGACGATTACACCGACCCAGCTCCCGCCGCCACTTTCGCGCACCTCGATGCCACCACCAACCTCAGCCGCCAAATCGTCGAGCGCGGCATCTACCCAGCCGTAGATCCTCTGGCCAGCTTCTCGCGCATTCTCGATCCCCGCGTAGTCGGCCAGGAGCATTACAACGTCGCGCGCTCGGTGAAATCCATCCTCCAACGCTACAAGGATCTCCAGGACATCATCGCCATCCTCGGCATCGAAGAACTCTCCGACGAAGACAAGCAAACCGTCGCCCGCGCCCGCAAAATCGAGCGCTTCCTCTCGCAACCCATGTTCGTGGCCGAGCAGTTCACCGGTCTGGACGGGAAGTACGTGAAGATCGAAGACACCGTCCGTGGCTTCAAGGAAATTGTCGATGGCAAACACGACGATCTCCCCGAGCAAGCCTTCTACATGCAAGGTACCATCGAGGAAGTCCGCGCCAACGCAGAAAAAATGGCCGCCAACGCCTAAAAAATGCCGCCTGCCCAAATCCAACTCGAGGTAGTCACCCCAGCGCGCCGCGTTCTAAGCGCCGCGGTAGATTCCATCGAAATCCCCGGCAAGGACGGCTACTTAGGCGTCCTCCCAGGCCACGCCCCGCTAATCACCGAGCTAGGAATCGGCGCGCTGAGCTACAACCAGTCCGGCCAAACGCATTATCTGACGGTGATCGAAGGCTTCGCCGAAGTTCTAGGAGAACGAGTAATCGTCCTGGCCGAATTTTCCGAGCGCGCCGAAGAAATCGACCGAGCCCGCGCCCAATCCGCCGCCGAACGCGCCCATGAGCGCCTGGCAAAATCCGGTTCCAACGAGTTAGATTGGCAGCGCGCCTCAGTAGCGTTACAGCGCGCCCTAATCCGCCAAGAAGTAGCTGCCAAATCCGCCCCGCATCACACTCCGTAATCGCATTGTTCGCAGCCCGCGGCCCTAGAAGTTCTCCATCATCCACATGTTGCCGCTCAGGTGTGCCGCGTAAATCGCCAAGTGCCGGCCGTCGGGCGAGGGCAACCCCCACGGCGCGGAAAGTACCGCGTTGTTCGGCTCGAGATCTCCTCTCTGTTCCCACAGAACGTACGCTTTGCCTTGCAAATCGACTTCGAGCAGAGCAGCACCGTCACCGGTCGCGCTCGCGACGATCAGCGCCTTCCCGTCCGCCTCCCAGTTCAAGGTCTGGAAATTGTTCCAGCCCTTCACCGCGAGTACCCGCGAAGCGTGATTCTTCAACGACAGAAGATGGATCGCCGGTCCCGAGCGTTGGAAAATTGCGATGGTGGCGCCATCGGGAGAAAGATTCCAGAGATAGTCGTTCGGGTAGCGCGCGACGGGATCGGTGTCAAACCGCGCTATCTCGCGCCCGCGTCCTTTTAGCGGGTCGAAGGCAGTGAACACCATCTGCTTCCGATCCGAAGATTCCTCTCCCACTGCGCACAGCTTCGCCGGTGACCGCGCGCATGCAAGACCTTCGTAAGTCTGCGCTGTCATCACCAACTCAGTGGCGCCTCCTGCCATCGGAGCGCGCATCACTCGTGTCGGCGTCAAAGTGGAAGCATAGGACGCGATCTCTGGAGGAGCGCTCAAGAAAAGTATCCAGGCCCCATCCGGGCTCACGCACGCGCCCGCGCTCCAAATGTCGTCCAAGCCGTAGTCGGTCAAATGCTTCGAGTCCGCCACCGTGGCGAGAAACTCAACCTTCTCCGTACCTACAACCTGCTTGAAAAGGCCCCACTGGCCATCGCGATACGCTCCGAAGACTACCGCCTTGCTGTCCGGTGTCCATGCCGCGGGATAGCTCCGGCCCTCATTTAGCGTAAGGCGTTGCGGTGTGGAGATGTGGCGGCTGCCTTCCATGTCCGCGACATACACATCGCCTTGCCACGACCACTTGCGAAACGCGAGCTTCCTGCCATCCTCCGTCATGCTCAGACTGTCCATGCACACGCCGGCCCAGCGCGTCAATCGCTGCGGCGCTTCCAGGGCTTTGCCACTCCGCGCATCCAGTCGCACTCCCCAGAAGCTGCAACTCTCACCTATCGGGCCGGGGTCATCCAGGGAGTAGATCAGCCGCCCATCCGGCGACCAGTTCCAGTCCCATACCCAGGCGGGCAGGACTCGGGCCTCCAGGCCGCCGCGCAAGTCGCGGTTGTCGAGGGAAAATTGAACCGTTTTCGCCACCTCATGGTGCCACAGGTAGGCCAATCGCTGCCCATCGGGGGACCACTCGGCGCCCATGAAATCAGTGTTGTCGTCACTTTCGTAAAGCTTCTGCGCATTCTCTCCATCGGACGTCACCATCCAAATTTCACGGTCACCACCAATCTCGCTGGCTCTGGTCGTAAAAGCCACCAACGAACCGTCGCGCGTGACGCCCGTCGCGGTGGCATCGTCACGAATCTTGCGCGGGGCTCCGCCGATTACCGGGACACTCCAAATGCTCGGAGCCCGTCCGGGCACGCTCGCAGTGGCGATGATTCTCGCGCCCTCAAGCGCCCAGTTGGGCGCGATGCTCCAGCTCACTTGCAGTCCCTTCAAACTTTCGGGCTGCGGAACATCATGCGTGTCGCCGGTCTTTATGAGCTTGATGTGAATTCCAGTCGTGTCGGCGTAGGCCAAATACTTGCCGTCGGGCGAAATGGCGCCTCCGGTTATCGCGTTCTCGCTCGAGTTAGCGGTCAGTTGGAGCTGTTTCAGATCCGGGAGGCTGAGCGGCGTCGGGGCGTGGCGCCTGATGAGCCACCACGCGGCGCCCACAATCAACAGGAGTGCGAGACTCCCGGCGACTCCGAGCACTTGCTTCTGCGTCGAATTTGGGAAATGTGTTGCCGCGTCTTGATCGGTAACCACGTGTAAAGCCGGGGCACTTCGAACGAACGACGCCATTTCGCTCTGACTTGGTTGCGGCGCTGCAATGCTTGCGGCTGATCCGTGGTTAGAGGCTGGCTCGAGACCGATCTTCGTGGTCACTGGAGCAATGAAGCGGTACCCGCGGCGGGGCAGCGTCTCGATGAACCGTGGTCGTTCCGGATCGTCTCCGAGCACGGCGCGAATTTGGTTCACGCAGGAGTTAATGCCGCGCTCGTAGTCCACAAAGGTGTTCTCGCCCCACAGGCAGCGCTGGATTTCATCTCGGGTGACCACTCGCCTGGGCCGTTCTGCAAGGAGCAGCAACACCCGGAAAGGCTGCGGATGAATTTTCAGGGGGATATCGGCTTTGCGCAGCTCCCCGCTCGCGGCGTCCAGTTCGAATGGGCCGAAACAAATCACCGGCGGCGGATGGGCTGGCGAAGCCATCAGAAACCTCGTTATATTGGGTGGAATTGTACCATTATGTTTATCTAGAAGCCCTAAGAGTGCTCGCTCCAAAGGTCCCCTACCCTTGTAAAGCCTATAAGTGTCAGGAAGATGCGCTCTGACATCGCTCTGAGATAATTCTGAGACTCCCTGTCATTGCCATTCTCGGGTCGCTTCACTAATTTCGCCAAACCGAATGCTGAAATCGCGGTCACGGAGTACCGCACAAGCGTTAGCGATGCGTCACCGATCCAGGTCCCCGCGAGCCCAGGAGGCCGCATGAAGCTAAATGCGCTGCTTTTCGTCACCATTCTTGGCATCTGCATGTGCAACGCCTGCGGCGGCGGCGCGGCGGGCAGCGGTAGCAACGGCGGGGGCGGCGGTGGTTCCCAATCGGCTGCCACGCACTTTTCGGTCACTGCTGCGGCGACTTCAAATACCGGCGCGCCGATTAGCTTCACCGTGAACGCACTGGACGCAGCGAATAGCGTCGACACAACATATTCGGGAACCGTGCACTTCACCAGCACGGACCCTCAAGCAGTGCTTCCCGCCAACTCCACGCTGGCCAACGGCACCCGCACCTTCTCAGCCACGTTGAATACGTCCGGTATGCAGACGATTACCGCGACCGACACCGCCGCGCCGTCAATCACCGGTATCTCAAACTCGATCGAGGTCAGCAGCCCCGCACTGGCGATCAGCTCCGGCGCCCCTCCCAACGGAACAGTCGGAGTCAATTACGACGCCCGCCGCGGCCCCACGTGCACCGAGGGTTCACCCAACTGTATCTGTATAATTATTACGGGGCTCGGCACGGAGTGCCGCATCACTTTACATGGTTTCCCACTCGCCGCGGCAAATGGCACGTCGCCATACAATTGGAGTTGGACGCCTGCGGCAGACTCGTCATCGCCGCCGGGATTGACGATCGGTTCGGTATCAACCTTCGATGGGAACGGTGGCTGCTGTATGTCGGCGACTGGCATTGAGGGCAGCCCGGCGGCCGCAGGAACTTACGATGTAATCGTGACCGTAACCGACTCCGCAGTGCCGCCAGCGAACGCCAGCCAAAATTATACGATTCAGATTGCCGAACCCTCCGCAGTGGCAACAGTGCCCTACAGCTCTGCCAACGCCACCAACGGACACCATCATTATCAACTCGTGGACTTGGGCAGCACTTTCGGCGGGCCGCAGAGTTACTTCGTCCCGGGAAGTGGCGGCGAGTCTGCGGGCTCATCGGTGCTGAGCTCTGAGGGTACAGCAGTTGGATTTGCAGATACGGGCACGCCCGATCCATTTCCAAACGATTGCTTTTGGGACTGCGACGTAGTCCATACGTTTATCAGTGACGGCAAGGGTGTTATGACCGACTTAGGCGCAATTCCCGGCGGAGGCAGCAGCGTTCCGATGTGGAGCAGCTCAAACGGGCTGATCGCCGGGGTTTCGGAAAACGGACAGACGGATCCCTTTATTGCGGGTCTGCCGCAGGTGCGCGCGGTGTTATGGAAAGAGAAGAAAATTATCGACCTCGGAACATTGCCCGAGGGCGGATATCAAAGTGAAGCCAACTCCGTAAACAGCTCGGGTCAGGTGGTGGGCGCGGCTCTCAATACAGTCCCGGACGTGAATTCCATGGATCAGACCTCGACTCCCATCGGTCCTGGCCCATTCTGGCTCTGGGGCGGATTCCCGCCGCCGTATCTCTATGAGATGCGCGCCTTCCTGTGGGACGAGCGCGATGGCATGCAAGACCTCGGAACGCTCCCTGGCGGGACCGATGCACAGGCGACCATGATCAATGACGCGGGGCAGGTGATCGGATTCTCTTACACGGGTTCGACGCAGCCCGGTGCCTGCTTTCCTGTCGCGGTCGATTCTTTCATTTGGGAAAAAGGGAAAGGCATGACCGATCTCGGCGGGCTCGGCGGCACGTGCACGCTTGCGGCCGCCATCAATCAGCGCGGGCAAATCGTCGGCTCGTCCAACGGGACGGGAGACGCGACGACAAGCGCGTTTCTGTGGGAGCGCGGCGTCATGCACGAGCTGGAAGGCTCGCTTGGTGGCGATTTCACCGGTGCCTTTGCGCTCAATGGGCGGGGAGAATCGGTCGGATTCGCCTACCTTCCGGGAGGCGCGTTCTTCCACGCCGCGCTTTGGAGGAATGTGAAGACCCTCAGGGATTTGGGAACCGTCGGCAACGATGTATGCAGCTTCGCCGGGGCGATCAACGACCGGGAGCAAATTGTCGGCAGTTCTCTTGCAACGTGCGATTCGGACACCGGCGCCGTTCGCGCGATTCTGTGGCAGGATGGTTCGCTCTTCGACCTCAATACTCTGATTCCCTCGGATTCGACGCTGTCGCTGCAATCCGCCAACGCGATCAACGAGCGCGGCGAGATTGCCGGAACTGGAGTAGACGCCAGCGGCAACGAGCATGCTTTCCTGCTGATCCCCTGCGACGAGAATCACCCCGGGGTCGCAGGCTGCGACTACAGTTCGGTAGATGCGGAGAACACGGTTGAAATTCAGCCGTCGCAGATTGTCCAGGTGCCGGCAGCGGCGGCGAGCCGTAATACGTTGTCCACGGCCCAAATGATGATTCGATTTCGACTGTTAATGGCGGCCCGCCATCTTCGTAACGGTATGCCGCAAAATCAGAGCATCTCTGTAAGCGGGTTCGCCCCTGCAGCCACAACGGCGACGCTCAAACCCGGCAGCATGTACTTTTCCTGTGAGGATCGCTTGGTCGGCGGCGGTTGCACGCCTCCGCAGAAGGCGACTCTGACGAACTCAGGGACGACGACACTAACAGTGCACGGGATCAGCGTTAGCGGTTCTTACTTTTCGCAGACGAACAACTGCCCTGGCACTCTCAAGCCACACCAGTCTTGCGCCATTACGCTCAGCTTCGACGGACCCGCGCGCAAAGAACAGAAGGAAGAGAAATTCACGGGTTCGCTTACCGTTTCTGACTCGGCCACGCCGAGCCCACAAAAGGTGTCCTTGACGGGCACGACATCCGGGGTCCCGTAAGACGACGCAATTGCCAATCTTCGTAGGGGAGGGCCTTCAGACCCTCCCGGTGTGCGGCCCCGAACGAAACCGAACGCCAGACTATCACTCATACGCAGCAACCAACTCAGTGAAGTCTGGCCAACATGCGTTTCCCCTGTTGACATCCCACATGTCCTCCGCCATACTCCTGTGGACACACCACAGGAGGCCGCGTGCCCGCCGCCAAATCCGAAATCCTGCAGGGCACTCTCGATCTTATGGTCTTGAAGACCCTCGAGGCCATGGGCCCGCTGCACGGCTACGGCATCGCCCGCCGCATCGAACAAATCAGCGATGACGCTCTGCAAATCAACCAAGGCACGATCTACGCCTCTCTCGTGCGCCTCATGCACAAAGGCTGGATCTCCGGCGCCTGGGGCACCTCGGACAACAACAGAAAAGCCAAATTCTATTCCCTCACCAAATCCGGACGTAAGCAGCTCAATACCGAAGCCCAAAATTGGGCGCGAATCTCCGGCGTAATCGGCCGCGTGCTGCGCATCGCGGAGCGAGGCTAACGCCATGCTCGCCTGGCTTCGAGCCCTCGCTTCCCGCACCCGAGCCTGGCTTTCGCCCCGCCAGGTCGATCAAGACTTCGCGCACGAACTCGAAGCTCATCTAGAAATGCTCACAGACGAAAACATCCGCCGCGGCATGGCCCCCGAACAAGCCCGCCGCGCCGCGCGCATCCGCCTGGGCGGCCTAACGCAACTCCAGGAAACCAACCGCGAACTCCACGGCCTACCGATCCTCGAAACATTCCTGCAGGACGCCCGCTTCGCCCTCCGCATGCTCCGCAAGAATCCCGGCTTCACCGCCGTCGCCGTCCTCACCCTCGCTCTCGGCATCGGCGCCAACACCGCCATCTTCAGCGTCGTTTACGCCGTGCTCCTGAAGCCGCTGCCCTACGCAAATTCCCAGCAACTCTTCACTGTTTTCCAAGTGCAACCGGAAGAGGGCGAAAACGGGACAGACTGGTCATTCCTCAATTTCGACGAGCTGCGCCGGCAAAATTCGATCTTCATCGAGTTGGCCGGCTCCCAATTCCATCAACTCACGCTCACGGGCCGGGGCGAGCCGACGGTCGTCAATGCGTCGGTCGTCACACCCGAGCTTTTCTCCGTCTTCGGTGAAAAGCCATTCGCCGGTCGCGCCTTCTACCCCGGCGACGGCAAACTCGGCGCGCCGCCCGTCGCCATTCTCAGCGAAAATCTCTGGCGCGATTCCTTCGCAGCCGATCCGCAAATCATCGGCAGCACCATCGAGCTCGACAAGCGTTCCTTCAGCATCATCGGCATCATGCCGGCGTCATTTCGTTTTCCTCTTCTCAATGAGCCCGACCAGATCTGGATTCCGCTGGTCCAGGATCCGGTTTTCGGCGCGTTCATGCCCAGTCGCGACGGCCATTGGCTGCGCGTCACAGGGAGATTGAAGCCCGGCGTCTCAATCGCCCAGGCGCAGGCAGAACTCGACGCCCTCGGCTCACGGCTCGCGGCACAATACCCTACCGAAAATCGAGGCTGGCAGATTCGCATGGCCCCGTTGCAACAGATGCTTGTCGGCAACGTGAAGTCCGCTCTGCTAGTGCTGCTGGGCGCCGTAGGCCTCGTACTTCTGATCGCCTGCGCCAATATTACCAACTTGCTGCTCACCCGCGCCACATCTCGCGCCCGCGAAATCGCAGTGCGCACCGCGCTCGGCGCCGGCCGGAATCGCATCGTCCGGCAACTGCTCACCGAAACTGCCGTACTCGGCTTGCTCGGCGGCGCCGTTGGCATCGGTCTCGCCTTCTGGGGCGTCCAGGCACTGAGCTCCTTGCTTCCGCACGGTTTTCCGCACGTAAACGCAATTCGCGTCGATCATTTCATCCTGGGCTTCGCGCTGCTTCTTTCGCTCGCGGCAAGCTGTGCCTTCGGCTTGGCTCCCGCGATATTTGCCGCCAATGCCAATTTGCAGTCGAACCTGCGCGGAGGCGGCGCGCGCTCGGGCGATCTTGCCATTCGCCGCCGCGCGCGCAATTTCCTGGCCGCCGCGGAAATCGCCCTCGCCATGGTTCTGCTCGTCGCGGCCGGACTTCTGCTGCGCAGCTTCGCCAAACTCATATCCGTCAATCCTGGCTTCAACGTTCAGCACACCATGCAAGCAAACATCGATCTTCCCAGCAGCCAGTATTCCACGCAGCAGCAATGGTCCGACTTCGCCGTCACTCTGCTTGCAAACGTTCAGGCCCAACCGGGAATGCAAAATTCCGCCATCGTTGTCCCCAGGCCTATCGCCGACGGCCAGGTGAATCTCGCATTCAAAATCGAGGGCAATCCGCCCATCTCCGCCGGCGCATCTCGCACCGCCGATTACGTCTCCATCAGCCCGGAGTATTTTCGCGTGTTGGACATCCCGCTTCTGGCAGGCCGCGCCTTCGACCGTCGCGACATTCTCTCCTCGCCGCGCGTCACGGTGATCAGCCAGAGCCTCGCGCGCCTCTATTTCTCAAATCAAGATCCGTTGGGAAAGTGGATCGTTTTCGGCCTGCCGCCCGACGGCCCCGTTTCGCGCCAGATCGTGGGAATCGTGGGCGATGTGCGCAACGTCTCGCTGGGCCGGAATCCCGGACCCATGATGTACGTCCCTTACGCGCAATCGCCTTTTTGGGGCGCGAATCTCATGGTCAAAAGCTCGCTGCGTCCTGCAAGCGTGGCTGCCGCGATTCGCGAAGTAGTTCGCAAGATCGATAAAGATCTGCCGGTCACCGGCGTAGTGCTCGCGCCGGAAATTATCGACGCCTCGACGGGACAATCAAAATTCCGCACGCTTCTGTTGAGTCTGTTCGCCGCGATGGCGTTGGTGCTAGCAGCGACAGGAATCTTCGGCGTGATTTCTTACTCGGTAGCCTGCCGCAGGAACGAAATCGGCATCCGCATGGCGCTAGGCGCCTCTCGCGCTGCAATCCTGCGCATGGTCCTTCGCGAAACGCTCAGCCTGGCGCTCGCAGGCCTCGCTCTAGGCGTCCCCTGCGCCCTGGCAGCCTCCCGCCTGGTAGCCCATCTACTCTTCGACGTCTCCGCCTACGACCCGATCACGCTAACCACGGTAGCCGTAGCTCTAGCCGCCGTAGCAGTCGCAGCCGGCTACATCCCAGCCCGCCGCGCCATGCGCGTTGACCCGGTAATCGCCCTCCGCTACGAATAAATCCGTCGCCGTTGCCGTTTCCCCGTAGGGGCGCCGCTAGCTGCGCCCGCTGTGGCCCGGCGCATAAAAATAATTTGTACCGCAATCGCCATGCATAGCCACCCGCATGAAGCCCACCGCACCGCACTCCCGTCCTCCGAACCTCGTACTACCCCCAAAATGTATCCATAGTTCCATTGACTCGCGCGATATGCCCAGATAACCTGCCACCGGCAATAATGGCTGCAGCACCACAAATCGGCGAAAGGAGGCACCACAGGCGCTCACGGCTCTCACAGAGCGGCAATTTCTAATCGAGACACGAAATTATTAGAAATCGTCGCAACCCATTGAAAATAAAAGACCGAGCACCGTTCTAATCGAGACAAAACACGCCATTTTCAAAGCGCGCTTTTGCACCAGAATCAGCTGCATTGGCCTCCGACAAAGTTGTACCCACGACGCGCCGTGTGTTAGCATCCCGGTTTTCCCGTGGGGCACGCTGGCATGTCTGGTCCGCACCATGTACGGATACTGAGGCGGAGCAACTCCTCCCGCCATCAGTCAATCGAGGTCAATCATGAAAACTTACACCACCGATGCGATTCGTAACGTTGGCATTGTAGGCCACGGCGATACGGGGAAGACGCAGCTCGTGTCGTCGTTGCTCTTCACTGCGGGCATGACTCCGCGCTTCGGCAAAGTCAACGAAGGCTCCACCGTCACCGATTGGGACGAAGAGGAGATCGCCAGAAAGATATCCATTCAGACCGCCGTCGCTTTCGCCGAATGGCAGGCTCCCGGCGCCGCCGATAAGATCAAAATCAATCTTCTCGACACTCCGGGCTACAGCACGTTCGTCAACGAAACGAAAGCCTCGCTAATCGCCGCCGATGCCGCTCTCATACTCGTCGACGCGGCCGCCGGGGTCCAGGTGGTCACTGAAAAAGTTTGGGATTTCGCCACCGAGTACGACATCCCCCGCGCGTTCGTCCTCAACTGGATGGATCGCGAGCTGGCCAGCTTCGAGCGCTCCATGAAATCGCTGCAGGATGTCTTCGGCCGCGGCGTAGTTCCCATTCAATTGCCTATCGGCCAGGAAAAGAGCTTCAAAGGCGTGATCGATCTCATCACCATGCAAGCGCTCACCTACACGCCTGACGGCGACGGCAAAGCCAAGGTCGGCGAAATTCCCGCCGAGATGGCTGAAGAAGCGAAAGCCGCGCACGAAGCGCTGGTCGAAATGGTCGCCGAAGGCGACGACGCTCTCATGCAGGAATTCTTCGACGAAGGCACGCTGCCCATCCCGGATCTGAAAAAAGGTCTGCGAGAAGCCGTAATCGCCAAGCGAATTCTCCCGGTGATGCTCAGCTCGGCCCTCCACAGCATCGGCAGCGACGCCATTTTGAATTTCATCGCCGATATTTTCCCATCGCCCGCGGTCCGCAAAGTTTTCACCGGCCACAAGCAAGCCGATCACAAAGGCGACACCGTTGATCGCAAAATCGTCGCCAACGAGCCGTGCTCCATTTTCGTCTTCAAAACGCTCGCCGATCCCTTCGCCGGCCGCATCTCCTATTTCAAAGTGATGTCCGGCGTGCTGAAAAACGACGCGCACCTTACGAATTACAATCGCAGCACGGAGGAGCGCCTGCAGCACGTGCAAGTGATGCAGGGCAAGACCGCCACGGCCGTCAACGACCTGCAAGCCGGTGACATCGGCGCCGTCGCCAAACTAAAAGACACGCTCACCGCCGACACGCTCGGCGACAAGAACGGTACGATTTTTTATCCGCCCGCGCGACTGCCCGAGCCGCTAA
The DNA here is from genome assembly GCA_036833535.1 of Candidatus Acidiferrales bacterium. Taxonomy (GTDB): domain Bacteria; phylum Acidobacteriota; class Terriglobia; order Acidiferrales; family UBA7541; genus Palsa-147. Next base: position 13,760 of record DAITPO010000009.1, on the reverse strand, counting down.
TCACCTTCGCCATCGAGCCCAAAACGCGCGCCGATGAAGACAAGATCGGCACCGCCATCCACCGCATTCTCGAAGAAGATCCCGCACTGCGTTTCAGCCGCGATCCGCAAACCAAAGAATTCCTGCTCTCCGGCTCGGGCCAACAGCACATCGAAGTTGTCGTCGCCAAGCTGCGCAAGCGCTATCACGTCGAGCTCACCCTAAAGCCGCCCAAGGTTCCGTATCGCGAAACCATTCGCGGCAAGGCCGATGCCGAAGGCAAACACAAAAAACAGACCGGTGGCCACGGCCAGTTCGGTGTCTGCCGCATCAAGATGGAGCCGCTCACGCGCGGCGCTGGAGTGGAATTCGTGGACGATATTTTCGGCGGCGCGATTCCGAAGAACTGGATTCCCTCGGTCGAAAAAGGCATCCGCGATTCCGCCGAGCGCGGCTTCCTCGCCGGATTTCCGGTGGTCGATTTCCGCGCCAGCCTTTACGACGGCAAATATCACGACGTCGATTCTTCCGACATGGCCTTCAAAATCGCCGGCTCGCTCGCCTTCAAAGAATGTATGAAGCAGGCGCGCCCCGCGTTGCTCGAGCCCATCATGAACGTGGAAGTCTACGCGCCCGATATTTACTCGGGCGACCTGATGGGCAATCTCAGTTCGCGGCGCGGACGAATCAGCGGCAGCGAGTCGCGCGCATCAAACGTCATCATCAAGGCGCAGGTGCCCTTTGCCGAAATGTTGAGCTATGCGAATGAACTGACTTCGATGACGCAGGGCCGTGGCAGTTACACGATGGAATTTTCACACTACGATTTCGTGCCCGGCGAAATCGCCGAAAAAGTAATCGCCGCGCACAAGCCGCACCACGAAGAGGAGGGCGACGCCGCCTCCGCGTAAGTGAATGTAGCTCGGGTCTTCAGACCCGAGGCCTTTGGTTTTGTTTTTGTGCGGCGCGACTCAATTTTAGGCGCGTTGACTTCATCTCAAGCGCAACCTAACATAGCCCGCCGATGTCAGAATCCGATCGCGCTTCCGGTCAAATCATTTCGCATTTCCGCATCGTCGAAAAACTCGGCGGCGGCGGAATGGGCGTCGTCTACAAAGCCGAAGATACGAATCTCGGCCGCTTCGTTGCCCTGAAGTTTTTGCCCGCGGAAGTCACGCGCGATTCGAGCGCCCTCGAGCGTTTCCGCCGCGAAGCGCGCGCCGCCTCGGCGCTGAATCATCCCAACATCTGCACCATCTACGAAATCACCGAACATCTCGGCCAGCCCGTCATCGCCATGGAGCTGCTCGAAGGCGAAACGCTCAAGCACCGCATCTCGGGGAGGCCAGTCCCGCTCGATGAGACGCTGAACATCGCCATTCAAATCGCCGATGCGCTCGACGCCGCGCATTCGAAAGGCATCGTTCACCGCGATATCAAGCCCGCGAATATTTTCATCACCGCGCGCGGCCAATCCAAGATTCTCGATTTCGGCTTGGCCAAAACGGTCGAGCCGAACCGCGCCGCCGTAGATGCCAGCGCCACCGCCGACGCCGTGATGTTGAGCGAAGAGCATCTCACCAGCCCCGGCACGGCCATCGGCACGATCGCTTACATGTCGCCCGAGCAAGCGCGCGGCCGGGCGCTCGATGCGCGCTCCGATCTTTTCAGCTTCGGCGTGGTGCTCTACGAAATGGCGACGGGCAAAGTCGCGTTCGGCGGAAATACTTCCGCGGAAATCTTCGACGGCATCTTGAATCGCGCGCCCGAAGCGCCGGCGGAACTGAATGCCAAGGTGCCTCTGAAGCTCGAAGAGATCATCAGCAAGTCGCTCGAGAAAGAGCCCACGCTGCGCTACCAACACGCCGCGGACCTGCGCGCCGATTTGCAGCGCCTGAAGCGCGACACGGATACGAGCCGCGTCGCGATACAATCGTCAGGCAGCTCAGGCGGCAAGGCATCGACTGCAGCAGGCGGCTCCGGCAAAACGAAGAGCGCGACGGCCGTCGCGGACGAGGCACGTGAAAGCGCACAACGCTCCGCACTCAGCAACACGGCGAAGATTGCCATTGCCGCCGTCGCTCTCCTAGCGATCGCCGCCGGCGTTTGGTGGTTCAAAGCACGCAGCATCGCCAAGGTGCTGACGGACAAGGACACAGTCGTGATCGCCGACTTCGCGAATTCCACCGGCGATCCAGTATTCGACGACACGCTGAAGCAAGCGCTCAGCGTTTCGCTCCGCCAGTCGCCATTCCTCAACGTGCTCAGCGACGAAAAGGTGCGCGGAATACTCGCGCTGATGACGCGGCCGCCGAACACGCCGCTCACTCCAGACGTAACCCGCGAAGTCTGCGAGCGCGCCACGAGCAAGGCCTTCATCGCCGGCTCGATCGCCGGTCTCGGCAGCCAATACGTGATCGGCCTGAAAGCGGTGAACTGCGCCAGCGGGGAAGTGCTGGCGCAAGAACAAGTGACCGCGACGGGGAAAGAGAAAGTCCTCGATTCGCTGGGCGAAGCCGCCACAAAGCTGCGCGGCGAACTCGGCGAGTCGCTCGCTTCAGTGCAGAAATTCGATGTCCCGCTCGAGCAGGCCACCACCACGTCGCTCGAAGCGTTGAAGGCTTACAGCCTGGCGGGCAAGACGGCCTTCGAGCAGGGATCCGGCGCGGCGCTGCCTTACTATCAAAAGGCCACGGAACTCGATCCGAATTTCGCCAGCGCCTACACCGGGCTGGGCGTGATGTATAGCAATCTGGGCCAGCCGGCTCGCGCGCGGGAGTATCTCACCAAGGCTTACGAACTGCGCGAACACGCCAGTGAACACGAAAAGCTGCACATCACCGGGCTGTATTACAACGGAGCGATTGGCGACTTTTCAAAGGCGATGGCAACCTTCCAGGAATGGACTACAAACTTTCCGCGAGACCCGGTGGGATTTATCGATCTCGCGAGCGCGTATTTTGGTCTCGGCGAGCATGACAAAGCGCTCACAGCATGCCTCGAAGCCGAACGCCTGTCTCCCGAAGACATCATCGCCATCGAGAACACCACGCAGGCTTACCTCGTCCTGGGGCGCCTGGACGACGCGCAGAAGGAAATCCAGAATGCCATTGCGCGAAAACTGGACGACGATCCCCTGCGCGTCTATTTCTACGACGTGGCATTCCTGAAAAACGACGCGAAGCTGATGGCCGAGCAGGTCGCCTGGTTCGACCATCATCCGGAAGTCGAGTACGAAATCCTTGGGGTCGAGTCGGCGACGGAGGCGTATTTCGGCCGCTTGCAAAAGTCGCGCGAATTGGCGCGGCGATCGGTGGAATTGGCCGTGCGCGCGGACAACAAGGAGCTTGCCGCGCTGATACAGGCGGGCGCTGCCTATAACGAGGCGCTCTTCGGAAATCTTTCCGAGGCGAAGCAGCAGGCGGAGGCCGCATTGGCTCTTGCGCCAGGAAGTCACGATGCCGAGTCGTTGGCGGCATTTGCGCTCGCGTTTGCGGGCGACCTGTCCCGGGCGCGTGCCTTGGTCCAGGATCTGGGCAAGCGCTTTCCGCAAGACACCGCGGAGCAATCGTTCTGGCTGCCGTCAATCAACGCGCAAATCGCGTTCTCCGGCAAGGACAACGCTCACGCGCTCGAGCAGCTCGAGGTGGTTCGTCCGATGGACTACGCAGTGGCGGGCAACGGATTCATATTGTCCTCGTTGAATGCGGTTTATTTGCGAGGAGAAATATATCGCGCCGAGGGACACGGCCGGGAAGCTGCCGCCGAGTATCAGAAAATCCTCGATCACGCCGGCATCGTGGTCAACGGAGCTACCGGCACGATCGCGCATCTCGGAATCGCGCGCGCGAAGGCGCTCGAGGCGCAAAGCGCGCAGGGCGGCGAAGCCGATGGCGCTCGTACCAAGGCGCGCGAGGAATATCAGACGTTTCTTTCGTTGTGGAAGGATGCCGACCCCGACATTCCCATCTTCCGCACTGCGAAGGCTGAAGCTGCCGCTTTGAAGTAGTGCTTCGACCGGCCACTCCGTGAACGCATGAACCGTCTCACCTCAGCGGCTAAAGCCGCGTGCACGTTGTATCGCGTTCGGCACGACTGAAGTCGTGCCCTGACAAAGCGTGCGGAATTTCACACCGATGACCCTACTCGGAGGTGCCAATTTGAGCTTGGACTTGGCGCCGGAATTCGTCGGGGTGGCTGATGCGGTCGAACGTTTCGAAGGTGCCGCCGGTGCCTCGCACTACTACCGTGCCGTAGCCGAGCATGCGGCCGAGGCCTGACTCTTCTACGCCGATGCTTTCGACTTTGTTGAGCAGGACTTCGATGCTCTTGCGGGCTACGATGCCGGTCTTGATGAGGACGCGCTTATTGGAAACGGCTACTTCAGTGGAGCGGCGGCGGATGATGCCGTTCACAAGAATGATCGTGGAGAGCACGAGCGCGGCGATTCCGGCGATGACGAAGCCGGTGGATGAGCCCGAGTCGTGTGTGACCGCCAGGCCGCGAACGAGCGCGGCGATTCCTGCGGCGTCGAGGACCAGCGAGATGACGATCGCCCAGAACATCACGATCCAGTGGTAGCCGGTCTTGTAGATGATCTTCTCGCCGGGGACCAGATTATTTTCGAGGTAGCCCAATGGAACTCCTGGGAGCGCCATTTCATAACAACAGAGGCGCGATGTCCAGAACGGATTACGTGACGCGCGGGAGGAAGAAGCCCGTCAGGCGCTTGTGCTCTTCGAAGCCGTCGCCGAACTGCGCTTGCAGGAAGGTTTCTTCCTTGCGGGCCTTTTTGAAGAAGCCCAGAAGTATTATCGCAAAGCCTACGATGGCGCGATATTCGCCGATCACCAGGACCGTGCCGACCAGCGCCAGCAACATGCCGGAGTAAATCGGGTGACGAATATATTTGTAAGGCCCGGTGCGGATCAGGCGGTGCTCCTGTCGGATGGTCACGTCGCCGCTCCAATATTTTCCGAGATGGGCGCGCGCCCAAATCGCGAAAGCGACTCCCGCGGCAGTGAGGGCGATGCCGGCGATATCGATGGTCTGCGATTGCGGCAGGAAGCGATGATTGAGCGCGCCGAAGCGCGGATCGGGCGAATAGATGAGCGCGAAACCTCCGAGCATCAGAAAAATATGGACCAGGCGCTCGCCGGGAGGTTCGCGTTTCTCGGCGCGCTTGCGGCCGAACGCCGCCACGAGCCAATAGAGGCCGAGAATGGCCCAGAGCGCGCCGATGATTTGTCCGGGGCCTCGATCGCCGAAGGCTACAAAATGCATCATGTTCTCCCCGCGCAATTCGCCGTTGCGCGGATTGCCCGCGTCGGCGGCTTCAGAATGACACATTCTACTGCCTTTCCAATTTGGCTCTTGCCCGGATTGCGCTGGCAGGGGATTCTGGCTGAACTATGAAAAAGAAAACTACCAAGCGGTTGGGCGATTCAACCTTGGCGATCCGCGCCGGGGAGCAGCATCACGGCGTGAATGCCGCGGTAGGGACTACGATTTCGCGGACCTCGAACTTTACTTTTGCTAATACGGCGCAGATGAAGGGTTGGGCCGAAGGGAAGAACAAGGCCTACATCTACACGCGCTATGGCAATCCGACGTTGACGATTGCCGAGGAAAAGATTGCATCGCTCGAAGGGGCCGAAGCGGCGGTGGTGACGGCTTCGGGAATGGCGGCGATTTCGAGCGCGCTGCTGGCTGTGTTGCGATCGGGTGATGAGGTGATCGCCTCGCACCAGGTTTATGGCGGGAGCTACCGCTTGTTCCGCGATCTTTTTCCGCGATTTGGAATCAGCGTGCGGCACGTCGAATCGGATCTGGAGGGGATTGAGAAGCTGGTGGGGCCGGCAACGAAGGCGCTGTACGTGGAGACGCCCACGAATCCGAGTTTGCGGCTGGTGGATTTGCAGAAGGCCGCGGCGTTTGCGCGCAAGCATGGGCTGGTTTCCATCGTGGACAATACGTTCGCGTCACCGGCGCTGCAGAAGCCCACCGAGATGGGCTTCGACATCGTCGTACACAGCGCGACGAAATATCTGGGCGGGCACTCGGACATTATCGCCGGCGCGGCGGCTGGCAGCCGCAAGTGGATGGAGCGCGTGCGCAGCAACGTGATTTATCTGGGCGGGTCGATGGATCCAGGGGCCGCGTTTCTGCTGATTCGCGGGATGAAGACCTTGGGCGTGCGCGTCGCAAAGCAATGCGAGACGGCCATGGAGGTGGCCAAGTTCCTGGCCAGGCATCCGAAAGTGGCGCGGGTGCATTATCCCGGGCTGCCTTCGCACCCGGATCATTCGCTGGCCAAGAAGCAGATGCGCGGATTTGGGGCCATGATGTCGTTCGATATGAAGGGCGGGGTGAAGGCGGCGCGGCGGTTTTGCGACCGGGTGAAGATCTTTTTGATGGCGGCGAGCTTGGGCGGGGTGGAATCGCTGGTGGTGCTGCCGATTTATACTTCGCATTACCGCATGTCACTCGAGGAATTGAAGGCCGCGGGAGTGGTGCCCGGGACGGTGAGGATGTCGGTGGGGTTGGAGGATGCCGCGGATTTGATTGAGGATTTGAGGCAGGCGCTGGCGTAAGCGATTCGGTGCGCTGAAATCGCGCCTCTTGTGAAACGGTTTCATTATTTGGACTCAAAACCCCCACGCGTAAATTCGGCGTCCGCCTAGGCGGAGGCGCCCGGCCCGTGTCCCCTTTCAGTCACCCTCCTGTTTGAGCGGGCCATTGACCCGGCTTCCCTTGAAAACATAGAATTTTCGGTATCTCGCCTGCCGCGATTTTGGGGCAGGATGATTGATTCGGCGGTATTTGCGATTGGGCTAATGCCCGGGGCTTGAGCGACCGATGCGAGAGGGTATGAAAGCGGCGATGGCGTTGGCGGCGGCAGCGGCGCTGCTGCTGGGCGGTTGCGACGACTCGTCGAAGAATACGGTGCATGTACGCCCGGCGGCGGCTGTGCCGGTGCCCGCGCAGACTGCGAACGATGGCCTGCCTTTTCCCGAACACTCCAATTTCAACGCTTACAACCTGATTGACCGGCGCTCGCGCGTAGACATTTTGATCGCGCGCATGCAGGCGAACTACACCGCGGCGCAGAAGAATTATGCCGCGGGCGATATCGAAGAGGCGCGCAAGCTCTTCAATCGCGCGGTGGATATGGTCGAGGAGAGCGGCATCTCCGTGGATAGCGACGTGCAGCTCGCGGAGCTGTTTGACCAGATCGTGGACACCATGCGCTCCTACGATCTCGATAACACGGAAGCCGACGAAGCGGACAATACCACCGAGGGGATGTCGGAGCCGGCGCCGATCGACGAGATTGCCGATTTGACCACGCTGCCTTCGGGCGATCCGCGCCTGGCGCAGAAGGCCATCGCCGAATTGATGAAGGTTCCGCACGACATGCCGTTGTGCGTGAACGATTCGGTGTTGCAATATCTGAGCTTTTTCCAGACGGAGCGCGGGCGGTTGATTGTGGAGACGGGCTTGCGGCGCGCGGGACGCTATCGCGAGATGATCCGGCGGGTGCTGAAAGAAGAGGGCATGCCGCAGGATTTGATTTATCTGGCGCAGGCGGAGTCGGCGTTCCAGCCGCAGGCGGTTTCGCGGGCCGGAGCGCGCGGCATCTGGCAGTTCATGCCTTTCCGCGGGCAGGAATACGGACTGGATCGCAGTTGGTGGATCGATGAGCGCTCCGATCCGGAATTGGCCACGCGGGCGGCGGCGCATCACTTGCGCGATTTGTATGGGATGTTCGGCGATTGGTACCTTGTGATGGCGGCTTATAACTCGGGGCCGGGAAACGTCGCCAAGGCCGTCGAGCGCACCGGCTACGCGGATTTCTGGGAATTGCAGAAGCGCAATGTGCTGCCGAACCAGACGAAAAATTATGTCCCGATTATTTTGGCGCTGGCGCTGGTGGCCAAGGACCCACCGCTGTACGGTGTGCAGGTGGATCCCGATAAGGCGCCGGTGATGGATTTCGTGAAGCCGGGGCATCCCATCGATTTGCGTCTGGTGGCGGATGCCACCGGAGCGGATCTCGATGACTTGCGCTTGCTGAATCCGGAGTTGCTGCGCATGGTTACGCCGGACGATGGAGATTTCACGCTGCGGCTGCCGGTGGGAACGGCGGCGAAATTTTCTGCGGCGATCGCGGCGATTCCCACGGACAAATGGAAGAGCTGGCGGATTCACGAAGTGACCGAAGGCGAGACGCTCGCGGGAATCGCCAAGAGTTTTAAAGTGACGCCCGCGGCGGTGGTGGATGTGAATCATCTCGAGTCGGCTGCGGCCATCAAGACCGGAGACCGCTTGACGATTCCGGCGGCGGCGGTGACGGAATTGAAATTGGTGCACTACCGCGTGCATCGCGGCGATACGCTCGACGGAATCGCGGAACAATTTTCGGTGACTGTGGAAGATCTCAAGCGCTGGAACGGATTGCACGGAAATTCTGCGCCGAAGGGCGCGCGCTTGCGGATTTATGCCGGCGGCGGTCCGCCGACGGCGCATCCGAAAAGCAAGACGCCGGCGGCATCGACGACGGGGACTTCGGGACACGTACAGGGCGTGTCGCAGCCGGGCGATGCGGCGGCGGAAGAGATTCATCATCATGTGAAGCCGGGCGAGACGCTCTATTCCATCGCGCGGCAATACGGGACTACGGTCGAGGCGCTGAAGGATTCGAATCCCGTTTTGAACGGCCGGGCGCTCGAGGCCGGGGATGTCCTGACCGTCCAACCTTCTCACTGAGCGGCCTGATCCCACTCTCATACCTCTCATAACTTATTGACAGTAATAGCTTTAGAGCCCCCTATGGCGGCGTCGGACGGCTGTGCCGGGCCCGCGAACCATCGCCGCCGCGCGGTCTGCGGATTTCTCGAGAAAATCTCCAAGCTAGTGCGCCTTGCGCCTTGACAAACCTAGAAGACTCCGATAATTAAACGCCAGGAAATTGGGAGCGCGGCCTGCGACGGTAGCCCCCGAGGGAGGACGGAATGTTTCGAGCCAAAATGAACGACGACGACGCCGAGGATCTGCCCCGCTACGAGGAAGAGGAAGAAGAAGCGGAGCTCGGCGGGCCGCACGATGAGGTGGTCGAAGAGGAAGTCGAAGAGATTGTAGTCGAGGAAGAGCCGGCCGCGCCTGCGAGCCGCGTCTCGGCGCCTCCGCCGCCACGCCCGAAGCCGGCTCCTCGTGCCAAGCCGAAGAAGGCCAAAAAGGCGGCGAAGAAGAAGGCCAAGAAGCGGCCGGCCAAAAAGGCCAAGAAAAAGGCCGCCAAGAAGAAGGCCGCGAAGAAGAAGGGCAAGAAGCGGCGATAAGGAAGAGATTTTTGGGCCGCCGGAGCGCCGCGCGACGCAGTGCTCCGGCGGTTTTGTTTGCCCGCCTATTTGTCTGCCTACCGATTCACCCGATCTGCCGGAGTGTTTCACTTCGTTACGTTCCCGAACGGAACATGTTTCGCTTGCCGTATGCGGAGACGCTCGCTAGCATACGCGGCGATGCCGCTGGCGGTGGAGCAGATTCGGCGGATGCGGGGCGGGGCGCAAGCGCGCTTGATGCGTTGCGCGGATGATAACTACTACGTGGTGAAGTTCCAGAACAACCCGCAGGGGCGCAGGATCCTGGCGAATGAATTGCTCGGTTCGAGATTGGCGGCGCAGATGGGATTGCCCGTGGCGGGAGCGGAAACGGTCGAAGTCCGCCGCGGGCTGATCGAGCGCACCGACGAGTTGGTGATCCAGTTGGGGCGGGGACGGGAACCCTGCTCGGCGGGATTGCAATTCGGCTCGCGGTTTCCGGGCGATCCGGCGGCGACGGTGGTCCACGATTTTCTTCCCGACGAGCAGTTGCGCGAAGTGGGGAATCTCGAGGCCTTTGCCGGCATCCTGGTTTTCGACAAGTGGACTTGCAATACGAACGGGCGGCAGGCTGTCTTCTGTCAGGGCCCCTTACCGGGGCCCCACGGTACTTTGCCGGTGCCGGGTGAAAATGCCCGCGCCGGCGGCTCCCGCTATGTCGCCACGATGATCGACCACGGATTCTGCTTTAACGCCGGGGAATGGAATTTTCCGGACGCGCCGCTGCGCGGGATTTACGCGCGCGGCATGGTCTATGAGCGGGTGCGCGGAATGGACGCGTTCGAGCCGTGGATCGCGCGCCTCGAGAAACTGGACGACGGTGCGATTGGCGAAGCGGCGGGGGAAATTCCGCCGGAGTGGTATGAGGGCGATCTCGATGCGCTTGAGAAAATGCTGGCGCAGCTCGAGCGGCGCCGGCGCTTGGTTCCCGAACTGATACGGGCGTCCTGGAAATCCTCTCGTAATCCCTTTCCCAATTGGACGTGACTCCGGCTCGGGAGACTTATGGCCGGGGAGAATCGCGGGAGGAGCACCGGGGCTGGCGAAGTTTAGATTTGGAGAAAATCGGCAGGATTAAATTCGTGACTGCGGAATTTGCGGCGAGGCAAATCATGGCTGAAGAGAATTTGCAGGAGTTCGTATATCGCGTGGTCCGCTACACGCCGAACCTGGTGCGCGATGAGTGGGTGAATATCGGCGTGATTCTGGAGGATGGCGCTGTTGCGGGAACGCCGCGGCGGCAGGCGCGCTTGATCGAGGAGAATGCGGAATTGGCGCGCGTGCGGCGTTTGCATCCTGCGGCCGACGAAGCGCTGTTGCGCGGGCTTGCGGCGGAGTTCGATGCGCGCCTGGCCGGCGACGGCAACGGCGGGGCGGGGGCGTACTTGCGGCGGCTCGAGGATTCGCTCTCGAACGCGCTGCAGTTCAGCCCGCAGAAGGCCGTACTGGCCGAGGATTTCGACGCGGAACTCGATCGTCTCTATCAAGCGCACGTTTCACCGCCGCGCGGAGCGCGCGGGGGATTGCTCGAAAATACGCGCGCGTGGATCCGCGCGAAATTGAGCGACGTATTCCGCCGGCACCGCGTGCTCGCGAAGATGGAGAAGGGCGTGCGCGCCGAGGAATTCACGCAGCCGGGCGATCCGCTGCGCATTGATTACGGTTACCGGACGAACGGAACGCGCGGGTTTTTGCACGCCATCTCCATCGCCCGCGATCCGGCGCAGGCCAAGGTGCTGGCCTACACCGCCGAATGCATCCGCGCCCGCGTGCCGAAGACCGAATTCACCGCAGTGGTCGAGATGGACCCGTCGCGCGAAAATCCGCGGCACCAGTTCGTCGCCCGGCTTTTCGAGGAGCAGAAGATCGCCGTCGTGCCGCTCAATCGCATCGAGAAGTTTGCGGAGGAATTGCGCGTCCGGGTGAATTGATCGGTAGCAAGGGAGTCACTCCTCGCGCACGCTGCATGCAAGAAATCATCGAAGTGTCGTTCAACTCAGAAAGAGGGGAGTCACGACGCTGTGCGACCGGGTACCTTGCTCCTCGCGTTGATTCTGGCCAGCGGCGACCTTGGCGCTAAGCATCCGCGGGCGCCTGCGCCGATGCCTACGGAATTTGTGATCGGGCGAAACACATTCTTTGATTTCGGGCCGCCGTTCAACTACTACGAAGTGCTTGTCGTTCGACCAGCCTTGAATGGAAGCTCCGTTGAGAGAATCATGCTCACGCCAGCCGCTGACGAGTGTTATAGGCCGGCCAAGATCGAACTGGCGACGGCCACGCTCGATGAATCCGTCGAATCCATGCTCGCTTCCACCAATCCCTGCGCGATTCCGGAGAAGGAGTTGATCCGCGAATCGAAGCGCTGCAAGCACTGCCTTGTTTTCAGCGGCGCCAGCGTGACGATGCAGGTGCGTTGCGGCGAAAAAATTCGCCTCATTCACTTCGACGTCCTGGAGCAGGATTGGTTCTTGGCGCATCCTAACACTCCCAAAAGCACGTTTTGGACGATGAAGTTGCTAGAGCACCTCGATCGATCGCTAGGCCCTGGAGCTATGGATAAGCCGATGTTTCCCATTGAGCCAGAAGCCGCTGTGCCGCAGCCGGTTCTGAATCCCTCGATCGCGAATGGGTTGCGGAGCGGCGATTACGATGCCTTGTTCCCGCGCACGAAGGACAAGCCTTCTGGTTTGTTCCGAGCTGCACAGATCGAACCGGCGAAACCGGTGGTTACATTGACGAGCGTCTACCCGGCGCGGCCGGATTCATTGACTCTTCCGCCGTATCCGGCGATCGCGCGGGTGGCACGCGTGCACGGCACCGTGAAAGTTTCCGGTATCATCGGGCCAACTGGGGCGCCAGCGCTTCTCAATGTCGAGAGTGGAAACCCACTGCTGCGAGCGGCGGCGACTAATGCGGTCGGCGAGTGGAAATTTCCGGCTGAAGACGCCGGGCAGTTGATGCACGTCATGATTGATTTCAATTTGAATTGCGCTGCTGCCACCAAACCTTCCCATTGATTGGGTGTCTAGTCTTTGCCGCTCGGCTTCGCACTCTTCAGCTTTCCCCACCCAGGAAGTTCGCGCTTTGCTAGAAGTGCTTCGGCGGCCCAGGTGCCGAGATAAACCGATAAGGCCACGCCGTGGCCGGCGTAGGCGCCTAGCACGATGGCGTTTTTGCTTGCGGGATGATGGGTGAAGACGGGCGTCCAATTTCCGCGGAACAGAATGGGCCCGCCCCAGCGGTGCGTGAACTTTACTTTCGCCAGCGCGGGATGCAGATGGCGCACGCGATTCTCTAGCGTGGCGAACGCGCGCGCGGGTTCCTCCGAGACGATGTCGAGGCGCTCGAGATCGCGCGAGCCGGGCGCGGCCACCAGTCCTGCGCCCCAAACAATCGATCGATCGCGGCGCACGCGGCCCCAGAGATACGGGAAATCTACCGTGTAGAACGGCTTGCGCTCACAGAGCCCGCTGGCGGCGAGCGTTTTTTCGGGCACGGGTGCTGTGAGCGCGGCGAGTGTGAGGCGCGGCGTGGCTTGCTCTTCGGCGTAGCCGGCCAGATCGAGTGAGAGCGCGTTCGTGGCCAGGAGAATTTTCTGCGCGCGGATTTTTCCGCTCGTGAAGGTGATTTCCGCCGGCGACTTCCAGGCGACTTTTTCCGCGCGGCGATTCTCAAAGATCAGCGCGCCGGCGCGAACTGCGGCGCGCGCGAGGCCCGCGACCATTTTTCCGGGGTCGAGCGAACCGCCCGGAATCCTGTTCACGACGTGCAAGGTTCCGGAATCCTGCCAGGCGATCGGTGAGTCGGCGAGAACTTCTTGGCGCGCGATTTCCCACGCGCCGCCGAGCGAGAGATCGCAGCTTACTTTGAGAGTCTCGAGAATTTTGGGGAACGCGGCCAGGACGTCGCCGAGGCCTGGCTTGTCGCCCGCGGCGGTTTCACCGAGGACGATCCCGCCGGTGCGGCCGCTCGCGCCATGTCCGATACGCCCGGCTTCGAAGACAGCGACGGATACCTTGGGATCGAGCCGGCGAAGTTGCGCGGCCGCCGCCAGGCCGGTGAACCCGCCGCCGAGGATGGCGATGTCAACTGAAGTTGGCAGAGGCTTTTTCGGCGGGCGATAGTTAACTCGCCATGGGGGATTGCCCCAGTTCACGGATTGCGAGGATTTATCTGCGGTTCGGCGGATGGAAGGCTCCCGATGTGGTAGCGCCGGCGTCCCCGCCGGCATCCGGCGATCACATATTTCGCCAATAGCAGCGGCGTGGTGCGGACTCGCTTCCCGGAGTCACTGACTTTTGTTCGATATCGCGCCGCGTTACGGGTGGCTCTTTTTCTTCACGCTTGCTCGTAAGATGCCCGGCTGAAGCCGCGGCGCTACAAAATCCTATTCATCCCGTT
>DAITPO010000008.1:0-61715 GCA_036833535.1 Candidatus Acidiferrales bacterium | reverse complement strand
CAATGAAATACATCTGTTTGGGCTATCTCGAGCCCGGCAAATTCGAAAACATGTCCGAGAACGAGTGCAACACCGTTCTGGACGAGTGTTTTAGCTACAACGACGAATTGCGGAAGAACGGACATTTGCTCGCTGAGGAACCTCTTCAGCCCGCCAACACGGCGGTGACCGTGTGTTGGAAGAACGGAAAGGTGGCAGTGACAGACGGTCCGTACGCGGAAACGAAGGAGCAATTGGGTGGAATTCAGGTGCTCGAAGCGCGCGATCTGAATCACGCCATTCAGCTCATTTCCCAATGCCCAGGAGTGAAGTTGCAGTGCGGAACAATCGAGATACGTCCAGCGGCGGACATAAAAGAAATGATGAGGGAGAGCGAGCAGCGACGGCGAAAGCATACCTCGCAATGAGGGCGGCCACGAGGGAAAGAATAATCAATATCATGGTCAGGGGCTGGTAATCAGCATCTGTTTCCTTTACGGCTACCCAACGCCGCTCATCGCGCAATCTTTCCTCACAGCGCTTTTTACCACACGGGTCCCACTACATCGCGCAGCGCGTCAATTTTTCGGCGACACGCACCAATTCAGCCGGTCATGACTTGCATTTCGTACTTCGATGCGGTGAATGAACCGGTTTCCAATGCGGTTGTTCCTTATAAGTCCCCGCAGGGCTTACGGCATCGACGAGTCCCCCGCGGCCGATGGGCGTGATTCAGGCCTGTGCTTCTCGATCGCTTCGGTCATGCCGGCTTCCCACTTTTCGGTGCGGTCGTAACCGGATCCTTTCAGGCATATGACGCCCCGGGAATCGATGATCCAGTTTTGCGGGATTTCCTCGACCTTCAGCGTGTCGGTAACGTAGTTGTAAGCCGGCAACACGGTGAACGAGAAATGATGCTCTTTCATGAAAGGTTCGATAAGGCCCGGATTGTCATCCATGTTCAAGGTGATGAACTGAACGTCGGGGCTGTCCTTGTATTTCTCGATCAGTTTCTGCATGCGAGGCAACTCCTCGCGGCAGAAGTGTCACCAGACCGCCCAGAAGTTCAAGAATGTTAGCTTGCCCTTCAAGGACTCTAAGTTCCAAGTCTTACCGTTGAGGTCCGCAAGCTCGAAAGCCGGCAGAGGCTCGTTGGTAACTTGCCAGGTGAGCGAGGGAAGATCCGCAAGAGCGTCGGCGCGCCGGGCGTACCAAAGCTGCCAGCCTTCCGCCGTCCCGCCGAGGCTGGTCCAGACACGCTGCGCGTCATCGGCCAGTTCGTCCTTCACGCCGGCTTCGGGTTTCTGCTGCGCATCGAGCCGCGTGAGCAAAGCGTTTTCATAAAAAGCCATGGCATCGAGCTTGCGGGCACGCATCTCGGCCAAACGGCCCATGCGTCCCCAGTACGCAGCCAACTGGATGGAATAGAGTTTCTTGCGGTCCTGCTTGTCGCTGGCAAGAGAGTTCAGATCCTGGAGTCGCTGGTCGGTCTCCGAAAGCTTGGCGTTCGCCTTTTCAGTTTGCTTGAGTTGAAGAAAGGCGTCAGTCTGGTATCCGAGCGCGTCGAGACGTTGGTAATTCCGATAGAAGCCGATCTCGGCCACAAAATCCTTTGTAGCATCGACGTCGTAAAAGAACTCCTTGGCCTCAACTTCGAATTTCACCAGCCCCTTTTGCACCAGATCGACCACTCGCTCGGGCTGGAGATGCTTCTTTGAGAGGCTTTTTGCTATCGAGAAATAGTCGTCCGAGCTCGGACCGCGTGGGCCGGCATTCTTGACAGCGACTTTGAGACCCTCGTCCGCGGCTGCCTCGATGTCTGCCGGTGATGCGTCGACATGAACCATGGTGTCGAGTCGATCCCACCGGAGAAACGTCAGATTGGGACGCTCCTTGATCCAGGCACTGGTCTGGGCGAGGCGTTCCGTATAGTAAGCGTGCTTCGCGTCTGCAGGAGCATCTTCGCCCGGATAGTGATGGTCTTCGTCCCACTTCGACATAGACGAAAGCTCCCAGGGATCCGGAAAACGAGTTAAGCGCGTCTCCTTGGCCCAATCGGACTCTTTCTGATCGCTCGCGAGTTTATAGCCGTCCTCAAGCGTCCCGTACCACTTGCGGTCGTCTGCCAGATTGAGCGCGCGGATGCGATATAGATCCTGTACAACCTGCTTGCGCAATTGGTCGTATTCCGATGGAGGATGAGCCTTGAACTCGAGCGACCACAGAGTTCGGTAGGCTCCGATTGCATCGGAATCGGCGCGAGATTGGATCAGCACGCGAAGCCTTGAGGCGCTCCGTGCGATCAGTGCTTTGTCATCGACGGAAGAAAGCGCTTCGTAGCCTTCGAACGAAGCGGGGCACGCATCGAGGAGAGCTCTAACGTGAGCAAGGCTCTTCTCCTTATCGAGAAACACCGGAGCGGCATAGATCTGCGCCAGCGCGAGGTGCGGCCAGGGAAAGTTGGGATCTTTTTGGAGAGCGGCGTCAAAAAGCTTGATGGACTCGGTTGATTGTCTGCCCAGCAACGCGAGCCCATAGAGATAGTCCACGTGCGCGTCGTCCGGACTTTGCTCGTGGCGGGCTTTGTATTCGGCGATTGCCTTTTCTGATTCGAATTGACGAGCCATCGCGGTGATGTATCGCCGCTGGACGAAAACGTCGCTGGGGTAGCGCTGGAGCAGCCCTTGAATAGTGGTGAGCCGCTTCTCGCCGAATTCCCAGTCAGTGTCAGCCGGAGTTTGCGCGGGCAACGCGTCGAGAGCCGCCTTGACCGCCGGCGATGGCGCGCACGCCTCTCCTGTTTGCGCACGCAGCACACGCGGAGCCAGGGACAAGAACAGAATGATCGATAAACACAACTGCAAGAAACGGATCGGTCGGACGGTCGCGAAGCAGATTCGCATCACACCCTCCCTGGGTGGGAGGCCTCAGTACGCCCAAATTCTATTGCAGTAACGACCCAAATCAAACGAAAGAGAATTCGTCACGCTCGTGCAAACAATTTCTACGACCAGGAGGTCGGTGGATCAAATCCACTCGCCCCGGCCACTTCCAGTATCCTGCCGCGGATCGATTTCCGGTTTCCATGCTGGTTCGAGTTCGCGCCTGACTTTTCCGCGCCGCGGACCGTTTCTCCTCGCCCTGAATCTCCGAGTTCTCGAACTGCGATCACAGAACGTCCTATCGGAATTGAGGTCTGGCCCCGCTGCCCTTTCGAGCAGCGGAGCCAGTATCGGGCAAGTCAGGCAGGATGCGTCCCGGCCCGCGAGCCGGGGCGCGCCGTTTAGAGGAGATCGATGTAGGCGGGTGGCGCAGGCTTTTTCCGGAGGTTTGCCGTCGGGTGCCCCATCCTCGGTTTGTGAGGGTGGGGATTTCGGCCCCGCCTTTGACGCCTCTTCCCCTCCGGTTAGTTCTAGCCCATCCGTACCATTGACACCTCGTAAATATGATCTGACAATTATCACGCAGGTACTCGCAATTCCGGCGCGAGGGCGGCCCATCTAAGCTGCCCGCGTGTTTACCCTGATCCTGCGATGGCGGGAAGGGCGCCGGGCCAAATTATTTAGAGGAGCAAATGAAAATTCCCGGCACAAACGCCGGCAGCGGCAGCATTTCCCGTTTCGGGAACTACTCCGCGCCCTCAGCGTCTCTGCGGTGCGTCTTAGAGAAAGGCGAATAAAAGGCTAATCGCGTGCAAAATTATTAGAAAACGCCCTAAATTGAAGAAAACAAACGACGGAGCCGATTTCTAATCGCGTGAAAAACGATGTTTTTCGCCATCGAGAACGTAGGGGGGCGGGTTCACCACGCCCCCGGGTTGGCTGTGGGTTGTGGTTTGGCCTGTCCGGAAAAACCCGATCGCACACCGCGAGCAAAACGCTTCCGCGCACCTTTGAATTTTGTTTCGGTTAGAAAAAAAATCCGTCGTTTGTTTTGTTCGACTTACGGAAATTTTAATTGAACCCTTGTTTCGGTTAGAGCAAGTTCCGAAGCGAAGAAAATTCGAAGGCCGCGCAGAGTTCGCGCGTGGGGACGCCCACGGCGGGCGTCGCGGGAGGGCGAAATCGGCCGTCCCCTACAACGGCAAAACCAACGGCGTGGGCCGAAGGACTCACGCTGCCGAAGATACTTCTGAGCTTCCTGCGGCCGCTAACGCTCCTGCGCATTGAACGATTTCGCCGCAGGATTCTAGATAGGCGCGCAGCTCCATGCGGGCGCGGCGGAGCCGCGTTTTTACCGTGCTGACTGTTAAGCCCAGGGCCTTCGCCGTCTCGGAAGTCGAGAGTTCTTCGACGGTGCGCAGAACGAAAACATCGCGATAGAGCGGACGCAGGCTGGCGATCGCGGCGTTGAGAGCGCCGCGCAACTGGCGGCGCGTGAAGCTGGTCTCTGGATTTTCCGCCGGACGGCGTATCTGCAGCAGAGTGTTGCTCTCGACGGCGCTGTCGGCGATCTCGTCCAACGGAACGCGGCGGCTGTCGTTGCGTTTGCGCAGGTTCATCAGGCCTTCGTTGATGGCGATGCGCGAAATCCAGGTGGTGAAACGCGAGCGGCCCTCGAATTGGTCGAGGTGGCGATAGGCTTTGAGAAACGTTTCCTGCCGCGCGTCTTCGGCATCCTGGTGATTCCTGGTGACGCGCAAGGCGAGGCGATAGACGCGCTGGTTGCAGTGCTTCACCAGGCTATCGAATTCGACTCCCGCTTTATCGCTCGCCGGCGCTGCCGAGGATCCCTGCGGCCGCCCCCGCCGCCGGAGGCTGCCGGGCATCGCAGAGCCATGCAGATTCGTATTTCGGAAATTCGACCAGCAAGTCACCGCTTCACTCACTTTGCACCTCAGTTCCGGCGTCTCACCCCGGGCATGTAGCCCGGAGTGAGCGCTCGGTTTATGATTTGGCCCGCTGTGCCGCTGCCACGCGTGGGATCGGAAGCACTACGTTTTATGAGTGCCCTACTTTTTGACTTTTCTCCGGCCGGCCGGTGGCCGTATCCGCTGCACGCGAATCATCCTCGCGCGTTGCGCGGATCGACTCGGTCGAGTCGCCAAGATTCAGAGCCTTTACGAATTCCTCGGCCTGTTTCTGGGCCACTTCCTTGGCGATGCCGTAGCGCTCCTGAATCTTGCCAACGAGCTGATCGCGCTGCCCGCGAATCACATCGAGATCACTGTCGGTCAGTTTTCCCCACTTTTCTTTGACCTTTCCAGTCGCTTGCTTCCACTTCCCTTCCAGTTGGTCCCAGTTCATTTGTTCCTCCGAGGTTTGGTGTAGCCGTCGTTCGCACACTAGGTAACAGCATCATGCCGCGCGAGGAAATACCCGGAAACCCTTACGGAGCAGCCAATTACTAGGTATATGGGAACGGAGCCCAGGGCAATTGGGGTCAGCCTGGTTGACCCCACTAAGTCGACTTTTTTGACGCTTCAGGGTATCCAGCGGCGCCAGGCTGCCGCGGGGTCAGGCTTCGATGATCTGATTTCTAATGGCGTAGCGGACCAGCTCGCTGACGGAATGGCAATCGAGCCGGCGCATGATGTTCGCGCGGTGAGTCTCGGCGGTTTTCACGCTGATTCCGAGCTCCACCGCCACTTCCTTGCTGCTTTTTCCTTCCGCGAGGAGCTGTACAATCTCGCGCTGGCGCGGCGTCAGACGGCCCTTGCGCGTATTCACCTCGGCGGGCTCGAAATCGCGCTTCAGATAGCCGTCTAGCACCGTCTGCGCGACTTTTGCGGTGAAGAACGTCTTGTTGCGGCGCAGCGCTTCGAGTGCGGCGACGAGATCGCGGCCCGCGTCCGCTTTTAGCACGTATCCTCGGGCTCCCGCATCCAGCACTTCGCGAATCAGAGGATCCGAGTCGTGCACGGTCAAGACCAGGACCTTCGATTCCGGGCAGTCTTTCATGATCTGGCGTGTGGCCTCGAGACCGTTCATCGAAGGCATGCTGATATCCATCACCGTTAAATCAGGTTTCAATTCCTTCGTTTTTTCGACGGCTTCGCGGCCATCCGCGGCTTCGGCCGCGACCTTCCAACCCGGCTGCCCTTCAATTAACGAACAGATGCCCCTTCTGACAACTTCGTGGTCATCCGCAACCAGCACGCGCATTGCTTCCATCGTTCACCTCCAATGAAATGGGCGGGCCAACGAGTGTGCTCGCTGTGAACAGCACGGTCGTTGTTGGAGCTATTGACTATGGCTGCCGCTCGGGAACGCGGCGAGCTGCGAGGCTCGTGCAGCCGGAACGCTCGAACGTGAGATGGAATAGGCGGGCTGGGAGTTGAAAACCGCAAGGGCACGCTCTCTGGGTATCGCGTCCACGACTGTGACGATGCACACTGCGCGCCAATTTCGTGCGCCTGTGGAAAATTTTTCGGAATCGCCTCGATACAGGAGACTTACGAGCGAGAATGGCGCGAAAACTCCGGCAGACGGCATTAGGCAAGCGTCTGAATTTTTTACACGATGCTGGGTATGACAGTAGGGGTTACTAGGTAGGAGGTTCTACGTGCTAAGAGTCCTGGAGCGCTACTCAGTCAGAAATCAAATTATCGAGGCCCAGGTTGTGGACTGACTAGTGCCTGCCTCGTAGCGCCGGGGCTTTCGCCCCTTACCGCAACACGCGCCCGGGCGTACAGAAACATCCCGATAGCTACGCGCCGCGAATAAGTTCAATCTGCCGCAGAAGGCTAAGAGGCCCGCGGCTTGCGCCAGCGGGCACCGCGCTTCGCGAAGTACTGGGGAAGGGAGGAAAGTCATGGAGATGAAGCTAGCGATGGGAGTTGTGGCGATGGCTGCGATGGGCGTGATGGCGTCACCCGCAATCACCCACGCGCAGGACAATGCCAGCGACTCGACGCAGATGGTCACCGGCTGTCTGCAAAAAGGCTCGAACGCAAACACTTTCACGCTGACCGATGAAAACGGCAAGCTCTGGAATCTGCGTAGCAAGACGGTGCAACTCGGTCCGCACGTTGGCCATACGGTTACGATCAGCGGCACCATCCCCCAGAAATCCAAGGACGACAACAAAGCTGCCGGCGATTCTGCGCCACAGAATCGCCTGCGGGTTACAAACCTGAAGATGGTCAGCGAGAGCTGCGAGCAAAATAAGTAGCGCGGAGAGGATTCCACGAGTTGCGGCGAAAGCCGCCATCTGTGCCGGCTCGTGTAGGCCCGAACTTCAGAGTCCGCTGTCGTGCGCGTTCAGAGACGATGGGGCGGAGTGGAGCAAGGACCTACACGAGCCAGGCGCCATTTTGATGTTTGCGGTTGAATTCCGCGCGGCTCATGCCGCCACCGGCTTTGTTGAGATCGTGATTGTCCACGAGATCGATGGGACGCGGAAACTGTCGGATTGGGTCGCGCGGTGGTGAATGGCAGGCGGTGTAGTCGGCTTTACGCCGGGCGGGCGCAGCAAGCCGCGCCCCTACGACCGAGGAAGCTTGCATCGCAGGGAAGTCGGTAGCGCCAGCCACGCCTAAATCCCGGTTGCTCGGTAAGATTCTTCCACTAACAGTCTCCGAATCGGCTCAACGCCTGCGCAGAACTATGCGGGCGAGATGACGCCGGACATGTAGTGCCGCGAAGGTAGCGCAACTCTGGCATTGCATTGAGCGTCTAATGAGGTAGAGTACTCGCGACGAGTGGGACGATACCGGCGTCTCGCGCCACCGAGCCATTAGGAGGCTGCGATGAGCAAATATTCCTTCCGCAATTTTTCAATCCTTTCAGCGGCAACGTTGCTTTTCATTTTTGCGCCTGCGCCTGCGTTCGCGCAGCATGGCGGCGGCCATGGCGGCGGGGGCGGCGGGTCCCACGGCGGTGGCGGCGGTGGAGGATTCCACGGGGGTGGTGGCGGCGGATTTCACGGAGGCGGTAGCTCCCGCGGCGGTGGCAGTTTCCACGGTGGCGGCGGTTTCCGCGGCGGCTCGGGCGGTGGACGCTCGTTTGGCGGCGGACGATCAGGGGCGCCTAGTTTTCGCGGCGGCTCATCCGGCGGCTCGCGTGGAATGGCTTCGCGTCCGAGCGGTTCGTTTGGAAACGGCGGGGCGCGCTCCAACGGCTTCAATGGAATGAACGGAGGACGAGGTCGAGTTTCGCCCACTTCCGGCGCGCGGAATTATGGCGCAGCGGACGGGCAATGGCATTCGTTCGGCAATCGCGCGGGCGGCGCATCGCAATCCTTTGCAGGTAGAAATTTCGGCGGATCGCCCGGAGCTGGATTGGGGCGGGGTGCCGGTGCAGCGAATGGATCGTGGAATTCATTCGGCGGCGGGCGCGGCGCGGGCGCCGGAAGTTCGGGGAGTTTTCATTCGCTCGGATCCGCGAGCGGCTTGGGCCGCTCGGCTGGAGCCGGCAACGCGCGGATGAGTTCATTCAGCCGCGGATCGATCGGCTCGCGGTCGTCGGCGATTTCGCCTTCGCGGGCGATGTCGAATTTTGAGGGCAATCGCTTTGGCGGCTCGGCGTTGGGCCGGTCAGGATCCGGTGCTTCCTCGTTTGGCGGATCGCGATTCGGCGGCACGACTCTTGGCGGCCGCTTCGGGACCTTGCCATCTTCAGGTTCGCGGTTTGGTTCCGTCTCTCTTCTCGGGAATCGCTTCGGAGCGGGGCGGGGTGCAAGTGGATTCGGTTCCGCCGCGTGGGGGCTTGGCTCTGGCGGCCGCGGATTTGGCGGGCGTGGATTCGGCGACCGTGGCTTCGGTTTCCGCGGGCGTGGATTCGGGTTCGGCGGCGGATGCTGGGGCTGCGGATTTGGCTTTGGCTGGGGCGGATTCGGATGGGGCCTGGGGTTCGGTTGGGGCTGGGATCCGTGGCTATGGAATCCGTGGTGGGGATGGGGCGGCTTGTGGGCTCCTCCTTACTGGTATGAGCCGAATTGGGGCTGGCCCAGCTACGATTACTATGGGCCGTATGGCGGCGCGACTTATGGATCACCCTACGGTTACGGAGATTCCACCTACAACGACTATTATCCGGATTCGTATGCCTATCCTGATTCGGGCGCAAATTTCGACAACGACTCGGCGGGCATGATGCCGGTGAACAGCGTCGAAGCTGCTCCGGCAACAGATGCGGATTCTCCAACGGCGGCTGTTCAGACTGCGCCTTAGTTGCAGGCTCGATAGCTCCTTAATTTGCGGAGTGCGACACACTTCTCGCCGGGGAAGTTTGCCTTGGCGGTCCGAGATCACCCATCCCGTACGGAATTCGCAACCATCTCCAGAATGAATTGAAATGAACTGAGCGGGGAACGTTCGGGGACGGGCTACTTACGCTGTGGTCGCGAGAAGCGGCTCGGGCTCTTCGGACGGAGGCTCGGCTAGGGTTGCTGCTCGCCGGCGCCGACGCAGGCGCCTGAGAGCAGGGTGATTTGCGATTTCCAAGGCTTCCAGGAACGATTGAACGGCGTGAAAGTTGGAGCGAAGCGACGGGCGGAGAGCGGACACCAAGCCGGACACGACATCGGAATTACGATCCGTGAGCGCAATCTTGAGAATTTTTAGGCTACGCACATCCAGGTGCGGTCGTTTGGCATTGCACTTGACGAGACTGCTCGCGCTGACAACAGCGATGCGTTTCCACCACCGGGAACCTGACCGCGCCCATCCGTAAATCATTTCGTCCGGAATGCGCCGTTCTCGCCAAAGTGGGCCGACGATTGCCAGAGCAAAGGCATCGGCGGAAGCGCGGCTATCGATGCCGGCTCCCAATCGACTGAGATCATCGGGACGCAGCGAGAACAGCGCACCTTCGTGACACCCGATGAGTTCGTAGGCGAAGAGGCGAAACTTCAGGCCCGGCTGGAATAGCAGCAGCGCCGCCAGTTCGAGGAGAACAAACGAAGGCGCGTCGGCAAGGCGTGCAGAGTATTCCTTGCGAAGCTGCCTGACGGTGGCCATGGAAGTGCGCGGCAATCCGCGCAGACGCTCTTCCACTTCCAGAGCGATGGACAGTACTCCGCTGATATTCGAGACGGCCATGCGTCGAATCGACGACCGCCGGCAAGCCGGGATCGCCTCGCGCTGCATTAGACGGACAATCTGTCCGCCGCCCCGTTCATCATTTACGAAAAACGACTGGGGGAGATGGAGCGCGCTGGCGCAGCCATCTCCCCCACGTCGAACGTTTAGACGTACCCCAGTTCAGTTAGTTAGAACGATACCTTCACCCCAAACTCAGCCTGGCGCGGCGCCCCGTAACCGAAGGTGCCGGACCCGAGGGTGACCAGGTTGGTGCGAGGTGTTGCGCCGTGAGCCGTCGTGCCGTCCAACGAGCCTTCCGAGCCATCCAGGATGCCTCTCAGCGTGTTGCCGGCAGGATCCCAGTTCTGGCGATTGAAGACGTTATAGATGGCCGCTTCTGGCGAGATCACGAATTGCTCTGAAAGACCGTGCCAGATCTTGCTCGGCTGCAAGCGCCATGACAGGTGAAGGTCCGTAGTGTAAAGCGGCGAAAGCCCAACCTGTCCCGGAGGTGCCAGAGGGATGGTGGGAATTACGGCGCCCAGCGCAGTCAGTTGGCCCTGCGTGAACAAGCCCGCACTCACCAGCGCCTGGCCCGCGGGGGTAAGGCCGCCGGCGACGTTCGTGTTGAAGTTGCTGATGATCTTGTTGAGATCGCCGACCTTGATGCTGCGGCCGAACGAACCGAGGTTCGTTCCCGGCAGAGGATCGCCGGGGCGAGCATTGGTGTTTCCACCGAATGAGCCATCACCGATGATGTCATTGGTGAAAATGCTGCCCGATGGCAGCGTCAGAGTTGCCGGCAGAGCCGTGGCCCAGTGCGTGAGCGTACTGAAGCGCAGCGCACCGGGGAGATCCATGACCGTGCCGACTGTCAGTTGGTGCGTTCGATCGAGCCCATTGGGACCGAAAAACTTGTTGGGGTTATCGAAATCGGTCGCACCAGTGATGAAATCAGTGTCCAAAGCCGTCGCCTTGTAGCGCGCGAGGGCGTAGCCGACCTGCATGTTCATGTTGCGCACGCCCGGCATTGGATGCTTCATCGTGGACTTCAAGCCGACTTGGAGGCCGCTATAAACGGAGCGGCCGATGGGGAAAAACACCTGGTTCATGCCGACGTTTGGATTCACACCCGCAAAAGCGCACGTTGGGCACGGGAAGCCGTTTGTGATTGCGAGGCTTGAATCCATACCGTTGCTGGCAAAATCCCCGATCTGAGCTCCCTTGGAGATGGCGCAATTAACCGAAGCTGCGTCGAAGCCCGTACCGCAACCAAAGTGAGCATCGGTGGCGGACATGGCGTTTTGAGCGTTTGCGACGTTCAAGAAACGAGCGTCACCGATGTGATTGGTGTCGTAGTCGAGAAGCGAGTGCAGACCGACGGAGCGCACATAGTCCACGCTCAGCACGGTGCCAGGATGAAGTTCGCGAGCAACACCCACGTTCATTTGCCATGTGCGCGGCGACTTGTATCCCGGATAAAGCGGAGCCGTTCCGGTCGCGGTCCCGGCAGCCAGTGCAGTGCCAATGAAGTTGGGATTGGCCTGCGGCCCGGCGGCCTTGATCGCGGCCTGGTAGGCCTGCTGGAATGCGACGATTTCAGGTCCGACCGTTCCGATCGGCTGGCCGCAGAAAGTGGCGAGTGTCGGCGACAACGCTACCGGCACCGCATTGCCGCTGGCGCAAGCCTCGGGGTTGGACAGGAAAAAGCCCGATTGCAAACGAACGGATCGATCGAATAGAACGTTGTTCCAGACTGAGTTGTCCCAGTAGAGCCCACCGCCCGCGCGGATTACGGTTTTGCCGTCGCCCTTGGGATCCCATGCAAACCCGAGGCTGGGGCCGAACTCTTTATCCGGCTGACTTACTGGATTCTCGAAGCCTCCGATAAACTGGTTATCAAACGCGGCATACTGCGGAATTCCCTTCAAGTCCGCGTCGGAACGGCCGGTATCACGCGTGTAGCGCAAGCCGTAATTGAGCGTGAATCTCCGCCACAGCTTCCACGAATCTCCGAAGTACAGTTCGAATCGTGAATCGGAAAGACCGCCGGCGGGCAGGTTGAACTGCGGAATTTCAGAAGCAAAGCCGAAACCATTTCCCAGCAAGACCGTGTCGGCCAGGTAATCGAGCGGGTTCGAAGGATCACCGCCGGGCGCGACCTGGGACAATGTGGCATTTACCTCCGGGCCCGTGCCCACAAACGAAGCGAATCCTCCGCCGAGCAGGCGATTGAACGCGGCACCGTAACGCAGGATATGCGCGCCGAGAATTCTGCTGCCGTCGTATTTAACCTGCTTGTCGCTCTGATAGGTTTGCTGCGGCGCCAGGAAGTTCGGGCCGGAGCAGAAATTGTCGATTCCAGAGAGGCAAATCAGGTCGTTGCCGATGTTGATGGCAAGGCCGGGGATCAAATCTTGCGAAGTGGGGAGCAACGTGCTTCCGTCGCCGATGATGTTGTGGAATTTCGTGTAACCGAAGCGGATGCTGTGCGAGAACGCGCCGGTATTGAAGTCGGTTCCCACGGCATAGACTTTGGTGTGATCGCCGTTGCCGAACGGTTGATAGACATCCGGGGCGAACAAGCGATTGGTGAAATTGTTTTCGTAATTAAAGCGGGCGAACACGCGCCAGTTGTTCTTCACCACGTAGTCGAGACGCCCCAGGTATTCATTGTCCCGGAACGGTGAGGCGAAGCTGCCCGTGAGCGCATTGAACGGCGCTCCCAGTGTCACTGGGTCCGCTTCTGCCTGCTGGGTGCGTTCCCAGTCTCCGAAGAAGAACAATTTGTCCTTGATGATTGGTCCACCCAATCTCACGCCATATTGCTTGCGCGAGAAAGGCAGAGCTGCCGGCGCAAAACGCGCGGCGAGCTGGTCGTTGCGGAAGTCGTAGAAACCTTCGCCGTGGATGGAATTGGTTCCGGAGCGCGTGGCCACGTTGATGGCGCCAGTTCCGCTGATCTCCGTGCTCAGATCGAGCGACGATCCCTCGACTTGGAACTCGGCGATGGCGCTCTGTGGAATGTTCTGCGTCGTGGTGCCCACGTTTTCGTCGCTGATGTCGACGCCATCGACTTCAATGCGCGCCGCGCGGCCAAATCGCCCGCCGAAGGAGACCGAGGAGTAGCCGTTCTTCGTGGGGTCGAATGTTGACCCGTCCTGAATCTGCACGCCGGGTTCGAGCTGCGCCAAGTCCAGGAAGTTCCGGCCATTCACGGGCAGGTTATCGATTTGTTCGCCGGTCAGAACACCTTGAATGGTGGCCTGATCCGTATTGACGTGCGTTTCTTCGCTGGTCACTTCAACTACGGTGGTCGAGGAGCCCAAGGCCAGCTTCACGTTGTTCGGGGTAACTACGCCGACTTGCACGTCGATGGTTACTTGCGCGGTCTGGAAGCCGGAAGCTTCCACGCGCACGACGTAAGTTCCCGGGCTGAGTTGCCCGGTAGTGTAAGTGCCGGACGAACTGATCGGCACCGGAGAACTCTGCCCGGTTCCTTTGCTCGTCACGGTAATTTTCGCGTCGGGAACGACCGCGCCCTGAGGATCCGTCACCGTCCCTTGAATGCTGCCTGTCGATTGTGTCGTTTGCGCGTAGCCCGACGGACCCAGGATGAGGACCGCCAGCACGATCGCAAGGAGCACACCGATCATGCGTTTACAATTCATCTAACCCTCCATTTGAAGAACAGCGTTCGCATTCGCAATCCAGCGGCATGCGCCTATGGCGCGAGCGTGCGGAGGTATGTGCAATTTTCATGTTGGAGGGCGTGAATCGCGGCTTATTCGGTATAAATCGTGCCAGAATCCGCGAACCGCTTATTTTTAAGGACTTGCGGCACTATCTGAATTCTTCTGAAGGACAGATTTAGGGGGGTGTTTACAGGCAATTTCGGGACGAAGATAGATTTCAGAACATGTCTATGATTATTCGTAATAGGTTTGAGGGCACTCAGCGACCGCGCTGCGTTCTCAGTTCAGCGCATCATCAGCAAGCGCTTCAAATAGTATCCGTACGACTTTGAGGTCAAGACGCGTTGACCTGTCGCGGGAAGAGTGGGAATCACTTTGGCAGACAAGGCGTCGCCGATTCGGCTGGCTAACTCGGACTCAATATCCAACGAGTCGCCGAATGGCCGATCGTACGAGTCGGCCCAGATTTCCGATTGATCTGCGGCGCGAACCAGGCGCGCGGAAATGTGCACGCGGCCGTCATCTCGTTGAACGTCTCCCTCTACGACGTAACTTACTTTGAGCTCTCGGGCGATTTCCTGGACGCTCTTGTCCGCGTGCTTGTAACTCATCGCCGTGGTCTGCGCGATGACGCTGATTTCCGAGCCGTGTTGGCGCGTCAAATCGGTGATCAGCTCATCGTTCAAACCGTCGGAGAAATGCTCGTCCGCCGCATTTCCGGTGGTATCCACGAACGGAAGAACCAGCAGCCGAACCGGTTCAGGCGGCGTGGCGCCGGACGATTGAGCGGTGATGTACCCGGCGCGGGCAATTATCAGGAGCGCGAGAGCGGCGATGGACAAGGAGATGAGGCGGCGCCCTGCAGTGGAGAGCCGGCGCGATCGTGAAGATGTTTCCGGTGACGCGGGCGAAATAGAAGCGACGCCGTTCGTAGCGGCTGGTTGCGGAATTGAGTCTGTCTCGGTCTTGATCGGCAAAATCGGTTCGATGAAGCGATAGCCAAGACCGGGAATTGTCTCGATGAACCGGGAACCTTTTGATGAGTCGCCCAGCGCTTTTCTAACTTTGTAGAACGCCGTGGTGAGATTGGCGTCGAAATCGACGTGCGTGTCGGAAGACCAGAGATGGCCGCGAAGCTCCTCGCGCGTGACCACTCGGCCCTGGCTTTCGACCAGGACCTTCAACAATGTAAACGGCCGGCCCTTCAGATGAATTTTCAGTCCATGGCGGCGCAACTCGCGCCGCACGCCGTCAATTTCGAAGCTCTCGAAGCGATAACATCCCGAGCAAGCTTGCAGATCGCTCGCTGGAGCGTCGTGAATCGAGGGAGATTCCGAGAGGAGTGATGCGCGGTCTTCCGGTTCGTCATTCACTTTGGTACCCGCTCCTGAGCAGACACGCTTCCGCGATATTCGCCTACTTGTTCACGGCGAAGCGACCGCTGCCCCGAGGCGGTATGGCGTCTCGACTGCTGAACTCAATTTCGCTGTTCTAGCCTGAGCCGGCTTGGTGGAATTTCCACGAAGCCGTACTTCCCGTCTAGATGAGCGAAACATCCACCGGCAGACCTCTGCCGGAAGTCTTCCGCGCAAGACCTTGGGAGCTGGGCTGCATCAGACTGATCATGAGAACCAGCGACAACGTGCAGGAGAAACGAACCAGGATCAGCTCCCCTAGATACTCCACTTAGACGCGGGCACAGCCCGAAAGGTAGCCTGCGCTATAGTTTGAGGGAGACTGTTTCGACACGGCTGTGCGTTCTCAGAAGAATTTCCGTAAGCGGGCAATGTTCGGATTCGGAGTGCGCTCATAGTTGATGAGACCGCGGGCCCCGTGGGTTAGCTCACTCTCTCATTGTTTCAGCGCATTAAATTTTGCGATCGTTTGGCGCCCTTACAAGGGCGGACGGGCGGAGCTGATTGCAGGCAGTGTATCCACTGAGAGCGAAGGTTAGATCGAGGTCGGCCAGGAAATTCTGCACCGTCTCGCGGACGCCTTGCTCGCCTGCGATGGCGAGTCCCCAGAGATAGAGCCTGCCGAGCATGATGGCATCGGCGCCGAGGGCAAGAGCTTTGAAGGCGTCGGCGCCCCAGCGGATGCCGCTATCGAAAAGCACCGGAACGCGGCCTTTCACTTTGCGCACGACTGCGGAGAGCGCGTCGAAGGCCCCGATAGCGCCGTCCACCTGGCGGCCGCCGTGATTCGAAACGATGATGCCGTCAACTTTGGCTGCGAGGGCTTTCGCGGCGTCGGCGGGATCGAGGATCCCTTTCAGCAGAATCGGCAGGCGCGTGCGGCGGCGAAGAAACGCGAGATCGCGCCACGTGAGCGCGGGATTCGAAAAATCCCTTCCCCACAGGCGCACGACGTCGATGGGATTCGCTTCCGGCGGCTGGGCTAGCTGCGCGCGGAAGACTGGATCGCTGACGTAATTGGCGAGGCCTTCACCGAGGAGGAACGGTAGATAGCCGTTATGAAGATCGCGCTCGCGCCAGGCCAGGTAACGCGTGTCGAGCGTGACGACGATGGCGGAGTAGCCGGCGCGTTCGGCGCGCTGCACCATGCTGGCGGCCAATTCGTGATCCTTGCCCCAGTACAACTGAAACCAGCGCGGGCCATTGCCCATCGCTTCGGCAACTTTCTCGATGGAATGACTCGAGACAGTGCTGAGCACGAACGGTAGGCCCAGCGAGGCCGCGGCACGGCCGCTGGCAAGTTCGGCTTCCGGGCGAATGATGCCTTGCACGCCGACCGGAGCGAGGATTACTGGATACGGCAGCTTTGTGCCAAGAATTTTTACGCTGAGATCGCGCGCGGAAACATCGCGGAGCATTTGCGGGACGATGCGCCAGCGGTTGAAGGCTTCGAGATTCGCCTGCATGGTGCGTTCGCCGCCGGCGCCTCCGGCAACGTAGCCGTAAGCTTCTGCGGAGAGGCACTCTTTTGCTTTTTGCTCGAGAGCGGCGACCGGGATTGGAACTGACGGCTTTCCGCCGGTGAGGCGCTGCTGGTAGATTTGAAGCTCGCGATCGGGACCAATGGATTGCGGCGGCGGTTGAGGCTTTCGGTTCATTTGTGCGGCGGGATTATACTGCGAGGCCACTCAATTGAGTGCGGGGGAATATTTTCAAATGATTGAATCGCGATTTCAAATGCGGCGAGGTTGCAGCAGATGAAGGCTGCGCTTTGCGTGATGAAATTCGGAGGAACTTCGGTGGGGGATGCGAGCTGCATCCGCCGCGCGGCTGAGATTGTGAAGGCGGCAGCGGCCGAGCGGCCAGTGGTGGTCGTGGTCTCGGCGATGAGCGGAGTGACGAACCGGCTGATCGAGGGCGCGCGGCAAGCGGAGGCCGGCGAGGAAGAGAATCTGCGGGGATTGGTGGAGGAGCTGCGCGAGCAGCACGATGCGGCTGCAAATGGTTTGGTCAAAGACGCGAAACGGCGCAAGGCGATATCGGCGGGATGCGCGGAGGCTTTTGAGGAACTGGAGCGATTGTTGCGCGGGACTGCGCTTCTGCGGGAGTTGACGCCGCGGGCGCTCGACGCAATCTCCGGAATTGGCGAGCGGCTCTCGGCGCCGCTCGTGGCGGGAGCAATCGCTGCTCTGGGATTGCAGAGCGAGCCGGTATCTGCCACGGACATTATTGTTACCGATGCGCATCACGGGCGCGCCGAGCCTTTGATGGCGCAGACGCGCAAGCGCGCGGAAGCGCAGCTGCGGCCGATGCTGAACGACGGCGTCGTGCCGGTGGTCACCGGATTCATCGCGGCCACTCTTGACGGCGTGCAGACCACGCTCGGGCGCGGAGGCTCGGACTATTCGGCCACGATTTTGGGAGCGGCGCTGGGCGCGGGCGAAACGATTATCTGGACGGACGTGGATGGAGTGAAGACGGCTGATCCGCGGCTGGTTCCCGAAGCGCGCACGCTGCCCGAGATTTCCTACAATGAAGCGGCGGAGTTGGCCTACTTCGGCGCGAAAGTGCTTCACCCCAACACTCTGCGCCCAGTCACGGCTGCGGGCGTTCCGGTGTGGATTCGCAACAGCTTCGAGCCCGAGAAGCCGGGCACGAAAATCGCGGCGGGGGGAAAATCGGCGCGAAACGGTGTGAAAGCGCTGACGGCGATTCGCGATGTCACGCTCGTGACTGTGGGCGGGCCGGGGATTGTCGGGCTAACGGACGTGCTGGCGCGGTCGTTTGCGGCCACGTCGGCGGCGCGCGCGAACGTGCTTTTTGTGACGCAGTCTTCTTCACAGAATGACATTTGCTTTGTGATTGAACGCGCCGACGAAAAGCGCACGGTCGCGGCGTTGCGCGAAGCATTCGCGCCGGAGATTGCGGAGCATACGGTGGAACACATATCAGCGGATCGCAATGTGGCGATCGTCGCAGCGGTGGGAGAAAACATGCGCGGAACGCCGGGTATCGCAGGCCGCGCGTTCAGCACTTTGGGCCGCGAAGGAATCAGCATCATCGCCATCGCGCAGGGATCTTCGGAGTACAACATTTCGTGCGTGGTCGAGGCGTCGGCCATGCAACGCGCCGTCAGGGCGCTGCACGCGGAGTTTCGACTTGATGAAGCCGGGGCAGGCGGTGTGTGATGGGCTGCTTCCGGTTCCTAATCGCATGGGGAAGAGAGACACGATTCCCTTCAGCGGCTCGAAACTAAGAAAATGCAGATCCCTCGCTGCGCTCGGGATGACAACAAAAGGGGATAATTCCTCAAGCTGTGAAGTCGTGCCCTGACATAACTCTCAGGCCGCGCCGATAGCTCTTGCCGGAGTTATGTCCACGATGGTGATGACCGCGCCATCGATTTTATTCTCGGCGCTTCGGTACGGAAGAATCCTGAGCAAGTGATGAGTGCCGTCTCGATCCACCAGTTCTTTCTCGACGGCCTGAAGCTCGGCCATGACCTTCAAGACCATCTGCTGGAATTCAGGGATCTCCAGCGAGGGGTTGATATTCTGGAGCGGGCGGCCCACGTCTCCGGGAATGAGACCCAGAATCTTTTGAGCCTTGGGCGTGAAACGGCGAATGGTGAGGTCGCTCGTGACCATGACCATGGCGATGTCAACGCTGGCGAGCAGGTTCGTCAGATCACTGTTGGCCTGGGTGATCTCCTGATTGCGATCGCGCAGCTCGTCGTTGACGGTGCTGAGCTCCTCATTCGAGGATTGTAATTCTTCTTTAGCGGTCTCGAGTTCCTCGTTCGTGCTTTGAAGTTCCTCATTGCTCGAAAGAATCTCCTCGTTGGCCGACTGCACTTCCTCGTTCGCAGCTTCCTGCGTCTCAATCACGGATTGGAGATATTCTTTGGTGGCGACGAGTTCCCCTTTGAGTTTGGCGATCCGGTGTGAAACCGATTTGGACTCCAGCATTTTCTGCGCTGCCTGATTCCGGCGGAGCGTCTCCGGCGGCGATTCCTCGAAGACAACCATGAAGAAGGCTCCCGGGAGGTTGCCGATGCCGATCGGAATCACTTCGAAATTCACGAAGCGGATGGATTCGCCGGCGCCGCCGTCCT
This sequence comes from Candidatus Acidiferrales bacterium, assembly GCA_036833535.1. Classification (GTDB taxonomy): domain Bacteria; phylum Acidobacteriota; class Terriglobia; order Acidiferrales; family UBA7541; genus Palsa-147. Next base: position 42,548 of record DAITPO010000008.1, on the reverse strand, counting down.
CGTTTGTGCCTCCTTCGGCGATTTGCACGCGCGTTTTCTGTACGATGGTTTTTTGCTTCTTAGCGCGGGTGAGCGCGTTGCGCAAGTCGAGCAAGAGCCCTTCGCGCACCATTTTCAGGATGCTGAGGCTGGCGCGGCCGGGCGCAAGTTTCAAGTAGAGGTCAACGTGACCACGGGAATGAATGACTTCGAGGTCTTCATTGAGGAACACAGAGGCCGGAGCAAATTGCGTCAGCAAGCGCCGGTCGAATTCTTTCTGGGCCTCGAGATAATTCCAGCCTGCGTCGGACGGCTTGTAAGCGATGCGCGGGCTCCTGCCCTCGCCGTGCTCGGAATGGTGACTCAGAGAGAACGAGACCGGCGGACGCGCCGCCGCTGCTTTCTTGCAAAAAATCTTGAGCGCGCGGTCTTCCACGGCAAAGAGATTCGAGGAAGTGCCGATCCCTTCGGACTTTCCGAGCACCAGATAGCCGCCACGGCGCGCGGCATAATGGAATAGCGCGATCACTTTGTTCTGCAGTACCGGCTCGAGATAAATCAACAAATTGCGGCAGCAGATCAGATCCATTTGCGAGAACGGCGGGTCGCTGATCACATTGTGCTGCGCGAAGATGCACATGTCGCGGATGCTCTTGCTGATGCGATAGCCGCCTTCGCTCTTTGCGAAATACCGGCGCAACCTTTCCGGCGAGACATCGGCCTGAATATTCTCCGGATAAGAGCCGCTGCGAGCCTTGGTGACGCTCGATTCGCTCACGTCGGTGCCAAACAACTGAATGGAGGGGTACGGCGCCTTGCCCTCGAGAAACTCGAGAAGCGCGATGGCCACCGAATAGGTCTCCTCGCCCGAGGCACAGCCGGGCGTCCAGATGCGAATCGCCGATTCGGGCGGGTGATTCTTGAGAAGCCCCGGGAAGACCTGGGACTTCAGGGCCTCAAAAACGCGCGGATTGCGGAAGAAGCTGGTCACGTTAATCAGCATGTCGCGATAGAGCGCCTTGACTTCCGCGGGGCTGGATTGCACGTGTGTGACGTAGTCTTCGAGCTTATCGATCTTGTGCACCAACATCCGCCGCTGAATCCGGCGAAGGACCGTGGTCTGGCGGTAATGCGTAAAGTCGACGCCCGTGGCCCGCTGCAGGATCTGAAAAATAGCGCTCAGTCCGGAGTCGACGGCAGGTACTTCCTGGACGATTTCCGAGGCGGGGTCGCGCCCAACGTAAGGATGACGCGCGATGCGCGTGATTTCCTGAGCAATGCCGTCCGGCGGAAGGACGTAATCGACGCAACCGGCGGCGATGGCGCTTCGCGGCATGCCGTCGTAGCTCGCCGTGGATTCATCCTGGGCGAACGTAACGCCGCCATGCGCCTGGATTTCCATCATCCCCAGTGTGCCGTCAGTTCCTGTGCCGGAGAGAATTACGCCGATGGCCCGATTCCCCTGGTCTTCCGCCAAAGAGCGCATGAACCGGTCCGTCTCCATGTGTGCGCCGTGCGAATCGATGCGCGGGCCGAGCCGCAGCGTCCGATTGCTGACGGTCATGGAAGCGTTTGGCGGAATCACGTAGGCGTGGTTGGGCTCAACGGACATTCCGTCCGTCACTTCCTTGACGCTCATAGTCGTTTGTCTGGAAAACAACTCGGCCAGCATGCTTTTATGGCGAGGATCGAGATGCTGGATCAGGACGAAGGCCATGCCCGTGTCGGCGGGAAGTTCGCGGATTAACTCGGCGAAGGCCTCAATGCCGCCGGCTGAGGCGCCGATGGCAACGATCAAAAAGTTGTCCATGGCTCTGCTCCGTGAAACCGTTTTTGGTGCGGCGGCGGCTTGCCGTTTTTTGCGCGTCTTCGATTTTGGCTTCATCGTTTGTCCCTCGGGCTATGCCGCCGGACGAATACGCCCTCCCATCAATGGCCGGGTCTGGCTTCTCCCAGAAATGGCGCTGCCGTCACTCGATCCTGCTGGCTGCTGCGGCCTTCGACTTGGCGCCATTACCGATCGAAGCCCGCATGCCGTTGCGTGGAATCTGCACATGCACGGTGGTGCCTTTTCCGTTGGAGTGAATTGTCAGCGTTCCTTTCAGCTCGTTCACGCGCTCCCGCATTTTCAGCAAGCCGATGCCTTTACCCGCCTTGCCCGTTTCCAATCGCTCGAGAAGAGCCGGGTCGGCGCCGACGCCCTGGTCTTCAATTTCGAGCAGCACATCGCGCGGATTGTATTGAAGCCGCACCCGCGCAACCTTGGAGTGAGCGTGGCGTTGAACGTTGGTCAAGCACTCCTGAGCGATGCGGAAAAGAGCCGTTTCTCGCCCGGCGTCGAGGCGCTCATTTCCATCCGGCAGGTCGAGTTCGAGGTGGATATTGGATCGCTGGGCAAACGACTCGGCGAGAGTGCGCAAGGCAGGCGCGAGGCCGAGGAGATCGAGAACTGGTGGATGCAACATGTGCGAGATGGAATGAGTCTCGTCCATACAGACGCGGATGGTTTCGATACATTCCTCGAGCTTCCTGCGCACGTCGTTGCTGCAACCTCCATTGCGAATGACCGCGCCGATAGTGCATTTAAGGCCCGTGAGGTACTGGCCGATGCTATCGTGCAAGTCGCGGCTGATTCGCCGGCGCTCTTCCTCCTGCGCGTTGATCACTCGGGCCGACAACTTTCGCGCTGCTTGCTCGACGCTCTTGTGGTCGGTGATATCCACCATCACGCCCGCCAGTTCGGCGCGGCCCGCGGGAAGAGTGACTTTCTTCACATAAACGTGAAACCAGCGCGTGCGGCCATCCGCTCGAATCATGCGGCAGTCGAACTGTTGCTTGCCGCCATCGCCGGCCGCGACCGCACAGCTATTTCGCACTACCTCCCAGTCGTCGGGATGCGCGTGCTTCCTCCAAAAGTCGGTTTCTTTGAACCAACGTTCGACCCAATAGCCGAGAATCTCGTGGGCTTCCTTGGTGACGCGCGTGAATTCCAAAGTGACGGGATCGGCGCGCCACACAATGACCTGGGCCGATTCGCACATCTGCTCGAGCAAAGATTCCGCTTCGACAAGCTGGCAGGCCGTCTGATTGAGCGCGGCAACGTCCTCGAAAAGAATCCCAATGCATTTTGAATCGAGGGCGTGCGCAGAGGCGATGAACATGGGAGCAGAGCTCGCATTGGTCTCATCCCGAATGTGCCCCAGAAGGCGAGAGCGGCGAGTAGCCAGGACGTCGCGAAAGATGTTCGGAATTCTAGAAGGATCGCTCTGCGCGTGATATTCGATGATCGGCAGGCTTAGGAATCGATCGATGGAGGTGCCGGCCACGCGCGACGCAATCGCGTTACTAGCTACGAGTTGCCAGCCTCCCGCGCCCCGGGGGTCTTTGAGACGCAGGACGGCCATACCCATAGGCAGCTCTTTGAGGAACTGCCGGTAGAACTTAATCCGAGCCGAACTGAAGCGTTGAGCCATTCCACGATGTCACCGTGCGCCTATTGCAGGCTCGCGCAGGAGGGATGATTACCTCAGAGGAATAATCTCTCTAATAATAAACTCTGTTAATATGTACGAAAGGTCAGTACGCGCCGGCTGGTCATCAAGGCAGCGATGGAGGTAATTCCCAAAACGGGAATTTACCGTCCCGATTTGGAACGCGGCGCCGGGGGCCGCGGATCACCAGATGAATTTCGCGCCGATCTGAATGTGCCGCGAGCCGCCTGACCCGATGACCGGATTGGCCGCCCAGACGTCGGGCGTCGCGCGCGCAACTCCCAGCGTGAAGCTGAATAGGTCGTGGCGGACCGAGCCATCGGCAAAAATCGGATGGTTCAGCACGTTGAAAATCTCTGCGCGCAACTGCAATTTCAGCCGCTCCGTGAGGTTCCAGCTCTTGCCCAGCGATCCATCCCAGTCCACGAAATCCGGACCGCGGAAAATGTTGCGGCCCATATTGCCAAATGTTCCGGTCGCGTTGGGATAGATTACGGTTCCGTTCTGTGCGAAGCAGCCTCCCTCGAAAATCAGGCTGTCCTGCAAGGCCGGGGTGTTTGCGGCGGCCTGGCAAATGGGATCGGAGGCATCGAGGAAAGGAATGGAGCCGTTCTTTACCCAGTGAATATTCTTGGGACTGCCGAGGATGTTCCAGCGATCGTTGCCGGCGTTGTTGAAGCCTTCTCCCGTGCCGGTTAGATCGCTGCCATCGTCGAAGAATGAGTACGGGTAGCCGCTCTGCGCCTGAACCAGACTGGTGATTTCCCACCCTTGCAGCAACTGGCCCCAGGATTTTCTCCCCGGAATCTCATAGGTGGCGGCCAGAGTGAAGCGATGGCGGATGTCGTAATCGCTGTCAGCCTTCTCCGCCGGGAAGTCGAGGCTATTCTGTGGAACGTCGGCCAAGTTAGTGGTCGCGCCGTTTGTATCAATCGCATGAGAGTAGGTGTAACCGGCCAGTAGATAGAGGCCGTGCGAATAGCGCTTGGTGAGCGTAACTTGCAAGCCGTGGTAGATGGAAGTGGACTTATTGCCCAGGAAATTGATGAAGCCAATGTAAGGGAAGCAGGGCGAGGCCGGGCAGTTAGTGGTAAACGGCCGCGCGAGTTCTTCGACGGCAGTATTGTCGCAGCCCAGGCAGAAGTTTGGATCGGCAGTCGAGATGGCCGGATCAGCCTGATTTGGATCGGTAATGCTGTAGAGGCGCACGCCGCGATTGCCCACGTACGCGACCTGCAGCATCATGTCGCGCATCAGCTCTTGCTGCACGTTCAAATTCCAATTCAGCACGTAAGGCGTGTGAATTTTCTCGTCCACCGCAAAAATATTGCACGGAAGTGTCAGGCTGCAGCTAGCCGTTGATCCGTTGGCTCCCGGGAAGATGGGCCCCGCAAGAGACCAGTTGATCAGACTGGTGTTGGCGCCGAACACTTCGAAAGTTGTGATGTTGCCGTCCCCCGAGACTACCGTGCCATCCGGAAAAATCTTCTCCAATCCCGAGGGATTGAGGTTTAGTCCTCCTCCGCCGAACATGAACGTGCGAATGGAAGGCTGAACGTAAATCATGCCGAAGCCGGCGCGGACGACTGTCTTTCCCGTTCCAAAGACGTCCCACGCCACTCCCAGTCTCGGCGAGACGTTATTGTAGTTCGTCTTGTAAGGCTCGCTGATGCCAAAGCCGACCTGCTGCAGTCCGTCAGTGGGCGAAAAATTCGCGAGCAGATTGTGGGCTTCTTTGATGGGATAGGTGACGTCGTAGCGCAGGCCCGCGTTGATGGTCACATGCGCGGTGAGCCGCACGTCATATTGTGCGAATAGCCCCCAGGATTTCATGCTCACTTTTCGCGCCGGGTCGCCATATTGCCGGGCCCACAGATCAACCGGTGTGCCCGCGATGAAATCCGGCAGATGGAAAAAGTCCACGCGGCCACGGCCTTCGGTGGCCCGCAAATAATCGACCGCACCGTTGCTGAAAACGCCGCCGAACCGGATACTGTGTATTCCGCGCGAATAGGAAACCGTGTCCGAGTAGTTCTCCGTGTGGCTCGGAGTGGTCCAGAGCGGCCAACTGGAATTGCCGCCCAGATAATTGAACTCGTGCGAGCCCGGATTGATGCGCGGGAATCCGAACAAGTTCGGATCGGTGATGCCGGTGTTAAGCCCGTAGGCGGTGGGATTCACGTTGGCATCTACGGGAGCGATCTTTTCGTAGAAGCGGTTATAGCTGAAGCGCGCGTCGTTCACCCAGCGGGAATTCGGAGTCCACGTCCAGTCGAGACCGAAAACTTGCGATTTCGGGAAGGCCTCGGAAAGCCACTGCGGCGCCACCGGAGAAGCATCTTCCTCGACTTCGTGACTATTGGCGTAGAGGAAGCGCGCGGAAATCGAGTTGCGGTCATTAGGATGATAGTCGCTCTTGAAGACCAGATTATCCTCCCGGTTGATGTTGTTGAAATCGAAGTTGATGGCCGAGGGGTCGCCCGGGTCCGCGGTGAGTCCGGTGTTTGTCGGGAAGACTTTATTTGCTAGTGCGAGGCTGAGCGCGTTGCACGTGGAAGGTAGCGGACTGATGCCGCATCCCGCGGCCGCCTCGGCATCCACGATGCTGTAGCGTGTAACGTCGAATTCGCTGGGATCGACGCGGCCGACGAGCGAGGTCGTCACTGGGCTATCCACGACGAACGGATTTCCCACCTTGTCACGCACGCCTTCATAGTTGAAGAAATAAAACCATTTGTCCTTCTTGATGGGACCGCCGAGCGACGCGCCGAACTGATGCAACAAAAGCGCGGAAGTGGGCTCGGGCGCAGGATTGAAAAAATTGCGCGCGTCAAAGGCGCTGTTGCGATGGAAGTAGTATGCCGTCCCGTGCAGTTCATTCGTGCCGGACTTGATTCCGATATTGACCACCACGCCGGGCTTGACGCCGTAATCCGCTTGCTGGCCTTCCTGTGTATTGAATTCCTGAATGGAGTCGAGCGGGAGCGTGCTGGCGGGGGTGCCGGAGATGCCGGCATCATTCATTACGGTCTCTCCGTAGTAGGCGTCGTTGTCGGTCGCACCGTCGATAATAAAATTGTTGTCGTCCGGACGATTTCCGTTCGACGTAAGTGTGTGGAAACCTCCGCCCGGATCGCGTTGCACGCCCGGATGCAAAGGCAGCAAATTCTGAAAGTCGCGGCCTTGCAAGGGCAGGTCGTTGATGGCTTTGTTCGAGAGCACTCCATTTAGAACCGCATTGTTCGTTTCCGTCAGCGGCAGTTCTTCATTCACATCGATGGATTGGGTGATAGCGCCCGGCTTGAGCCGGAAGTCGATCTTCAAGTCATTGCCGACTTCCACTTGAATGCGCTCGCGGACGATCTTTTCGAAGCCAGTGAATTCGACGGTGATGGAGTAGAGGCCGGGTTCGATACCGGGCGCGACGTAATCGCCTGCGCCATTGGTCTCGAGAACGCGGGTTACTCCCGAGGCAGTATTCTGGATCGTCACCTTCGCGTTCACGATCGCGGCGCCGCTCGAATCGGTAACTTGGCCGGCGATACGTCCTTGCGCAGTTTGCGCCGGAGTTCCGGGCGCCAGAAACGCGGCAGAGATGGAAAGAATCAGCGTGAAGAACGCGAGGCGGAGCTTCATAAACCCTCCTAAGAACTGCTGCTTGCCCGGGGACTCGCGCAATTGGCGCGAGAAGTTGGAGCCGGGCGAAAACCCGTACGTCGAGATCGATTATCGAAACGGGATCGGGATAATCGCTGTGGCGCGCGATTTATAAGCCGGATTCGAGAGTTCCGACGCTGACCAGCGCGTCCACTTGTTCCAGTGGCGCGACGAATACCAAATTCACGGACATAAGCCTCCCTGCCACCCCAGGCAGGTACGATGGAGCGGAGTATGGAGAGGCGCGGAGCACGTGTCAAGCGCCAAGCTAAATCGATTCATAATTTGCAAACGGAAACCTTGCAAGTGGCCTTGACCGCCGCACGAAAAAAAGCTATCAACCTGTGCCCTTGATGAAGAGGAGTGGAAATGGAAATCGCGGCGCGGAAACAATCGTGGCTCGTCTTGCTTTTGTTGGTGGCTTCTCTGGCGCCATCAGCACAGGCGAAATGGCGTTATTTCCGAACGGGCCACGCCGACGACAGCCACGCTGCGCCTCGCGCCGGCTTTGCATTGATGGGCGGCGGATCGAAGCAGGACGCCGCGTTCCGGTTTCTCTGTGAGCGCGCGAACGGCGGCGATTTTCTGATTCTACGAGCCAACTCCGATGCCGCAACCGCGAAGGAACTCAATTCCAAAGTCCGCGGGCTCTGCTCGCTCAATTCCACGGCGACGATCATCTTCAACGATCGCGAAGATTCCGACGATCCGCGAGTAGTGCAGATCATCGATCAAGCGGAATCCATCTTCATCGCCGGCGGCGATCAATCCAATTATCTTCGATTCTGGCAGGACACTCCCGTGCAAGATGCCCTCAATCGCCATATCGCAGCCGGCAAGCCGATCGGCGGCTCGAGTGCGGGCCTCGCCATTCTCGGAGAATTTTCCTTCGCGTCGATCATCGACACCATTCAATCGCCCGAGGCTCTTGCCGATCCTTACGGCAATAAGGTCACGCTCTCGCGCGATTTTCTGCGCATTTCGCTGCTGCAGGGGACGATTACGGACACTCATTTCGTCAAGCGCGATCGCTTGGGACGCCTCCTCGTTTTCATGGGGCGCATTCTAGAAGATGGCTGGGCGCAAAAGGTGCGGGCTATAGCTGTAGAGGAAGACGCCTCAGTTCTGCTCGAGCCCGATGGCTCGGCGACCGTCGTCGGCGCAGGCCCGGCATATTTCTTAGAAGCCGCGAATGCGCCCACAGTCTGCAAGCGGAAGACGCCGCTGACGACGGGTCCCATCGCGGTGCATCGCGCGCCAACCGGCACCCAGTTCAACGTGCAGACGTGGACCGGCACGGGCGGCGATGATTACACGCTTTCGGTCGACGCGGGCCGAGTCGTAGTTTCCGGCTCGGCCCACGCCGTTTACTGAAGGCTAGAAGCAATCCGCTGGATCAACTTCAGTGCGGGTGTTCTTCTGGTTTAGGTTCACTCTTCGGCTTCGGTTGTGGCGCCGGCTTGCTTTCCGTGTGTCCGCTCGGGCGAGCAGCAGGCGCGGGCTTGCTTTCGGTATGTCCGCTCGGACGAGGCGCGGGAGCCGGCTTGCTCTCGTGCGACGGTGCCGGGCGTTCATTGCTCGGCGCAGGCTTGGGCTCCGCTCTCGGCGCAGGAGCGGGCTTGCTCTCATGCGACGGTGCCGGACGCGCGTTGTTTGGACGTTCGCTACTCGGCGCGGGTTTATGCTCCGCCTTCGGCGCAGGAGCGGGCTTGCTCTCATGCGACGGTGCCGGCCGCTCGTTGCTTGGACGTTCACTACTCGGCGCGGGTTTGTGCTCGGCCTTCGGCGCCGGAGCTGGCTTGCTCTCGTGCGACGGCGCCGGCCGCGCGTTGTTTGGACGTTCGTTACTCGGCGCAGGCTTGCGCTCCCCTCCGCCCCGGGCCGGGACCACGCCTTCTCCCTTGAACTCGCCGGGCTTCGCCGTCGCGGCCACCGCCGGACGTCCGTGATTCACGGAAGCCCGCAGATCGCGATCCGCGCTGGCGGCGTGCTGGTGCTCGCTTTGCAGAGATGTCGCTGGGCGGTGTTGTTCATGAGCGTAAGTTTCTTGTTCGTGTGACGGCCGCGCCTGAATTCCTCCACGGCCGCCGTTGAAACTGACGTGTGTATTGTTCCTCACAACCACATTCCTCTCGAACGTGTTGTGAATGATGGTGACGTTCACGTTCGTGACGCGGCTGTTGTAAAAGAATTCCCGGCCGCGCCACTCGCCGCCTGCAAATCCGACGCCGTCATATCCGAATCCATAAACGACGCCGCCGTAGAAGCCCACGTGAGGTCCCCAATATCCTTCGTGCCAGAGATAGACGCCATCGCCCCAACCCCAATAGCCGGGCGTCCACAGAAATCCAACTTCGGGTGCCTCAACCCACGTCCCCGGCACCCAGTAATAACCATCCTCACCCCAGGCCCAATAGCCGGGCGTCCAGATATATCCCGGAGCCGGGCACACGGGCTGCACGTAAACCGGCAGCACCGGTGGAGCAATTGTGATCGATACGGCGACCTGAGCAGGAAGCGCTGACGGCATTGCCAGTATCAATGCCGCAAGCACGAGCAAACCAACGAAGCGTGCTGTACGCATTTTTTCACCTCACAAGAAAAATTAGAAACTATGAGAACGAACAAAAACCTTCACCTAAGTATGCATCCAATCAGCGTCTTGTGGAAATACCGTGATTACCTGAGGAAGGCCGCCCGCGGAATGGAAAGTTCTAATCCGACTGCGCGATACGATTCAATACGCATCATTGTCTGAGCAAATGAAATTCAAGATCCGTGCTAGAAGCCGCTGCGTCGAGACTGCTGCGCATTCGGCCGCAACTCCGGCAGCCCACAGGATTGCGAATTGAGCGAGGCGATCCACTCGCGGATGAGCGCGACGCCTTCCTCATGCACCACAGCGCGCCCAATCTGCGGCATCATCGCCTTCGGCGCGATGGATTCCATGCGGTAGAGAAGTATTGATTCGTCCGGATGTCCCGGAACGAGATCGAATTGCAGTTCGCCCATCACGCCCGCCGAATTTGGCCGCTTGCAAATGCCCGAGTGCGAAAGATCGAAATGCGTCGAGCGAAAATCGACGCCCGTGTAACCCGCGGTGCCGCCCGGCTGATGGCAATGCGCGCAATTATTGTCGAGGTAGGCCTTCGCGCGGTCGGCAAGCGTTCCGTCCGACGCGTCATTCCACTTCGGCGCCCGCGGAATTGAATCAAGCGCAGGCGCGCCGCGCAAATATCCGACCTTGGTCAGACGCACGATCTGATTCTCAGCGCCGTCCTCATACGCATAAGTCTTGTTCAGATTTCGCGCCTTCGATCCGATCGGCAGCAGCACTTTATTATTGTCGTGGCACTCGTGACATTCATTCGTATTCGGAATCTGATAAGTGAAATCGCGGCGCTTCCCAGCCGCGTCGCTCCAATGAATTTCGACGGGATCGGGGACCAATCGCAGAAACGCCTCGTCTTCTTCCTTGTTCCAAATGTAAGGCAGCGGCACCCAGCCGGAATTGGTGTGCACCAACAGCCGCGTCTCGATCAACCGCTCGTCGCCGCGCCGTCCTTCCGCAGGAAACGCAAAAGTCTTTGCGAAAATCGTGCCCACAGGAAATTCGAAAGGCCCATCGTCGCGATATTCGGCCGAAGCGCCCGCCGGCATCCACACGTAACGATATTTGCTGGCGTAATCCGAAAACAGCGGCGTGTTCAGATCGTAAGGAACCACTCGCGCATTGGGCTTGAGGCCATCGCGCGTGCTCCTAAAAAGCCGCCACTCCGAAAGTTTCTTCGGATACGGCTCCGCAAGAATCGCGCGCACCTCTTTTTGCCGCGAGAAGCCGCACCCGCCCAACACACTCGCGACACACGCCGCCGCAATCAGCGCCGCCCCCGCGCGCCTACTTCGCATGAACGAATAGACCCGCATCATCAAGGAGTTCCAGCAGCTCCGCCGGGCTTAGCATTCACAGTCTGCGGAATCGAAACGGCATCCAGCGCCGGCAGCATGCAGCCGTATTTCTTCACGTCGCTCACCGGATGCTTCATGTTCCCGGCCGCGTCAAAATTCAGAAATGTCGCCGCGCCGTTATTCATCAGGCAAATCTGTCCCGGATTATCGCCCTTGCGCGCCCACTTCGGATCGACCACGCCATCATATTGAATATCCGGCAGCGACCCGCCCAGCGCCGCCGCCATCGCCTTGATCGTGTCCATACGCGAATCGGGCGATTTCCCGCCGCCGGAAATATCGTTGTCGTGAAAAAACACCTGCTGCGTGTAGGGATAAAATCGCGTGTCCCCCGGCTTAAAAACCGTCTGCGTAATCTGCGACTCCGCGGTTTTCTGCAAACTGTCCGGCGAAACGCCCGTGTTGTAGTTCATCAGAAAAACATTCACCGTGCCGTTGCCCTGAATTTTATTTCCGAAAGCCTCGACTTCCTTGATGGCCATCACGTAAATCCCAGTTCCCGTCGGCAAATCGTGAATCGGCCCCAGACTCTTCGGCGCAAAATTCGTCGTATTGTTGTCAATGATCTGATTGTTGAAGACGCGCACGTGCTTCCCATCCTGCCGCGGCAGATTCGGCAAATTGAAAACGCCCATCCCGCCGGTATTGTGCGTCGCCACGTTATCGTAAGCGTCCACATTCTCCGAATTCTCAATTTCGTAGCCGTCCACGTTGTATTCCGAGCGATTCCGCCGGATCACCACATTCTCCGACTGCCCCACATAAATCCCCGCGTCCGCGGCATCGCGCGCGATCGATTCCTCCACCAGCAAATTCTTGCACTCCACGGGATAAATTCCGTAAGGCCCGTTATTCTCATTCGGCCCGCGCGTCCATTCCGTCCGCACGCGCCGCACAGTAATGTTCGTCCCGCCCTGAATCGTCAACGCATCGCCCGCGGGATCTTCAATGGCGATATCTTCAATCGTGAAGTCGTTGGCCTTCACCAAAACTCCCTGCGCCCCTTCCTTCTGCCCCGCAAACGAAAGAATCGTCTTGTCCATCCCCTTCCCGCGCAAAGTAACTTTGTCCACAGTAAGCGAAAGCGTCCGGTCAAAATGAAATTTCCCCTCAGGCAGCTCAATCACGTCCCCCGCCTTCGCCCCAATCAGCTGTTCCTGCAGATGCCTCTGAATAGCCTCAGGCGATTGCCGGCACCCAGCCACAAGCAAACACGCGGTCAAGCAGCACACGAACATGAACCAGCGGACATTTCTCATGAACAACTCCTCCCAATTTTCGCGGTGTCACGCTGTAACGTAGTCCGGCAACAGAAGTTTGTCAACGCGGCCTCGCAGCAGCCTCTCCCCGTACCGCTGGCGTCCCCGCCGGCTCTTTTCGTCTTTGATCCGACCCCATGCCGTCCGCCGCTTTTCTCCAACCTCCAGCCTCCAACATCCAGAAAAGTCCTAAGGCCGTTCCAATTCGGACCCGCGCTTCACCGTTTATAGCCGTTCATCCACATTTCAGACGCCGTAATTCCGATCCGCCTTCCGGCTGACTGGCAATCGGACTGCAACGAGAAATTTGCATTTCGGCCCCTCAGAGCCCATCTGGCAGCGGTCCGGAACTAAGAATGCGCCGCTGGCACATCCGAACGAAGGTCCCCGTGCCTACTGGCGCGGAAACCGAGAGCGACCCTACGCGCGAAAATGTCAAGCGCAACTTTCAGGCGCTTCGCGGTAGCGTGCTAATTCCGCCTCCGTCGAGGGGGCCCCAGGATGTAGTATATCGACGATGCCCTCTATCAATTTCAAAGGCAAAGCGCTCGTACAGAACTTCCACCTTCTCGTGCCCTATCACGAGTTGAAGCCGGTGAAGTCCAAGAGCCTAACCTCCAAAGTCAGCTTGCACGACAATCTCGTGGTCCACGGGGACAATCTTCAAGCTCTTAAGTCGTTGCTGCCGTACTACCACGGCAAGGTGAAGTGCATCTACGTCGATCCGCCCTACAATACCGGCAACGAGGGTTGGGTTTATAACGACAACGTCAGCTCGCCTATGATTCAGGAGTGGCTCGGCAAGGTGGTGGACCGCGAAGACCTTACGCGTCACGACAAATGGCTCTGCATGATGATGCCACGCCTTCGGTTGCTGCGCGATCTGTTGAACGACGAAGGAATAATTGGAATTAGCATCGATGAAAATGAATTCAGCAACTTGATTACCCTTTGCGACGAGATCTTCGGAGAAAACAACCTCTTCGGTGTGATTGTTGTGCGGAACAATCCTCGTGGAAGACGTTTAGGAACTGAATTCGCTGTTGAGCATGAGTATCTTGTTGTGTATGCGCGTGCGCGCGAACGATTCACTGCGGGACGCTTGCCGCTTACCGACGAGCAACTGCAGGAGTACAGCGAGGTGGGCGCTGGCGGTAGGAGGTACCGACTCCTTGGGTTGCGTAAGCGCGGAGCCTTATCGCGGCGAGAGGACAGACCGAATTTGTACTACCCGCTTTATGCCCATCCTAAAACCGGCAAGGTGTATCTGGAGAATGATAAGAACCTCGTTAAAATCCTCCCTCGGCTTTCCGATGGAGCCGACGGAGTTTGGCGATGGAGCAAATCCAAGGTCCGGGACGAAAACGAAAAATTGATCGCCAAGGAGGTGCGTCGTCGCGGATCCGGCGACAAAGAGCTCGACATTTTTGAGTTGGACTATGCTGAAGATGAGGTCGGTGAAGTCGTTACGCGACTGTTTCCTTCAATATGGCAGGGATCGGAATTCAACAACGAAACGGGCCGCGACCAGATCAAAGAGTTATTTGACGGGAAGTCGGTGTTCGACAACCCCAAGCCAGTTGACTTGATAAAACACTTCTTGCTTTTGGGCGGCGGCCAGGACGGCATCGTTCTAGATCCAACCGCTGGGTCTGGAACAACGGCGCAGGCGGTCCTCGAGCTGAACAATTCGGATAGTGGTGCGCGGCGGTTTGTTCTCATTGAGCAAGAGGCTTATGCTGATAGCATTACAGCCGAGCGAGTCCGTCGCGTGATTAATACCCTGCCGAATGCGAATCCGAAGCTGGGTAGGTCGTTTTCAGTCGTTGAAGTCGGACATCCAATGCGGCTCGAGACACTCTTGAAGGCAGATAAGCTGCCATCGTTTGAGGATCTCGCAAGCTACATTTTTTATACCGCGACTGGCGAGGACTTCGAAGCCCAGAGAATCAATCGCAAGACGTACTTCATCGGTGAGAGTGCACAGTTTGACGTGTACCTGATGTACGAGCCCGACCTCGACTACCTGAAAAGCACTGCGCTCACGCTCGACATCGCACGACGGCTCCCGAAGGGAAGCGGAAAGAAACGGCTGGTATTCGCGCCAACGAAGTATCTAGACAGCATCCACCTGGACGAGTACCGCATCGAGTTCTGCCAATTACCGTTCGAAATCTACAAGGCAGTGAAGCGCACCGCATGAAGCTCAAGGAATATCAAGAACGGGCGTTGACGCAAGTCAAACGCTTCCTCGAACAGCTCGTCGTCTGGCGCGCAAAGGCGCGCGAGGGCGACGAATGGCTCTTCGATTTTGCCGAGAAGGCTTGGGAGAAAGCCGGAGTCGGCAGCATGTACGTGAAAAAGAAAGACGGGCTTCAACGTCCATTGCCGGTGTTCTGTCTAAAAATTCCTACCGGTGGGGGCAAGACGCTGTTGGCAGTGAAAACGATTGATTTGGTGCAAAGCATCTACACGCAGCAACAGTCGGGCTTAGTGGTGTGGATCGTACCGACACTGCAGATCTACCGGCAAACCCTACTGCGCTTGAAGGATCGCGATGATCCTTACCGGCAGCACCTGGACATTGTATCCGCGGGAAGGACTCTGATTTTAGAAAGGACGGACGCGTTCTCCCCGCAAGACGTGGAAGAGAATCTGACGGTGTTGTTGCTCATGCTTCCTGCTGCAGCGCGGGCCAACAAGGAAGCGCTTCGCATGTTCCGCGACAGCGATGCATTTCAGGCGTTTTTCCCGTCCGAAGAGGATAAAGACGGCCATGCCCAACTCCTGCAACGAGCCCCGAATCTGGAAACATTCAACAGGGTAGACCCATTCTGGGGAAAGCAGGTGAAAACGTCTCTAGGGAATACGATTCGCCTCCTCGAGCCGCTCATTATCCTGGACGAAGGCCATAAGGCTTATAGCGAATTGGCGCAGGACACTCTGCGCAATCTGAATCCAAGCATGATCGTCGAGCTTTCAGCGACGCCGCCCCGTGAATCGAACAAGCTTGTCGTAATCAGCGGCACCGAACTCCATCAGGAAGAGATGATTAAGCTCGATCTGCATGTTATCAACCGCTCCAGCACAAAGTGGCAGGACACGATGCGTGCGGCAATGGAGCGGCGAGATGACTTGGAAGAAAATGCGCGCACCTATGAAGCCAACACTAACGTAAATATTCGTCCCATCTGCCTGATTCAAGTAGAGCGCACGGGCAGGGAGCAGCGTGATGGCAAGCACATTCACTCCGAAGATGTGCGCGAGTATCTCATCGGGCAGGGCGTACCAAAGGACTGGATCGCAGTGAAATCCGCCGAACTCGACGAACTGAAAGAGTTCGAGGATATCGGTGGATTGTTGTCGCGAGACTGCCCTATTCGTTACATCATCACGAAACATGCGCTGCAGGAAGGCTGGGACTGTTCTTTCGCCTACGTGCTGGCGATATTGACGAACCCTCACTCAAAGAGGGCCCTGACGCAACTGGTCGGCCGCATCCTACGACAGCCTTACGCCCGCAAGACGCACGTACCGGCCTTGGACGAGAGCTACGTCTATTGTTTCCAGCGCACCGAACTGATGGAGGAAATCCGGGCGGGATTTAGCCGCGAGGGCTTGCAAGGAATGGAAGGCCGCATCATCACCGATACGAAAGACCTCGCAGCCGTCGAGACTCGCTGGATCGGACCGCGAGGTCCATTCAAATCGGCTGCGGCGCACATGGTGCTGCCAGCTTTTCTTATTCGCGACGGCAAGGATTGGCGGTTGGTCAGCTACGAGGGCGATATCTTGTCTCGCGTGCCTTGGCAGAAGGCAGATGTCACGCCGCTGTTCAATTTGGAGTTGAGCCTCGAGGAAAAGCGCGACATCGAAATACGAACCGGGCTCGAAGAAAAATTGACCGGCTTGCTACCTAAAACGCCGCAGGATCTCGGCGGCGGCCGCGAGTTAAAGCTTGACTACGCATATGCTGCGGCACACCTGCTGGAAACGGTCCCCAATCCGTGGGTTGGATACGATTTTGTGGAGCGAACCTTCACCGCCCTGCTAGCGAAGTGGAAAGGGAAAGAAAGACTTGTGGCGAGTAACCTCGTATTCATCTTGGAGGAGCTACGTAAGCGCCTCGAAGCCGAGCGCGACCGCTTGGCAGAAGAGGTATTTAACAGCTTGCTGGATGAAGACAAGATGCGCTTCATGGTGGTCCTGCATGACCTCGGGATGAACCGCCTGCCGAAGAAGATCGAGGTCCCGAAGTCCCTTGTGAGAGCCACCCGGCTCGATGGCAACCAATTCGAATTGAATCTGTTCGATCCCGTGCCTCTGGACTCCCTAAACTCGCTGGAACGCGAGGTTGCTACCTTCCTTGACGAGCAAAGCAAACTCTATTTCTGGTACCGGAATATTCCTCACCATGGGTATTTCGTCCAGGGCTGGCAGAAGTCGCGAATATATGCGGATTTTATTTTTACTACGCAGGGTACTGGGAACGGCAAGAAGGGTTACCGTAAGGTTTTCGTGCTCGAAACCAAGGGCAAACACCTCAAGAATGAAAACACAGATTACAAGAAGTCTGTGTTCGCGCTTTGCAACGAACACGCGAAACGCACGAACTGGAACGAACTCGCACCAACCATGCGGGATAAAGAGATTAACTACGAAGTCGTTTTCCAGGATGAATGGCAGCGGCGGCTCAACGAGCTCCTGGCCGAATAAACCCTGGGGCTGAGGGGTCAGCCTATTCCCCGCTGAAATTCGAACCACCCGCCCCGCCCTTCCACCCCGACAAAAATGAACCGCTCGTACCATTGACCTAACCTTAATCCAACGTTACGAATATCTAAGCAGTGCGCAGTCCCTAAGCGCGGGGCTGGCCCGGGTCCGGGCTGTCAATCGTCTCTGCGATTGCAGAGCAATCGACTCAGCCCGGGGTAGAACTTAGTTCACCCCGCTGCAGGCTCGCGCCGGCTCACTGAGGCTTTCTGTAGCTCATCCGCCGAGGCGGACAAGGCACTTAGGTGTTGAATTGGCATTTAGGATCAAATTCGAACGCAACCCCAATCCCGGCCCACTCCGCATCCGCAGCAAAGGCGTCGCGCCCGCAATCCTTCACGACATAACCCGAAAAGCCGCCGCCCTCCGGAAGGAGAAGAACCAAACAATCGGGACACTAAAATATTGTTTTTCCCGTAACTCACTGAAAGCAAAGGACCGACTTCAAAACAATCGGGACACTAGAGGGGTATTTTCCCGCACAACGGAAACGGCCTCATCGATTTTTGTTTCGGTTAGAACCGGCCCCCACCCTTTGTTTTCTTCAACTTACAGAAATTTTAAATGAACCCTTGTTTCGGTTAGACAAAGGAGGTGCGCCCGAGCCTTCATCTTCGTAGGGGCGCCGGCTTGCTGCGCCCCCTGTTCTTTCAAGAACAGGCTCCGGCTGAACTTGGCCTGCCAATCGGGTCACTGTCCCGCCGTACTATTTTCGCGAACGACGCGTCACGTTAACCTTTCAATCTGATGCCCCATAGCCGCGACTCCAAACGTCGCAGCAAGAGGCTCGGTCTCCGCGTTCCGGTTCGCATTTATGGTCGCACCGCGGATGACAGGCCCTTTCGCGACACGACAGAAACGTTGCACGTGAATGCTTTCGGCGCGCGGGTCGAGCTTGGCGCGCTCGTCACGCCCGGACAGACTATTCTCCTCGTCCACGGAATCACCGAGGAGGAGAAGGAATGCCGCGTCGTAGATGTCCGGCCGAACAGCCAGGGGAAATGGAAAGTGGGCCTCGCGTTCGTTAAGCCCGAAGGAAACTTCTGGCACATGTATCAACCGCTCGTTACCGCGGGCGCAGAAAGGGACGACAATGTGGAATAACGCACCTGGGAATCAACCGCCGGCCCCCAAGAGCAGCTACACCGCGTATGACGATTTCAAGTCGCCGTCCGCGCCGCAGCAGCAACAGCAGGTGTCGCGCGACGTCGCCAATCTCGGCCCCGGCCTCACGCTGAAAGGCGAACTCACCGGCCAGGAAGATGTCTATCTCGATTGCAAGGTCGAGGGACCGGTGAATTTCGGCGGCAATCGCGTGACCATCGGCCGCAGCTCGGTGGTCGAGGGCGATGTCGTCGCGCGCGAAGCCGTGCTGCACGGCAAGCTCAGCGGCGATCTCCGGGCGCACGATCGCGTCGAAGTGAAGAAGGGCGGCTCGCTCATCGGCGACCTGGTTACCGGCCGCATCTCGATCGAGGAAGGCGCTTATTTCAAGGGCCACATCGAGGTCGATCCCAGCAACAAGCCGCTCAAGGGCGATCTGGGCACGATTCTGCCGCGCGCCGAAAAAGCATAATCGAATTTCGCGGAGCAGTAGCGCAGGCACTCCTGCCTGTGCCGGTTTTCGGTTAAGCCCTATCGCCAGCCGCGCACACAGCCAGGAGTGCCTGCGCTACCGTTTTACGGCGCCGCACTTGCGGCTCGCTGCACGCGTTGCCGGCCCAAATAAAAAAGCACCACGCCGACTCCCACCAGCGCTCCCGTAGCAATCACAATTTTCGCTACCGCCAGAATCTTGTGCGGCTCTTCGGAAGGCGGCACGAGCGACAGCACGATTGTCACTACCGAAGTGATGAAACCCAGCGTGCCCACAAAGTACGCGACGCGCTTTCCGCCCGGAATGCGAATCACATCCGCCGCGGCCGGCTCGCGCTGCAAGCGAATCAGCGCCGCAAATAAATACAGATACGGAATGAAATAGGTGATGATGCCCATGCTGACCAAAACTTCGTACGCGCCGTAGACGCTCGCGCCTGCCTGTCCGAGAAAAATGAATACAATCGCGCACGCCGCCTGCGTGAGCAGCGAGACATGCGGGCTGTGCCAACGCGGGTGTAGCTTTCCGAACGCCGGCGGAAGATAGCGATCGATCCCCGCGACAAACGGCATGCGACCGCAGGCGGCGAACCACGCGCCCAGCGCTCCGAGATTGCTGATGGTGATGAGCACCGCCGTCACGTTGGAAAGACCGCCGAGCCCAATTTTCTGCGCGGCGTGCGATGTCGCTTGCATGATTCCCTGGAGCCCGGACAGCTCGCTCGCCGGCAGCGCCACAAGCATCGCCACGCTGCCGAGAATGTAGCCTGTGGTGACCACCACGCCGGCGATGATCAGCGCGCGCGGCATGTTCCGGCGCGGATTTTTGATCTCATCACCGAGGCACGACGCCGATTCGCTTCCTCCCAGCGCGAACACGATCGTGGCCCAGAACAGCACATCCTGAAAATGCGCGTGCGGGACCAGCTGCGATGGCGCGAATGATGTCGCCGAGCCAAATTTCCACCAGCAAACGATGCCGATGAAATACAGAATTCCGATGGGAATCCAGGTACCGATTCCGCCGGCGTTGTGCACCCATTTCCCAACGGAAAGTCCGAGGACGTTCGTCACCGTGCCAAGCAAAATCCCGAACAGCGCGAACAGAATGAAATAGAGTTTGCTGTTCTGCAGATGATTCCAGCTCGCCGGCCCGATGAATAGCGCATTGCTGGCGGCGAAATAAAGGATGGAAGGAAAATAGGGAATATTGCTGGTCCAATACATCCAGCCGGACATAAACCCGCCGAAATCGCCGAAGGCTTTCTTGCTCCAGACATAAAGCCCGCCTTCGTTTGGATAACGCGAGGTGAGCTCGATCACCGCAAGCGCAAGAGGAAGATAAAACGCGCACCAGGCCATCAGCCAGATGACCACCGCGCTCGCTCCGGCCGTCGCCGCGGTGGCAATCCAGCGCAGGCTGATGCCGGTGACGATATAAAATAAAAGAAGGTCTCGAAACCCCATCACGCGTCGCGGACGGTTCGAGACCTCGTTTTCCGGCATGATCCCTCGCACTCGGCGAAGTCAAATGGCCGCGCCATAATGCAACGGGACGCAATGAAATGCGAGAGCTTCGCTGACTATTTCTTGTCGTGGCCGTAATATTCGTAGGCCGACATTGCTTTTTCTCCGCCCTTTTTCCAGACGCGCGTTTCTTCCGGCAATTTTCCGAGCACGCGCGCCATCTCGCGAATGTGCGATGCCACCGCGCCGCAACACGCGCCGATGTAATTCACGCCGATTTCGCGTGCTTTCCGGGCATACTCTCCCATCTCGCCACGGCTCAATTGATAGGGATCGAGCTCGGTCGGAAATGCGGGCAAGCTGGTGAAATCGGGATTCTTATCTGTCGTGCGAAAAGCCACCGGCTGGCACGCCAGATACGCGCTCACCGCTTTGCGCATTTCCGCCATCAACGGCAGGGTATGCTGCGGGCTGCGCAGGCAATTGATCCCGGTGATGTCGGCTCCCGCATCCACCAACGCGCGCGCGCATTCCGCCGGCGTCTTTCCTTCGGGCGTCTTCGGCTCCATTTCGAAGCACATCGTTACCATCACCGGCAATTCCGTCTTCTTCGCGCGCTCGACGCACAGCAACGCTTCGCCGAGATATGAAAACGTTTCGCCGATGATGAAATCGATTCCCTCGCTCACCTGCACGTCGAGCTGCTCATCGAAAAGTTTCCGCACGCGATCGCGCGAAGCCTTATCGGTCGGCTCATACATCCAGGTCAGGCTCAAGTTCCCGGCCACAAGGCAGCGGTCGCCCGCCACATCCTTCGCAATCCGAACAGCCGCGCGATTCAGATCCGCCAGCCGGTCTTCGAGTCCCACCGTCGCCAGCTTGTCGCGGCTGGCATAAAAAGTGAGCGCTTGCAGCACATCCGCGCCCGCCTCCCGGAACTCCACATGCAATTCGCGCAGCGCCTCCGGATTGGTCAGCGCCACCTCCGGCGTAAACGGTCCCGCCCGCACCCATCCGCGCTTCTCCAACTCCAGCAAATATCCGCCGTCCCCAAGAACAGTTCCCTCTTTCAATCTCTCCAAAATCCCCTTCTTCATTTCCATCCTCCACAAGCGAATGCTCGAATCCATTCAGCAATTCGAAACGGTTGTCATCCTGCGGCCCCGCGCACTTCGGGGCCTAAGGATCTAAACGTCAACCCGCTCAAGCCATTGCGCGCCTCAAATCCTTCAACACCTGCCGCGCCGCGTTATATCCCGGCGCGCCGGTCACTCCGCCTCCCGGATGCGCGCCCGCGCCGCACAAATAAAGCCCCGCTAGCGGCGTCCGATACCGGGCCCAGCCAGCTACCGGCCGCATGAAGAAAAGCTGCTCGAGCGACAAATCGCCGTGAAAAATATTCCCCTCGGTCAATCCATACGTGCGCTCGAGATCGAGCGGCGTCAAGACTTGCCGCGCCACGATCGATCCAGGCACGTTCGGGGCGTATTGCGCGATCATTTTCACCACGCGATCGCCAAGTAGCTCGCGTTTCTCATCCCACTTCCCCTCGCGCAGCTTGTAAGGCACATACTGCACGAAACAAGTCATGATGTGCTTCCCCGCCGGCGCGAGCGTGTTATCGACATTCGAAGCCACCACGCAATCCACCCACAGCTCCTCTGGCAAGTCCCCGAACTTCGCAATGTCGTAGCAGCGCTGCGCAAATTCAAGCGAAGGAACCAACGTGAAAAAAGATCGCTGACCGATAGGCCAGTCGCGCGGCATCCCCTTCACGCGCGGCTCTTCGCTTAAGACAAAATTCACTTTCGCGCACGGTCCCGCCATCTTGATTCCGTCAATCGCGCGCCGGAATTCCTCCGGCAAGTCATTGGCCTCGACCAAACCTAAAAACGTCCGCTTCGGATCCGCGTTCGAAAGCACCAGTTTCGAACGGATCTCAGTCCCGTCTTCCAAAATCACTCCGCGCGCCCGCCCATTCCGTGCATCAATCTTCGCCACCGGCGCCGACACGCGAATCTCCGCCCCAAATTTCCGCGCCGCTTCCGCCAAAGCCTGCGTAATCGACCCCATTCCTCCGATCACGTGCCCATAAAATCCCTGAATCTCTCCGTCGCCGCCGCTCAAGAGATGAAACAACAATCCGAGCGCCGATCCATTGTCATAAGGCCCGCCGTGCTTCCCATAAACATTGTTCGCCAGAATCAGCGTCTTCATCTTCTCCGATTCGTAATTGCGATCGAGAAACTCCCCGAGACTCCCCGTGAAAAACGCCACAAACTGCGCCACTTCCTCGCCCGAAATCCCGCGAAATCTTTTCCCCGCGCGCAGCAGTTCCATCCAGCCGGAAATCCCATTCGCGCCCACATCCGGCGGCGGCTCTAGAAAAAACGGCTGCAGATAACGCGTCAGTTTCTTCAATTGATCATCGACGCGCGCAAACGTCTCCGCATCGCGCACCGAAATCTTGCGAAACTCCTGCAAAGCCCGCTCGCGCTCCGCCCACCATGGCAGCACCGTATCGTCAGGAAACGCGACCAGAATCGCCGGATCGCAAGGCACCATCCGCAAGCCGTGCGCGCCGAGATTCAAATCGCGAATCACCGTCGGCCGCAACATGCTCGCGATGTATGAGGTCGTCGAAGCCCGGCACCCCGGCGCGATCTCCTCGGTCACGCAGCAGCCGCCCACGACCTCCCGCCGCTCGAGCACCAGCGTTGAAAGTCCCGCGCGCGCGAGATATGCCGCCGCGGTCAGCCCGTTGTGCCCCGCGCCGACCACAATCGCGTCGTAGATTTCCCGCCCGGCCGCGCCCATGGGCTCCTTTGACCCTCAGTCAGAATCTAGTTGCTAATCTGCCCGCAATCATATTACATTGCGTGTTTCGCGCGCTTTATATGATGTGACTTCAGGTCATCATGGCCCATAAATCCCAATCCGCCGTATTCAGCCCGGCCCCGCGCTCGGAGGCACCCCCGCGCCCGCGCCTCGAAGCCAAGCGCGCCCGGATCGTCGAAACCGCCATGCGCCATTTCGCCGAGCAGGGCTATCACAATGCGCGCATCGAAGATCTCGCTTCGGAGCTCAACGTTGCGAAAGGCTCGATCTTTCAATATTTCGGCAGCAAGGCCGGCCTATTTCTCGAGGTCTACAAACGCGCGGCGCGTTCCTTCGCGAAATATTTGGATTGCCCCGCACCGGTGCGCGAGAAAGGATTCTTCGAGGTCTTGCGCTACTGGCTGGTGCGCACCGAGCACATGCTCCATGAAGACTGGATCCCCTATCGCGTCGTTCTAGTAGGGAATTATGGCGTGGACCTGGCGCTCAAGCGCGAAATCAATCGCTTCCTCATTGCCGAAGATCCCTACGGCAGCGCCGCGGCCGTGCGTTTCGCCCTCTCGCGCGGCGAAGTCCGCACCGACGTCGATCCCGCGCTGATCGCCTCGATTCTCGAATGGACCGTCGAACGCTTCCAAGACGCGCTTCTCACCGAAGAGCTCGACCCCGGCCTTTTCCCGCATCCGGGCGATCAAGAAAAGAACAAAGTTCGAATCCAACAGTTTCTAGCGGTGCTTCGCGGCGCCATCGGCGCGCGCTCGACGCGCGCGCACCCGGCAGATTAATGCGCAAGCTGTAACGCAACACGGAGCAAGCCATGGAACAAACCGTCCAGGAAATTCTCTCCATCTACGACGACAAGGCCGCTCTTTCCGACGCTTACACGATTCCGGCGCCCTGGTATTTTGACGAGCGCATCGCCGAACTCGAGCGCCGCCGCGTCTTCGGCAAGACCTGGCAAGGCATCGCCCGCACCGATCAACTCGCCAAGCCCGGCCAATTCATCACCGCGCAAATCGCCGGCGAACCCGTGGTCGTCGTCAGAGGCAATGACAATATCCTTCGCGCCTTCTTCAACGTTTGCCGCCATCACGCCGCCGCGGTGATGACCGAGCCCGAAGGCCAGGCCCAACATCTTCGCTGCCCGTATCACGGCTGGACTTACGGCCTCGACGGCGCGCTCAAAGGCATGACCGAATTCGAAGGCGTCTGCCAATTCGAGCGCTCGCAAAATGGACTCGTTCCCATTCGCGTGGAAACTTGGGAAAATTTCGTCTTCATCAATCTCGATCCCAAAGCCGAGTCGCTCGAGAAATTTCTAGGCGGCCTGGTGAAGCGCGTGAAGCCGCTGCAACTCGGCAAGCTGCAATTTTTTGAGCGCCGCAGCTACGAACTGAAATGCAATTGGAAAGTGTACGTCGATAATTTCCTCGACGGCGGATATCACGTTCCGCATCTGCACAAAGGCCTCAACAGCGTCCTGGAGTACGTGAACTACACCATCGAAAACGAAGACCGCTTCTGCGTGCAAGCCAGCCCGCTGAAAGATTCGCACGAAGACGCCGACGCCTCCGCCACGCGCAAAGGCGACATGGCCTACTATTTCTGGCAGTACCCGAATTTCATGGTGAATTGGTACGAGGGCTATCTGGATACGAACCTGGTCCTCCCGCTAGCTCAAGATCGCTGCCTGGTAATTTTCGATTTCTATTTCGAGAAAACAGATGACGCAGCCGCCAATTACAATCGCCAGAGCATAGCCGTAAGCCATCGCGTGCAAGAAGAGGATGTAGATATCTGCGAAGCCGTCCAACGCGGCCTCAATTCCCAAGCCTACGTAGCGGGCCGCCTAAGCGTGAGACGCGAAGCCGGCGAACACCTCTTCCATCGCCTGCTAGCCGCCGACCTAAAAGGCACGCAAGCCGCCGCAGCACGGTAGCGCTGGCGTCCCCGCCGGCATCTTACGAGCACAATCTCAGCCACGGGCGGAATTCACGCGCGGATTACATATCTGAATCTCGTACGTTGGTTGACGCAAACGTCCGTCCGCGCCCAGCGATCTCGCTAACTTCCCGGTCGTCGGATGCCGGCGGGGACGCCGGCGCTACCCACCTGTGTCATAATCCGCGCGTCGTCAACTCGGGAGGTCACTATGTCCGCCACGCAGACGCGCGGTCTAAATTTTCCTCGCCCGCCACAATTCGCAAACGTCGCCGACGAGCGCCGCCACCGCAAAGAACGCCTGGCCGCCGGCTTCCGCCTGTTTTCCAAATTCGGCTTCGATGAGGGCGTCACCGGTCACATCACCGCCCGCGATCCGGAACTCACCGATCATTTCTGGGTCAATCCGTTCGGCATCCACTACAGCGAAATCCGCGTCTCGAATTTGATGTTGGTGAACGACAAGGGCGAGATCGTCGAAGGCAAGCACCCCCTCAACGGCGCCGCCTTCGCCATCCACTCGCAAATTCATCGCGCACGCCCCGACGTGAACTCCGCCGCTCACGCCCATTCGCTCTACGGCAAAGCCTGGGCCTCGCTCGGCCGCCCACTAGATCCAATTACGCAAGATTCATGCGCATTCTTCGAGGATCACGCAGTCTTCGCGGATTTTACGGGGGTCGTTTACGAAACTTCGGAAGGCGAGCGCATCGCCCAAACATTAGGCGAGAAAAAAGCAGCGATCCTGCGCAATCACGGAAATCTGACGGTGGGCCGCACGGTAGATGAAGCCGTCTGGTGGTTCATAACCATGGAACGAAGCTGCCAAGCGCAATTACTAGCCGAAGCCGCCGGCAAACCAATCCCCATCGATCGCGAAAACGCCCTACTAACGCGCAATCAAGTAGGCAGCCACGAAGCCGGCTGGTTCCAATTTCAACCGCTCTGGCAAATGATCACCAAGGCGCAGCCCGATCTGTTCGACTAGTAGCGCCAGCGGGGACGCCGGCGCTACTGTCCTAATCAAAAATCACGGTCTTGTTCCCGTATAACAAAATCCGGCTCTCGATATGCCACCGCACCCCGCGCGACAAAACCACTTTTTCCAAATCCCTGCCCTTCTGAATCAAATCCTTGAGCGTATCGCGATGCGAAATCCTCACCACATCCTGCTCGATAATCGGCCCATCATCCAAAACTTCCGTCACGTAATGACTCGTCGCTCCGATTAGTTTCACTCCGCGCTGATAGGCCTGCAGATGCGGCTTGCCGCCCACAAATGCCGGCAAGAACGAATGATGAATATTGATGATGCGATGCGGATAATTCCGGATGAAATCCGTCGAGAGCACCTGCATGTAGCGCGCCAACACAATCAAATCGATCTTTAGCGGCGCGAGCAGTTCTAATTCTCGCCTCTCCGCCTCCGCTTTGTTCTCCTTCGTCACCGGCACAACCTGCAGCGGCACGCGATAAAAATCCGCCAGAGCCTGCACGTCCGGATGATTGCTGATAATCAAAGGAATCTCGCAAGCCAGCTCGCCGCTGCGATGCCGGTAAAGCAAATCCGCGAGGCAGTGATCGTACTTCGAAACAAACAGCGCCACGTTCGGCCGCCGGCCAGACGAAGCCAGCCGCCATTCCATCCGAAACTTTTCCGCGATCGGCGAAAAATGCCGCGCGAAATCGCCCATCGGGATCGCAAAATCCGCCAAATCCCATTCGACGCGCATTAAGAAAAGCCCCAGGTCCTCATCCTGATGCTCGTCCGCGTGCAAAATATTCCCGTTATTGCGAAAAATAAATTCCGCAATCGCCGCGTTGAGCCCCTTTTGATCCGGGCAACTGATCAATAAAATCGCACTGTTCTTGCTTCGCGCCAATCTTCCTCCCTCAACGCCCCATCACTGCAGGTCCCGCGTCACCTGCTCCTTCCACTCTTTCTTCCGTATGATTTTTGCATTCTCCCGCGCTATCCGCTGGTACTGATATTTCAAATACTTTGCATCACTCGAAAGATCCAGCACCGACTGAAAAAGAATCACGCGCCCCTGCAGCGAAATCTTGGTAAACGCCACGCCATGCACCGAGCTCTGTTCCGGATGATCGTCCGACGCCTGGTAAAACAACTCCTCGCTATATTCCTCGACGCCCCATGGAAATCTCGCGCTGGCCGTGCCGTGCCAATGCACGCGCGCGGTGCGATGCGCCTCGTCCCGCATCACCTCAAAAGTTCCCGGCCAAGCCCCGCCCGTATGCCTGTACTCCGGCAAAGACGGATCGGGATGCGACGACGGAAAATGCGGCACCGTAGCCGCCGACACGGGCACCGTCGGCAACACCAGCCGCGAAGCAGCGTCAGCGTCGCCGCCAAATTCAAGCGTCGTGGTCATCGGATACGGTGTCGGCCAGAACATTGGCCACAGCGCATTCGAAATCGCCAAGCGAATGCGGTGCCCGCGCGGAAACACCCACGAAGTCACGTGCAAATCGAAGCCGATCCGGTACGTGATTCGCGGATCGAGCTCCTGCGGCTGATCCGCCGAAATTCGCTGCGCCCCATTGAAGCCCGCGCCGGTAATCAATGTGGTCGTTCCATCCGGCGCCACATCCGAAAGCCGCGCCACCCAATCCGCCAGCGGCGCATTTGCCGAGACATTCAGCTCCACGTGCGGAAATCCGAGAATCGCCGTCTCGTTTTCTACCGGCGCCGAGTCGTAAACCAAACTGAACGCATCCGCCGGCCGCTGATCGTTCGTCAACTCGCCCCACCAGAATCCGGCTTCGATCCCCGCGGTCGGAATGTAGCGCAATTTGTCGGTGCCAATTTTCGGCGCTGCATCATTCAATTCATGGTTCGCACTGAGATACAGCGTCTTCTCTTTCGTTCCCGCCGGCGGCCAGGAATTTTCTTCGCGCCACTCGCCCGGAATTTCATTCAACTCGAGGCCCGGCGGATACCAGTGGCGCTGGTAAACATCGAGCTTGGGCTCGTTCTCAATCCCATTCTGCGTGCCCTTCAACCAGCGGTCCCACCAACGCACGGCCATCTCGCGCCACTCAAATTCCGGCCCGGGCACCGCACCATTCGGATAAGTGTGATTCCACGGCCCCAGCACCGCCTTCACCGGAGTTTTCATCTTCGTCAGGAATCGCGGAATCGTGTCGCGATAGCCGTCGAAATATCCGCCGATTAAAAACACCGGAATCTGAATCGAGTCATACACCGGCTGCGCCAAAGGCTGCCGCCAGAAATCTCCATCGCGCTGATGGCGCAAATAAGTGATGAACCACGGCGGTGAATCAAATCGCGGCGCCAGATGTTTCTCATCCATCGGAAAATCCGGAGTCGCCGCCATCATCAATTCCTGATCCATTCCCAATTCAAATTCGTCCGCGTGCAAAATTCCGTCAATGTAGTGAATGTCGTCGTGAAAAAGCTGCTCGGTGGCATGCGCCGCGATGATCGTCTTCAATGCCGGTGGCCGCCGCGAAGCCAGTTGCAGCGCATTGAATCCGCCCCAGGAAATTCCCATCATCCCCACGTTTCCGTTCGACCACGGCTGCGCAGCCAGCCAGGCGATTACCTCGAGCCCATCCTTCTGCTCCTGCTCCGAATATTCCCGCTCCGGCGGCGTGCCCTCGCTGGTGCCGGTGCCGCGAATATCCACCTTCGCGCAAACGTATCTGTGCGGCACAAAATACGAATACATCTCGTAGTCCCACTGCTCTTCCCAATCATCTTTCCGGTAAGGCAGGTATTCGAGAATCACCGGAAATTTGTCGGTAGGCTTGGCGTCCGCCGGCGAATAAAGGGAAACCGCCAATCGCACGCCATCGGACATAGGAATCCACGCCTTCTCAATCCGCACGCCTTCCTTAGTAACAACCGGCTTAGCCGCCGTCTCCGCGGAAGGCGTCTGCGCAGCCACCGGCGCCGGTGTCTGTGCCGGAGCTTGCGCCTCAGCAGAGGCTTTTGGTGCCGCCTGACTTTGGGGCGCCGCCTGATTTTGTTCCGGCTCCTGCGTTTGCACCCGCTGCGCACCGCCAAGCGCAATCATCGCCGCCAACCCCATCGCAGTAACCGGCACGCCCGCACCCAACAAAATTCTCCCCGCCGAAAATCTCTTCATGAATTCCCCTATGCAGCTATGAATGGTCCGCCAGAGTTGCCGCGCTCTTCGGCCCCTCTGAAATCTCAAATCTGAAATAAATTCTCTTCGAGATCCGCCCCTCGCATTCGGCCCGCAGCCTACCACACTTCATTCAACCCAATCCCCCGGCCGCCTTTCCCTCCTGTCCCACCTGTACCAGAATCCCATTGCGCCCCCGCCCCGCCCAACGCTATCATTATGTTTTCCGGAGGCACCCATGGATTGGACGACCCCAAGCTTCGAAGAAATCAACCTCAACTGCGAAATCAGCTCCTACGCCAACGCCGAACTCTAGTCTCACCCCATGCAGGTAAAAATCCTCGGCTCAGCCGCCGGGGGAGGCTTTCCGCAGTGGAATTGCGCCTGCTCGAATTGCGCCCGCCTGCGCGCCGGCACGTTTCACGGCAGCGCGCGCACGCAAGCCCAGCTAGCCGTCCGCGAAACCGGCAGACGCTGGTGCCTGATCAACGCCTCGCCCGATCTCCGCGCGCAGATTCTCGCTGATGCGGACTTTACGCCGCGAGCGGCACCGCGTGATTCTCCGATCGCCGCGGTGGTGCTCAGCGGCGCGGATGTGGATCAAGTGGCCGGGCTTCTGCACTTGCGCGAATTCCATTCCTTCCGGATTTACGGCACAGCTTACGTCGAAGCGCTGCTGCACGAAGAAAATTCCATTTTCAGCGCGCTGCACCAGACGCACCCGCAGGCGGAATGGAAATTGATTTCGGCCGGCAAGACCGCCGACGTGCAGGCGACGGATGGAAGCGCGCTGGGCCTGAAAATTACGGCGGTGAGAATCGCGGCCAACGGCCCCTCATATGCGCGGCAGAAATTTTCCTCTGCGGGGGACGAGACGACAGAGGCGGTGCTGGGGATTTACGTCGAGGCGCCGAATGGCGCGAAGATTTTTTGCGCGCCGACGCTGCCGCGGATGGAAGATTCCTGGGTGGCAGACTGGAATTCGTGCGACGCAATTTTGATTGATGGCACGTTCTGGTCCGACGACGAACTAGTCCGCACCCGCGGCGGCGGCAAATTCGCCCGCGGCATGGGCCATCTACCCATCTCCGGCCCCGGCGGCACGCTCGAGCGCCTCGCCAAAATCACGCGTCCGCGCAAAATCTACTACCACATCAACAACACCAATCCCATCCTCGACGAAGACAGCCCCGAACATCGCGCCGTGCGTGAAGCCGGCTGGGAAATCGCGTACGATGGAATGGTCCTGGATTTATAAATCAACTTATGAGTGCACCCTCGTCATCCTCAGCCGACAGCAGCGATCTAGCCGCCCGCCTGCGCCAAATCGGCGAAGAGCGCTATCACCATCGCCATCCCTTCCACCTGCGCATGCACGAAGGCCAACTCACTCGCGGCCAGCTCCAAGCTTGGGCACTCAATCGCTACCACTATCAAAGCCGCATTCCCATCAAAGACGCCGCCATTCTCGCGCGTTGCGAAGACGCCGATCTCCGCCGCGCCTGGCGCAAGCGCATCATTGATCATGATGGGGATCACGATGGCGACGGCACCAAACCCGGCGGCATAGAAAAATGGCTGCGCCTGGTAGAAGCCACAGGCCTGAAACGCGACCAAGCCACAAGCGGCGAAGGCGTCCTACCGGCGACGCGTTACGCGGTAGACGCCTACGTCCATCTAGTCAGCGAAAAATCGCTGCTAGAAGCGATCGCCTCTTCGCTAACCGAAATGTTCTCCGGCTCGCTGATCACTCTGCGCATGGATCGCCTGCGCCAGCATTACCCGTGGCTCACCAGCGGCCTAGCGTATTTCGAAGGTCGCCTAATGCAAGCCCCCGAAGACGCCACTTTCGCGCTCGCATGGGTAACGCAACACGCCCGCACTCCAGCCGAACAAGATCTAGCCTGCAACGCCCTGCGCGCCAAATGCGACATCCTCTGGGCCCAGCTAGACGCTCTCTATTTCGCCTACGTCGAACCGGGATGGCCGCCCCCAGGCGCATTCCAAATCGCCGACGCAGATCGCGCGAAAAAATAACCATGCCGCGTCCATCGCCAGATTCCAAACCGCGCCTGGCCCCAGGCTGCCGCCTAAGCGACGCCCCCACTCAACAAGCCACGCTGCTGATGCCCGAAGGCGCCCTAAAACTCCGCGGCCCAGGCTTGCAAATCCTCCGCAGTTGCGACGGCCAACACACGCTAGCCGAAATAGTCGCCACTCTCCAATCCCAATTCCGCCAAGCCGATCCAAAAAAAGTAGAAAGCGACACGACCGAATTCCTAGAACAACTAAACGCCCGTCGCGCGGTAGATTTCGAATGAAAAAAGTAGCGCCGGCGTCCCCGCCGGCATCCGACGACCGCAATCGCGACCCACAACCGCCGCCCAATCGCGGACCCCAAAAGTCTGACTTCATGCCCGGTCCTCTAGCCCTAATCGCCGAACTAACCCACCGCTGCCCTCTCCACTGCGTCTATTGCTCGAATCCCCTCCAAATGAAACCCCGCACCGAAGAACTCTCAACCGCAACTTGGATTGACGTCTTCAAACAAGCCGCCAATCTAGGCGCATTACAACTAGATCTAACCGGTGGCGAGCCTCTAGCCCGCGCCGACCTAACCGAACTAATCGCCGCCGCCCGCTCCGCCAAGCTCTACACCAATCTAATCACCTCAGGCATAGGCCTAACGCCCGAGCGCTTCGACGCGCTAGTCCGCGCAGGCCTCGATCACATCCAAATAAGTTTTCAGGATTCTCAAGCCGCGCAAGGCGATGAATTCGCCGGCACCACCGCTCACGAGAAAAAGCTAGCCATAGCCGCAGCAATCAAAAAACATCGCATAGGCTTCACGCTGAATTTCGTAGTTCACCGCGGCAATCTAGTCCGTCTCGAAGAAATGATCGCCCTAGCCGAAAATCTAGGCGCCCAAAAAGTAGAAATCGCCCACGTCCAATACTACGGCTGGGCCACAGAAAATCGCGCCGCACTACTGCCAACGCGCCTCCAACTCGATCGCTCCCTAGAAATCATCCAAGCCGCCGAAGCCCGTCTCCGCGGCCGCCTGCGCGTGGACTACGTTGTCCCCGATTACTACGCGCGTTACCCCAAAGCCTGCATGGGCGGCTGGGGCCGCAAGCTAATGCTAATCGACCCCTCAGGCGAAGCCTTACCGTGTCACGCCGCGAGAGTAATCCCGAATCTCCATTTCGAAAATGTAACGAAGCGCCCGCTGGAATGGATCTGGCAAGAATCCGAAAGCTTCCAAAAATTCCGCGGCGAAGACTGGATGCAAGAACCCTGCCGCACGTGCGACCGCCGCACAATTGACTTCGGCGGCTGCCGCTGCCAAGCCCTACTCCTAGCTGGCGACGCCGCGCTAACAGATCCAGTCTGCTCGCTATCCCCCAAACACGACCTAGTCACAGCAATAACAGACCGCTCCAATTTCCCAGCAACGCACGCCCTCGCATCCAGCTCCGAATCCACTCTAGTCACGCCATCCTGGATTTACCGCCCCAACCCTTCGTAGAAGTTATCTCACCCGCTTCTTCCGCGCGTCGTACCGATTCCGTCTGCGATTACCGCGCGAACGCGCTGAAATCAGCAACTCTGGCCTTCCGCGCCGCATCCCTCATTGTTACACTTTCTTGAATCGTCAACGGCGACCACCGCTACGATTCCGCGGGAGGACACAAATGCCAAAGAGAGGCGCGTCCACTCTCGGATCTTTCCGATTGCTGTTTTCTCTTGGATTCTTGCTCTTCGCAACGAATCTGATCGCACAAGAGAAATCCGCGACTCCGCCGGCAAACAAGCCCAGCGATGAATCGGTGCCTGTCATCGTCGATGCAGCAAAGATCGAAGGAGGATCGGAACTCAGTGCCGACGAGAAAGAGTCGATCGCCAATGGTCTGCAAGGTGAAACTGCCCATTCGGACTGGTTAGATCGACTGAGCGCGAAGGCTACAAAGCAACTTCAGGACGATGGATTTCTTGACGGCACCGCCGTTGCCAGAGTGGACTCCACTCGCCTCCTCGATGCGAAACAACACGTCACGATCTTAGTTGCCCTCACCGCCGGCACACGGTACCTCATCCAAAAAATCTGGTGGACGGGATCGTCTCTCTTTTCGACGGCACGACTGGACAACTTGAGCCTGCTTCGCGTCGGGGATGTGTTCCGGCGTTCCGCACTCAGCGCATCGGTGTCGCTGCTAATGAGAGAATATGGGGAACGCGGCTACCAGCAGGTAACATTAGAGCCGCACTGGCAGATGTTCCCAAAATTTGGAAAAGTAGCGGTCTACTTCGACGTGGTCGAAGGCCCGAAGTCTGAGGAAAGCAAACACGTAGAGTGCAAGCAGTACACCATCGCAGACATCCAGAACGCCGCCTACGTTCCGAGTCCCGCCTACGACCCAGCGATCGAAGGACAATTGCAAATCGCGCGCGCAGAACTGGAAGCCCAGCGCACCAAGAAGAAAGTGCTGCTGATTGTTGGCGGCAAATGGTGCGGCTGGTGTCGAGTCCTCGACCAGACATTTCAAAGGAATCCTGCCACCAGTGCGCTGCGAGACAATATTTTCATCGTCGCGCACATCAATGTGTCCGAAGAAAACGCCAACGAATGCGCTCTAAGGGCCTATCCCAAAGCCAGCGGTTTCCCGTTCATCTACGTGCTCGATGCAAGCGGCAAGCTAATCGCTACCGAAGACACAAGAGACTGGGAGTCAGGCGATGGATACGATCCACAACGAATTGAATCGTTCTTCAAGAAGTGGTGAATCTCCCGCAGCGCCAAGACGATAGCCTCTAATCTTCGGCGAGTCGAAAAATCGCACAGTGAGCCGCGAATCCGCACTTATACGAGGTGCGCCCTCCGAGCGACTTTGCTAATCTCTAGCATCCCGTGGAAAAGAACGAGAAGTTCGCCAACCGGCCACCCGATCCAGCCACGGACGCTCCGCAACTCCCAACCAGCGCGCCGTCTACTCCCCCCGAAATCGCCTCCGTCGCAGCAGGCCCCAACATCGGCTTCAAAGTCTT
The DNA here is from genome assembly GCA_036833535.1 of Candidatus Acidiferrales bacterium. Taxonomy (GTDB): domain Bacteria; phylum Acidobacteriota; class Terriglobia; order Acidiferrales; family UBA7541; genus Palsa-147. The sequence continues at coordinate 8,399 of DAITPO010000008.1, read as the reverse complement.
CCAAAACACCCTCGCGCAATTAGGCGGCAAAGGCGGCAGCGTCCTACTCTCCGCCGCCACCAGCATTCTCCTCGCGCGCTATCTGGGCCGCGAGCGCCTCGGCGAATACGGCGCGATCTACGCCTATCTCTCCATCTATTCCTGGCTAGTCACCTTCTCGCTCGACCAAATCCTCGCCCGCGACGTCTCGCAACGCCGCTCGGAAGCCTCCGCCCTGCTTCACACCGGCAGCGTAATCGCCTGCTTCTTCGCGTTCGCCGCGGGCATCATCGCCCCGCTCGCCGCCCCGCTCTTCGGCTATAGCGGCCCGTTGCGCTGGCTCATCGCCATCGCCGCCGTCGATTTGCTCATCATGCCGCCCTTCAAAATGCCCGGCATCATCTTCCAGGTCGACATGCGCCAGTGGTACGCCGTGGGCATCGGCTTCGCGCGCCAAATCCTCTGGTTGATCGCCGTCGCGCTGCTGGCTTTCGGCAACGCCGCCTTCTACAAAGTAATCATCGCCCGCACGCTTTGCGGCGTAATCGAAGCCGCCGTCACCATCTACTTCATCTACCGCCCCGGCTTCCTCGACGGCCCGCGCACATTCCTCAAAAACGAGGCCGGCCGCATGATGCGCGACGCCTTTCCCCTCGTTCTCTCGAACCTCGCCGTCAACATCTACCACCGCATCGACCAGGTCATGCTCCACAAAATGTCCGGCGACAAAGTCCTCGGCCCCTACGTCATCGCCGTGCAACTTACCGAATTATTCAGCACGCTCCCGGTAGCCCTGATGTCTTCGCTGTTTCCGGTTCTCGCCCTCTACGCCCACGACGAGGTGAAGTTCCGCCGCTACCTCTCCGAAAGTTACCGCTTCCTCCTGGTCGTAGCGTTCGCCGCCTGCGCCCTGATCACTCCTGCTGCACACCCATTTATCGAACTCGTCTACGGCCAGCAATTCAGCGCCACCGCCGGCCTGCTTATTGTTTTGATCTGGTCCGAGGTTCCGATTTTCTTCGGCGTGGCCCTGGGAAATGCGCTGGTCGCGAAGGGATTGCAGAAGTACTTTCCGGCCTCCACTTTTGTAGGCGCGCTGGCCAACATCGCCATCAATCTGGTTGTGATCCCCCGCTATGGCGCACTCGGCGCGTCCTGGGCGACCGTCATCAGCTATTCCCTTGCGGGCATTTTCTTCCTTCTGGTGTTTTCCGAATTGCGGTCTTACGTTCTGATGGGCCTGCGCATTTCCGTGATCCCATTTCTGCTGGCGCTGGGAATCACGTTCGGCCTCAGGACTCTGCCTTGGGCGTTTTGGTGGAAGCTGCTGATCGCCGCGATCGTCTATCCGCTGGGCGCGTGGGCCTTCGGCGTGATTCGCCAGCAAGACATCCAATACGCGCGCCAAATCGTAGAAGCGAATTTCAATTTCCTGCGCACGTTCCGCCGCCGTCCGTAGCAGTTTCACGGCTGATTGCTCATTCCGCTCTCTGCGCCCTCAGCGTCTCTGCGGTAATTCCCCGGTGGGTTCGGCCGGGATCCTACTTCTTCCGCACAAAATCAAATTTCACCGCAAACGCCTTGGAGTCCGAATAATGCGTCAGCGCAAATTCGCGCAGGTCCGCCGTCGACGCCACCAGCACCGCATCGTCCATATCCACCATTTCGTGCTTGATCAGCGCCGGATTCGCCTTCAATGCTTTATCCGTCCACTCGTCATCGAGAAACCGCAGCGAAAGCGAATCGCCCGCGAGCTTCGCCGTTCCCACCATGTGCCCGGGAATGAACAGCTCCAGGACTTCCGAATCCTTGTACTTCGTTTGCTGTTGCACCGCATCCACAAATAGCTGCCCATTCACGCGAAACAGCCGCACTTCCCACGAACACTTTACGTCCGGCTGCGAGTCATCGAGCAGGGAAATCGTGTAGCCCTGCTTGATGTCTTGCGCGAAGGTCCACTCCCCGCCCTCCTCCGTTTTGCCCTTGTCATCCACGGAGAGCCAATTGCCCGCAAATCCGGGCTCGAGCACGAGGTCCTTGTCGTTGTACCACGGCAGCAGCGACATTTGCGGCGTGCAAGAAGCCAGCGGAATCAAAAACAGAATCATGACGACAAACAAAATCTTTCGAATTCTCATCGGCGGCACTCCCTAATTTCCTACACGCTACTCCACTCGCCGACGCCGTGCAACGCCCCGCCAGTAGCACAGGCACTCCTGTGCCTGTGCTACCTGGCTCAGAACGCGCCTATTTTCGAGCTGAAAACAGCGGTTTTCACGCGATTAGAAATAGCCTCGGTCGTCTGTTTTCTATTACTTACGGCGATTTCTAATAATTTTGCACGCGATTAGCTTTTTCTTCGCCTTGGCCGCAGTCGGGGAATCCGTCCGGCACGGGGGAATCGTGCCGGTCCCGGTGCCGGGACCATGCGAGATGGCAAACCTCCTCGAACTTGAATGTTCACGGGCCAGCGGCGGGCTCAGAAGGCCCAGCCCCGCGTCCAAGGACGGCGGACAATCAAGACCCGTATAACGCGGAAATAATCAAGGGTCAATAGTACTGATGGGGTAGTACTTGGAATCTGAGGAGTCTAGGGCTAGAGGAGGGCTCGGCCCAGAATTGGCACGGTGTGAGTATACGCGGGAAGAAAAATTGTAAGGGAAGAGAAAGTCGAAGGCGGGCCCCACCCTTCCCAAACACCGGGAAGGATGGGGCGTCGGAAACCGCAACCCTTCGGAAAAGGCTACGCCACCCGCGCGCTTCAGCGATGTTTGATGAAGTCGCCGGTATGCAGGTCGGCCATGGCCTGGCGGATCTGCTCTTGTGTGTTCATTACGATCGGGCCGTACCACGCGACCGGCTCCTGGATCGGCTTGCCCGATACCAGCAGGAAGCGGATGCCCGCGTCGCCGGCCTGGACGCCGATTTCGTCGCCGCGATCGAAAAGCACCAGCGAGTGATTGCTGACGTCATACACGGGCGCGGCCGCCGGATCGGTTCCCGACTCGGTGAGAACCGCGCGCGGCTCCGAGGAGTCGCGGAAAGTGCCGGAGCCCGCGAACACGTAGGCGAAGGCGTTGCGCGTGGTCTCGATCTTGAGCCGCTTGCGCTGGCCCGGAGCAACGGAGATGTCGAGATAACTGGGATCAGCAGCTACGCCTTCCACCGGTCCCCGCTTGCCCCAGAAATCGCCGCAAATGACGCGCACGCGCGTGCCGTCATCGTCGGTGACTTCGGGGATCGCGCTGGCCGGAATATCCTGATAGCGCGGATCGGTCATCTTCAGCGACGCAGGCAGATTGGCCCAGAGCTGAAACCCGTGCATGCGGCCATTCGGATCGCCCTTGGGCATTTCCTGATGGAGGATTCCGCTACCGGCGGTCATCCACTGCACATCGCCGGCGGTCATTTTGCCTTTGTTGCCGAGACTGTCGCCGTGCTCGACCGAACCGGCGAGCACGTAAGTGATCGTCTCGATGCCGCGGTGCGGATGCCACGGAAATCCCGCAAGATAGTCTTGCGGATTCTCATTGCGAAAATCATCCAGCAGCAAGAACGGATCGAAATCCTTGGTTTTGCCGAAACCGAAGGCGCGCTGCAGCTTCACGCCGGCGCCTTCGATGGTGGGCTGGGTTTGCAGAATTTTCTTAATCGGACGTAGTGACATGAGATTCCCTTTCTATCGCCGCGCTCCACGCGGCTCGGATCCGTGGCTCGCGATCCGGTTAATTTAAGCCTTGATGAACTGAACGTCGAGCGTGATAGTCACCTCTTCGCCAACAAGAATGCCGCCGGTCTCGAGCGCCGCGTTCCAGGTCAAGCCAAAGTCTTTGCGATTGATCTTCGTGGTCGCCGAAAGACCCAGCCGCGTGTTTCCCCAGGGGTCTTTCGCCTGCGGAGTCGGCCCCTCGACGGTAAATACCACGTTGCGGGTGATGCCGTGAATCGTGAGATCGCCGGCTACGGCCAGTTCCCCTTCGCCAGCGCGTTTGATTTGCGTCGATTTGAAAGAGAGCGCCGGGAACTTCTCCACATCGAAAAAGTCGGGGCTCTTGAGATGCGCATCGCGCTGGGCCTCACGCGTGGTGATGGAAGCCGCATCAATCGAAGCCTCCACGCGGGATTTCGTTACGTCGCTTTCGTCAAGAGCGAGTGCGCCCTTGACGCCCGTGAATTGCCCCTTCACGTTGGAAATCATCATGTGTTTCACTTTGAATTCGGCGACGGAATGAACCGGATCGACGTTCCAGGTGGAGGTGGCGGCTTGCGGTGTGGCTACTGTGCTCATCTCAAATCTCCTTTGTGTTCTTGGTGCCCTACATCCAGATTTGATGCGTTATACCGATATTCGTTGCAACAACTATTAAGCCCAAAAAAATCAATCCATTGCGCGGCGCGCTACGCGCAACAACTCCGTCAAGGCCCGCAGGCGATTCCGCCCCAGGTGGCCGAGTTGCCGGCGATGCGCAGCGCGCACCGGCCCATCGAGCCGCGAGAGCAGCTTCAAGCCATCGGGCGTGATCCGGGTCATCACCGTCCGCCGGTCCTTGGTTTCCCGGGAACGCGAGATGAGGCCGCGCTTCTCGAGACGATCGAGCAGCCGGGTGACATCCGGATCACGCGTGATCATGCGGCCGGCGATTTCCCCGCAGGCCAGCCCTTCGGGCGCGCCGCGTAGGATGCGCAGCACGTTGTACTGCGTCGCCGAGAGGTCTTCGGCCTTCAGCACATGAATCGCCCCCCGTGACAGCAAATCCGTGGTGCGCAGCAGATCCAGGAACACGGCTTCCTCGGGACTTGCCGCGCCCGCGTGCTTCTTCTCCGGGAATGTCGCTTTCTTCATCACTCCACCATAATACTCGTTATAACGACTATTGTCAAGACAGCTGTCGGGGCGCTTGCGCCGCACAAGAATCGGGATTCATTCTTTCGGTGCCTCGGGTAATCTCCAAAAAAGGTTGGGCCGCCCGCCACGGATAGCCGATGTAATCAGCTATTCAGCCGGTCAGCTTAGTTGCGCGTCGTAACCACGAATCGACGAATTGGGTCGATAAACCGATTCTGCGAGACGCCAGGAGACTCCTTCAGCTCATTAAGGAAGGAATTCGCGGCTGCGGACAGCGCATTCTCGAATTCCTTTCGGCCCGACGCCCCAACCTCACGGCCCTCGTACGAAAAAACTATTTGCCCGTTCGCAGAGATATCGATCTGTAGAGGCTTCGGTTCTTCTGAGACTTCCACGACCACGTGATTCGTTGTTTGGATTCGCTGAAACGCGTCGATTAGCGCGGCAAGCCAGGAGTCGAAGTACGTAGGATCGACGACAATTTCCGAGTTATCGTCGGAAATCGCGAGCCTTCCGAGAGGATCCAGTCCAGAACGACCGGATTCGGGGTCGAAAATACACTGGATCTTTAACACGATTGTGCAGTACCGCTTGATAAAAACAGTTCTTACCACTCCGTTAGAATTTACCGCTGCCTTCACCTCGACGGTTTCTTTGCCAATCGTCGTGGTCTTCACCCCAGCATTTGGGCTATTCTGCGTCCCTGTACGTAAGACGCCGTGGCCGGGTGTCGGACCTTTTTGCTTCTGCGAATTTCCCGTTTGAATCATTCATTCAAATCTACGGCATGATAACACAGTTGACGTTAACGGCGCAGTATAGAGTGTTCCGAGAGCTGAGGGTGGGTGCTCCTCGAAAAGGGATGGCACGTCCCGCGGCTAAAGCCGGTCTTACGAGCGAGCACTTTTTCGCTGGACTGAAGTCCAGCTCCCCCTGCTGAAGCAGGGGGCTCCCACCACACCGCTGCGCTCATGGCAGCGCTGCTTTTATGCCGAGAAGCCGCGGCGGTTTCAGGCCGGCTGGTCCGTTCCGCTGCTTGGGCCTGCGAAGCCGCCCCAGCGTGTGCGCATGCTCTCGCGGTACTTCTCGCGCTCTTCGGGCGTCATGCGCTCCCAGCGCTCGCCCATGCGCCGGCGGAAATTGGAGCGATGCGAGCCGCGCATACCCAAACCTCCGAACAGAATGCGGCAGAGGGCCAGCAGTCCGAAAGCCTGCCAGAAAGTAATTTGCCGCCACCCGAACAACATGGGCAGCAGCCAATTCCAGAGACGCATCACCAATTCGCCGCCGATGAAAATGAAGAGCGCGAGCGCCAGCGGACCCAGGAAAACAAACCAAAGCCATTTCTTTCTCATGGTGTGTTCCTCATTTCTTCAGAAACTCGTCGTGAATGTTCTGCAATCGTTCGCGCAGATGAAGCACCGCGTAGCGCTTGCGCGAGAGCAGCGTGTTGACGCCGACGCCGCTTTCTGCCGACAACTCCTTGAAGCTGCGCCCTTCGAGTTCGTGCGCGATGAATACTTCGCGCTGCTCGTCGGGCAATTCGCCGAGCGCAATTTCCAACTCCTCCAGCAGCACGTTGCGCACGTACAACGCTTCCGGACCGGCATCGGGCGACGGCAAGAGATCCTCGATGCGCAGGAGCTCGCCCTCGTCACCCCCGACCGCTGCGTCGCTGAAGCGCTCCGGCTTCTTCTTGCGGAAAAGATCGGTGATACGATTGCGCGCCACGCGAAAAAGCCAGCCGGTGACGTGCTCGATCGGCATGAGCAGGCGATTGGCTTCCACCAGTTCGTAGAAGACCTCCTGCACGATGTCCTCGACATCGGAGGGATCTGGCACACGCCGGCGGATGAAGTTGCGCAGCCGGGATCCTTGTTCCGCGATGACTTCCGAGATTTGACGGTCTTGCTCGGTCATCGTGGTGATACTCGACAGCTCATCCATCCATTCCTGTAGACGAACGGGGGCCGCAAATATTGTAAAGATTCGAAGCGGCGAAACGGGGCAAGCGGGGATGGTGCGCCCACCGGAATAGGATACGCCAGCCGCAGCAGGTAAATGGCGGGCGACCTGCGTGGCCCGCGCGGCACGGCGGAAATCGCGCGCTTACAAATCGCGGGAATGGGAGGAGCTTAGCCTTCGCGAAGAATGCTCGCGGGATCTATGCGCATCACGCGGGCGCCGGGAATGGCGCAGGCGATGGCGGCGATCGCTAGCAGGACGCCGGCGGCGGCGAAAAACGTGAGCGGATCGGCCGGCGAGATGCCGAAGAGCAGGCCGCTGGTGAGCTGGCGAGCCGCGTAGGCGCCCAAGAGGCCGAGCGCGGCGCCGACGAGCGCCATGCTCATGCCCTGGCGCACGACCAGCGCGAGAATATTCACGGAGCTTGCGCCCAAGGCAACGCGCACGCCGAACTCCTGCATCCGCCGCGCGACCAGATACGACATCACGCCATAAATCCCGACCACGGCGAGCGCGAGCCCTGCCAGCGCAAACGAAGCGAGCAGCGCGGTGGTGAAGCGCTGGCTGCCAATCTGCTTAGCCACCCGATCGTCCATCGTCTGCACTTCGGCGAGCGGCATATCGGAATCCATTTCGTGAAGTTGGCGGCGGATTTCCGGCAGCACGAATTGCGGGTCGGAGGCGGTGCGCACCAGCAGATCCTTGAAGCCGTAATTCACCAGCGGATGTTGCGCGTACAGCACCAGGATCTGCGGCTCGGGAGGAAGCGCCAGGCCGACGTTGCGGATATCGCCGATCACGCCGATCACCGTGACATCCGATGAATCGGTGGTGTTTGCACCGATGGGGACTTGCAGGAATTTTGGCGGGCCGATGTGAATCTTTTGGCCGAGGGGATCTTGCGTGGCGAAGTAGCGGCGCTGCAATTCGCGGCTGATGAGCGCGACGGGAGAAGTCGTCGCGGTGTCGGAATCGCCGAAGTCGCGGCCGCGAAGCAGGGGAATTCCCGTGGTTGCGAGGAAATGCGAATCGGTGACGCCGAATTGAGCTTGCGGAATATCTTGAACTCGCGTGGCGGTGTTTCCGGCGATGCCGAGCTTTTGGCTCCAGCCGTTGTAGGGCGGGAAGAGAGTGGTGACGCTGGCGTCTTGCACGCCGGGCACGGCGCGGACTTTGGCGCCGAATTGATCGCAGAAGCGGGTGATTGCGTCCGGGTTCGGATAGCGAATGCGGGCGAGGTAGATGTGGCCTTTCACGAGATGTTCCGCGCGCACGCCGAGATTTTGGCGCTCGAGGTGCATGATGCTTTGTACCAGCAGGCCGGCGCTTACGAGCAGCATTAGGGACATCGCCATTTCCGTTACGACGAGGACATTGCGCGTGCGTTGGCTGCTGCGGCCTGCAGTGCCCGAGCGGCCGCCTTGCTTCAAGGCGTCGGCGAGATTCAGGCGCGTGTCCGTCAACGCCGGCGCCAAGCCGAAAAGCAGGCTGGTGATCAGCGAGATCGCGAACGTGAAGGCGAGCACGCGCGCATCGAGTGAGATCGCCGCGAGCTGCGGCAAGTCTGCCGGATGAATTCGCGCGAGACTCGCGAGGCCCACGTAAGCGA